>JACQDQ010000385.1 GCA_016201015.1 Pseudomonadota bacterium | reverse complement strand
CCCCGACCTCCTGCTTCGCCGGCGGCGTACGCCCTCGCAAGGCACCATGGGGCGGGCGGCACGCGCACGCAATGTGCGCCAAGCCTTCGCCGTCGGCGCGCAGCATCGCGAACGCCTCGAAGGCGCCCGCGTCGTGCTGATCGACGACGTGCTGACCACCGGCGCCACCGTCAGCGAATGCGCCCGCGTGCTGCGCAGGGCCGGGGCGGCGGCGGTCGATGTGCTGACCCTGGCCCGCGTCGTGCGGCCGGCCGCAGATTGATCTGGCGAAGCCGGCCGCGGCATCCTAAGTATTCTCTGCGTAGCGAACGGCGGGATCGCGATGAAAGCCAAGGTCGAAATTTACACCAGCCCGTTTTGCGGCTATTGCCACCGGGCGAAGCAGCTCCTGACGAAGAAGGGCGTCGCGTTCCAGGAATACGACGTGCTCGCGGACTCGTCGCTGCGCGACGAGATGACGCAGCGCGCCGGCGGCACCACGGTTCCGCAGATCCTCGTCGACGGCAAGCCGATCGGCGGCTGCGACGAGCTCTATGCGCTCGATCGCGCCGGCAAGCTCGATCCGCTGTTGGCCGGAGCGTCATGAGCGCCGCCGCAGCCAAGTCGGTGCCGGCCTGGGCGCACCTGACAATCGCCGACGCGGCGCGGCAATTGGCCGGTACGGACAAGCGCTTCGTTGTCGTCTTCGAGCATGGCAGCCTGAGCACCGAATATTTCGCGCCGCGTGGCACCGATACACAAAAGCCGCATACGCGCGACGAGGTCTATATCGTCATGTCCGGACGCGGCACGTTCGTCAATGGCGAGCGCCGGCACGAATTCGGCCCTGGCGATTTCCTGTTCGTGCCGGCCGGCGTCGTTCACCGCTTCGAGAACTTCACCGACGATTTCGCCGTTTGGGTGATGTTCTACGGGCCTGAGGGCGGCGAACGGCCCGGCGCGTCGCCCGCCTGGGCGCATCTAACCGTCGTCGAGGTCGAGGCCCGGCTGCCGCCGTCAGGCCTGCGCTCGGTGCCTGCCTTCGAGCATGGCACTCTGTTGATCAAGCTTTACGCGCCGCGCGGCACCGACCCGCAGAAGCCGCACAGCCGCGACGAGATCTATGTCGTGGCGTCTGGCGGCGGAACATTCGTCAACGGCGCGCGGCGGCACGCCTTCGGGCCGGCCGATCTCTTGTTCGTGCCGGCCGGCGTCGTCCACCGCTTCGAGAACTTCACCGACGATCTCGCGTTGTGGGTTGCCTTTTACGGACCCGAAGGAGGCGAAAAGCCATGAGCGGCAAATTCAAGGTCGCCTGCATCCAGACGAACGCGCGGCGCGAGGTGGCGGAGAGCATCGCGCTGATCGCGCCGATGATCCGCGAGGCGCGCGCGCAGGGTGCCGAGCTCATCTGCACGCCCGAGATGACGGACATGATCGAGCCCAAGCGCAAGCTGCAATTCGAGAAGGCCAAGCGCGAGGCCGAGCACGAGGGCCTGGCCGGTTTGCGCGCGCTCGCCCGCGAGACCGGCGCCTGGCTGCTGGTCGGCTCGCTCGCCGTCAAGCTCGACGACGGATCGCGGCTGGCCAACCGCTCCTACCTGTTCGATCCGGCGGGCGAGATGCGCGCCTCCTACGACAAGATCCACATGTTCGACGTCGATCTCGCCGGCGGCGAATCCTATCGCGAGTCGTCCGCGTTCCGGCCGGGCGAGCGCGCCGTGCTGGTCGAGACGCCGTGGGGTCCGCTCGGCATGACGGTGTGCTACGACCTGCGCTTCGCGCATCTCTATCGCAGCCTGGCGCAGGCCGGCGCCATGTACTTGACCATTCCCGCGGCCTTCACGCGGCCGACCGGCCGCGCCCATTGGCATGTATTGATGCGGGCGCGGGCGATCGAGTGCGGCGCCTATGTCTTCGCGCCGGCGCAGTGCGGCGAGCATGCCGAGGGGCGCAAGACCTATGGCCACTCGCTGATCGTCGCGCCCTGGGGCGAGATTCTCGCGGAGGGCGGCGACGAGGTCGGCGTCATCACCGCGGAGATCGATCCGGCCAAGGTGCACGAGGCGCGGCGCATGGTGCCGGCGCTCACCCACGACCGACCTTTCGCGCCGCCGACGCAGCTGCGCGCGATCCCCCTGCGCGAGGCGGGGGAATAGCGGTTAGGGTTCCGCCACCGCCGCGATGCGCTGGATCATGGCGCGGCGCGGAACGGCGACCTCCACATCCTCAAAGGCGATGACGCGCAGCCGGCCGCGCACGGCCTCCAGCAGCTCGCCGGGATTGAGCAGGAAATCGGGGTTGCTCGGCTTGCCGAAGCGTTCATTGCCGGCGGCGAAGGTCTCGTAAATCAACACTCCGTTAACCATGACCGCGGCGATAATGGCCGGCAGGATCGGCCGATGCAGATAGTTCGTCACCACCACGCCGGCGAAACGCCTATCGCCGAGCGGCCAGGCGCCGCCGGCTTCGAGATCGGCGGCAAGGATTTCGACACCCCGTCGGCCGGCGAGGTCGGCGAGGCGCGAAACATCGCGATCGACCGCGCAAACGCTGTGCCCGCGCGCCAGGAACAGCCGCGCGTGGCGGCCGGCGCCGGCGGCGACGTCGAGCACTGCGCCGTCCGCCGGCACGCGCTCGGCGAAGCGCAGCACCCAGGGCGAGGGCGCCTCGCCGCATCCGTGCGGATCGGGGGCGGCGCCAGGCGGTGGTTGCAGCGGCGATTCGGTTCGGCTAGACACGGCTTGCAAAGTGTTCGATCGATGCCAAATATTCAACTAGTCGTCACGAGTTGACCACCATGATCGTCTTCGACCTTGCCTGCGACAAGGGCCATGTCTTCGAGGCCTGGTTCAAGGACAGCGCGACATTCGAGCGCCAGGCCAAGCGCGGCCAGGTCGCCTGCGGGCTGTGCGGTTCGGCCAAAGTGAGCAAGGCGCCGATGGCGCCGCGCATCGCCACGCGCAAGGGCGCGGCGCCGGTGCCGGCGCCGACGCAGGCGGACACCGCGTCGCCCGAGGCCGCGCCCGGCGTCCCCGCCGATGCGCCGGCCGCGCCGCCCGCCGCCTTCGCCAACTCGCCCGAGGCGGCCAAGGCCGCGCAGCTCATGAAGGAGCTGTCCGAGCTCCGCCGGCACGTCGAGAAAAATTGCGAGCATGTCGGCCCGCGCTTCGCCGAGGAGGCGCGCAAGATGCATTACGGCGAAGCGAAGAAGCGCAACATCTACGGCGATGCGACGGACGCCGATGCCAAGTCGCTCAACGAGGAGGGCATCGAGTTCTCGCGCGTGCCCTGGATGCCGCGGCACGATTCGTGACGTGATCGGCCTCTGACGTAGGGGCGGGTCTCCCGACACGCCCGTTGTCATGCCGCGCGGTCGCGCTCCGCGCCGAGACCGAGCTCTTGCCAAAGCCAGGCGAAGTCATAGGCGGGTACGCTGTCGGCGCGCGCCTGACGCAGCTCGTGGTTTTCCATCGATTTCAGCAGCGCGATCACCTTGGCCTTGCCGCGTTTCGTCCTCGCCATCTGCCGTGCCGTCTTTCCGCCAAGCGCCGGCAGCGCTTGGTCGGGCCAGACTCGGTAGTGCCGCTCCTTGAACGAGCCGAGAATCTGCATCTTTTCCTCGGGACTGATGGAAGATGCGGCATCACTTGCCGGCTGCGGATCGTCGCGGTGCTTCTCGCGAAGCTCATCGAGGGATTGGCGCTCGATCTGGGCCGGGCCGATGAGTCCGGCGAGCCGAGACTCCATCATCGACTGGCCGCGCGCGGCACGGCCTTCCGAGTTGACGCGGAGAACGATGGCGCCGTCTTCGAGGACAATGGTACCGAGACTAATCTTGTCGTCGTCGCCGACGCCCTGTGCCTCCGCTTCATAGACGAGTCCGTCTCGCCGCGGCCCGACCGATAGAGATGCGTCGCTTTGCCACGTCCATTCCAAGCCGTCCTCGGCGTATCGCAAGAGCAGCGGTTTGTCCTGGTCGAGGCGACGCGCGATTTCTGCCGCTGCATCGCCGATGAACGGCCAGCGCAGCTCCAGAAACACGAGTTCTTCGCCATCGTAGTTGCGCAACTGCGGCGGCGGCGCCGCGAGCTTGTCCAACGACTGCCGGAGCCAGGCCAACGTAAAGAGCGGCGCCAACTGACTCAAGAACACGTCCTTGACCGCTGCCTTGCCTTCTTCAGTGATGTCCTTGCCTTGTGTCTTGGCCGCATGCTTGGCCGCTTCGTCGAGGGTGTCGGCAAACGTGTTCTTGATATGGTCGGCTGTTTCGGCCGTGAGCAGGAGATTCGCGCCGGTGATGACCATATGGCGATTGAACGGCACGACGCGGCAGGCGAGACGATCCCATTTGACGAGTTGCTGGGAGCCTTTGCGTTCCTCGACGCGGACCGGTTCCCCGCCGCGCAGCAGGTCGCGCAGGACGAGATGGCTGTCCGGCACCGAATCGACGACTTCGTACAGACTCATGACCGAATCGCGCATAGCTTCGAGATAGCGGCGGCCGGGCACGCTCTCCTTGAAGCCGCGGCGCTTGAGATAGTCGTCGACGATCGTCAGGCCCGTCTCCTCATCCGCTTGCGTGACCAAGTCCTCGAAGGCACAGGGGACAACGGTGGTGAAGTAATATTCTTCGCCGATCGTCTCCATCAGCTCTTCCTGCGACTCGATCTCGTACTCATCGAGCACCAGCGAGGTGTGAACCGCCATGACTTCGTCGCGCAGCTCGTCCCATTCCGACCGGCTCGCCCAGTCCATGAGGTTGTCGGTGGCGGCACGGAGGATGTTTGGCGGGGAACGGCTCATGCGACTCTCCGGCGATTGGACGACTCGGGTGCGGACATCGAACATTAGCGTGAAGGCGATCCGGCGCACACTGAATCGCATCCGTAGTGCGATCGTCTTGTCCGCTTCTCTTCTTTCGTCGTGGCCGGGCCGCGGCGAAGCTGCGTGATCCGGCCATCCATTTTCGGTGGCCATCAGCGCGAAAAGACGTGGATGCGAGAGTTAAACCCACGGCTGTCCGGTTGAGCCTCCATACGATGCGCTCAGAACAGCGAGTTTCGGCCGCTAAAAACGATATTGAATAATCTTGGACACGACCTCTCCACTGTCGTCATGGCCATCCCCGGGCCTTTGACCCGGGGATTGTCACGGCCATCCACGTCTTTTTTCCGGAAGGGTGTGCGTGGCTGGGACGGCCGAAGGCCGCCCAGGGGACTCGCCGCTGCGCGGCGGCCCGGGCATGACGTTGAGAGATGAGCTCGCACGGAGGAAGACATCGCCGCAGGCAGCCCTTCCGCCAACCCGACAGCCATGGATCAAGCTTGCGCATGACAACCATAAGCTTGAGCGGCGTGGCGCTCTCAACATCCACACGCTAAGATCGCGACACGACAATAAGGGCAACCCAGACGCGCGGAAGGCTGCGCGGGCGAGGGAAGGCGGACATGAACGCCGAGGAACAGCGCCCACAGATGACGTGGCGCGCTCAATTCGTCCAACTCACGGCGCCGCCGCGCCGCGCCTGGGCATGGTGGTGCCGGCAGGTGGACAAGCTGCCGATCTTCGCCCCGGAGCCGCAGCCGTTGCCTGGACTACCGTGGCTCGCGACGCTCGCCTCACCCCGCCTTCGTCGCGAATGCCATATAGTTGACGGATAGATCGTGGGTCGGGCGCCACGATTCGTCGAGCGGGTCGTAGCCGAGCCCGGTCAAATCCTCGACCAGCACGCCGCGCCGGCGCAACGGTCCGGAGAGCTCCGACGGACGGACGAATTTGAGCCAATCATGCGTGCCGCGCGGCAGCAAGACGAGCAAGTAAT
>JACQDQ010000365.1 GCA_016201015.1 Pseudomonadota bacterium | reverse complement strand
TCTTGAGCGAGGTCGAGGTCTTCTCGAACAGGCCCTTGATGTCACCGCCCACGGCGATGACCGCGGCGATGATGGCGATGGCAATGGCGCCGGCGATCAGGCCGTATTCGATGGCCGTCACACCCGCCTTGTCACCGCGCAGGCGACGCAAGCCGACGAGCGCCGAGTGCCTGATGGTTGCAGCAGCAACATAAAGTTTGAGCATAGCCCTCCTCCTTTTTATCCCGCAGGAACTCCCGGCGGGAGGTGCCGAATCGAAACTTGTCAATAGTTTACCGCCGCCTCATCGATCAGGGCAAGAGCGACGGCCGCGACCGCACGTTCGCCTGGACCCAGCGGATCGTGGTGCCTTAGCCGAGACTCTTCAGTTGCGTGTCGGTTGTGTTGAACAAGCCCTTGACGTCGCCGCCAACCGCGATGACGGCGGCGATGATGGCAATGGCAATGGCGCCGGCGATCAGGCCGTACTCGATGGCCGTCACGCCCGCTTCGTCGCCATGCAGACGGCGCAGGCCGGCGAGCAGCGAGCGCTTCAGGCCGACGGTGGCGACGTACAACTTGAGCATGGTTGTCCTTTCGCTTTGTTGCGCCAAGCCACCGCGATGCAGCCGAGTGCGGCGGTTGGCGGTCGGCGGGGCAGAAGATGTTCCGACCGCTGGCATCACAGCATGAATTGGTTAATGAAATGTTGTGGCGTCCAGGGCGCTAAAGCAGGCCTAGGCTGCGGAAGCTGGCATGACCCTGGCGGTGGGCTCAAAGTGCTTCGAGCGCCAGCGCGATGCCTTGACCCCCACCAATGCAGAGCGTGACGACGCCGCGGCGGATGCCGTCGCGGCGCATCGCGTGCAAGAGCCGGGTCGTGAGCACGGCCCCGGTCGCGCCGATCGGATGACCATGCGCAATGGCTCCCCCTTCGACATTGATGATGTCCTCGGACAGGCCGAGTTCCTGCGCGACTGCGAGCGGCACGGCCGCGAAGGCCTCGTTGATCTCAATACGCTCCACATCTCCGAGCTTCCATCCGGCCCGCTCCAGCGCCTTCCGGACGGCCGGGATCGGACCGAGACCGAACATACCGGGTTCGACGGCCGCCACGCCGTACGAGACGAGCCGGGCCATCGGTTCGACTGATCTGGTTTCAGCGAAGGCGCGGTCGGCGACGATCATCGCGGCCGCGCCGCTATTTAGGCCGGGCGCGTTGCCGGCCGTGATCGTTCCGCCTTCGCGGAACGCAGGACGGAGCTTGGCCAGCACTTCGATCGTCGTGTCGGGCCTCGGCGCCTCGTCCACGGCGAACGCCTCGATGCCCTTCTTGCCTCGAATCTCGACTGAGATGATCTCTTCCGCAAACTTGCCCGCCTTCTGGGCCATACTGAAACGCTGCTGCGAGCGTGCCGCGAAGCGGTCCTGTGCCTCGCGGGTGAGCTGCGCATTGGTGACGAGATCCTCCGTGTGCCAGCCCGAATGCTTCCCTGAGAAGGCATCGTCGAGGCCGTCACGAAGCATGCTGTCATGGATCTCGGCCGGACCCATGCGGTAGCCCCAGCGGCCCCCGTCCATCAGGTACGGTGCGCGGTCCATGTTCTCCATGCCGCCCGCGATGGCGACGTCCACCTCGCCGGTCGCAATCTGCTGTGCGGTCGTGACGATGGCTTGGGCGCCGGAACCGCAGACGCGGTTCACCGTCATGGCCGGAACGGATACCGGTACGCCGCCCCCAATCGAGGCCTGACGGGCGGGATTCATCTTGTTGCCTGCCTGGACAACGTTGCCCATGACGACGCTGCCGATCACAGCGGCGTCGAGCCCCGAACGCCTCAGCGTCTCGCGTACGACGGTCGCGCCGAGATCGGCCGCCGGGATCGTCCTGAGAGAACCGTTGAAGGCACCGATCGCGGTACGGACCGGGTTACAGAGGACAACATCACGTGTGCTCATGGGGCATTTCCTTTCTGAGTGGTACAGCGTCGCGATCAGTGCGCGTCGCCGGCAAAGTCATCAATGTACTGGGACTGAAAGCCATGCCCGGCGTCAGGGTGGAGAACAAGCTTCGCGTTCTGTGCACCTTGCAAGATGACGTAGGAGCCGTAGGCGGGGACCACGATGTCCGAAACGCCATTCGCCACCAGTATCGGCAAGGTGAGTTCTCCAACGGCGATCAACTCCGGGTCGCGATGCGGGCTCGCTGCGCCAGGCCGCCACCAAATGAGGCATTCTCGCCGGCGATCTCATAGACCATGATCACCAGATCGTCCGGCGATATTTTCGCGGCTGCCACGACCTTCTCGTCCAGGAGCTTGAGCAGAGCCAACCGGGTCTCCTTCGGGCGTCCGGTAATGTATGTCAGTTCGAGCAGGATCATGTCGTCGGAGTATTTCTGTCCGAGGAATGCCGGCGTGTGGAGGTAGCGATTGCGCGGCAGAACATGGTGGATCTGGAAAAAGTCGTCCGGCGGGATACCGAGACCCTCGATCAGAGAATTCTGGATCGCCTCCGATACCTTCCCGAGACGGACCTCATCATACTGACCTTCCAGCACATGTATCTTTGCGAGCGGCATGTTGGCCTCCTTCTCACATGCTGCGCCGGGAGCGGTCGCGGCTGGTTTCGCCTGTGCGGCCCCGTCGCCTCATGCGTGGTAGCGCGCAGCGGGATGCGTCTGGCGGAAATTCGGCAACATCGCCTGTCGTGCCGCGGCAAAGCTTTCCCACTGGCCGACGTCGGGCAGCGGCGGAATGGTGACCAGTTCCTGCCGGTCGAATCCGACGAGCGCGGCATCAACGAGTTCGCCCACCTCCATGACACCCGGTATGGCATCGACGTCGCGGCCCGACCTGGCCCAGATCTCCGTGCGCGTGGCGGCCGGCAGAACGGCCTGGACATAGAGGCCCTGCGGGCCGAGTTCAGCCTGGAGCGACTGCGAAAAGATGAGCACGAATGCCTTCGTCGCCGCATAGATGCCCGGCAGCACCTCGGGCGCGAGCGCGAGCACCGATGCGATGTTGATGATCGAGCCGCCGCCCGCAGCCAGGAGGCGCGGCACGACGGCGCCGGCGAGGCGCGTTACCGCGGTGACGTTCAGGCGAATCAGCCGCTCCTGCACGTCGAGATTCGGATCGGCGAATCCACCTGGCGCCGCTGCGCCCGCGTTGTTGACGAGAAGGCCGATGCGCGAATCCTCGCGCAGACGCGCCTCCACGCGGTGGAGGTCTTCCGCCGCGGTCAGATCGCCGCTCATGACTTCGACGGCGACGCCAGTCTCGCCGCGCAGGCGCCCGGCAATCGCCTCCAGGCGATCCTTGTCGCGCGCGACCAGGACGAGGTCATGCCCCCGGCGGGCAAGGCGATCCGCATAGGTTGCGCCGATGCCGGACGAGGCGCCGGTGACGAGGGCTGTTCCGAGAGAACGATCTTTCATGGGAAGCCTCCGAGTTGAGTCTATAAATGACGATCGTCATGATTGACGTTACATGGTACCCGTCATATATCCTGTCAAGAGGCAAGAAGGAGGCGCGAATGCGGGTCAGCCGGGACAAGGCGGCCGAGAACCGCGAGCGGATCGTCGATGCTGCTTCACGGCTGTTTCGCGAGAAAGGCTTCGACGGCGTCGGGCTCGACGCGATCATGAAGGGCGCCGGCCTAACGCATGGCGGCTTCTATGGTCATTTCGGGTCGAAGGACGATCTTGCGGCCGAGGCCGTGACGCGCGCATTGGATCGGAGCATGGAGGGACAACGCCGCTTCACCAATCTGGGCGATCTCGTGTCCGAATACCTGTCGGAGCGGCACCGCGCCGACCGAGCGAATGGCTGCGCGGTCGCGGCTCTGGGCGCCGACATTGCGCGCCAGAGCGAAGGCGTTCGCCGTGGCCTGACGGCACATGTGCGCGCGCAGCTAGACCGCTTCGTCCGCTTGTTCAAGGACGGTACCGCAGCGAGCCGACGCAAGCGCGCGATCGCGACGCTCGCCGGGGCGATCGGCGCGCTGACCCTTGCCCGCGCGGTCGACGATCCGAGCTTATCGAACGAGATTCTCGCGGCGGCGCGAGACGCCTTTGGAAAGGCGCCGTCGGCGCGTCGGAGCAGCAGTCGGCACGGCTGAAGGACGGCTCGCGGCAGGGGACTATGCCGCGGCCTGGCTCGCCACGCTGGTCAAATTTCCGTACGAGGCGGCGCAGGCAAAGACCGCTGTGGCGACTCCTTGTCTCGCCGTTCAGCATCACTTCAATTCGTTCTGGGAAGGCGCCAACGAAGGGATCGTCGCGGATCTGCTGGATCGGGACGAGTGAGGCTACCGCTGTCGCCTCACCTAAAGCAAGCCTAGGCTGCGAAAACTGGCATGGCCCTGGCGGCCGATGATGACGTGGTCGTGCACCTGGATGCCGACCGCGCCTGCCGCCCGCGCCACGTCCTTGGTCATCTCGACATCGGCTTTCGACGGCGTCGGATCGCCGGAAGGATGGTTGTGCACCATGATGATGGCCGATGCCGACAGCTCGAGCGCGCGCTTGACCACCTCGCGCGGATAGACCGGCGTGTGATTGACGGTGCCGGTCTGCTGCACTTCGTCGGCTATGAGAACGTTCTTGTGGTCGAGGAAGAGCAGGCGGAACTGTTCGGTGCTGTTGTGCGCCATGGCCGAGCGGCAATAGTCGAGCACCTTGGTCCAGGACGCGAGCACCGGCCGCTTCATCACCTCCTCGCGCGATAGCCGCAAGGCGGCCTCGCGCACGGTCTTGAGCAGGTCGATCGCGACGTCGCCGAGTCCGTCGATTTCGGCGAGCGCCGCGCGCTCGGCCGAGACGACGCCGGCAAACGAGCCGAAGCGCGCCATCAGCGCCTTGGCCAGCGGCTTGACGTCGCGGCGCGGGATGGCGCCGAAGAGAACGAGCTCGAGCAGCTCGTAGTCGGGCAGCGCCGTGCCGCCGCCGCTGCGGAAGCGCTCGCGCAGCCGCTGGCGATGGCCGTGATAATGCGGCGCGCCTTTGCTCTCGTCGCGGTCGGTCATGACACGGCAATTCTAGCAGAGACGATGCTAGGCGCGCAGGCCGTGCCTGATTTTCCGGCGAACCGGCTGCGCGACTAGCGAAGCTGTGCGGCGATGAGCGCCTCAGCCGCCTCGGGGAGACCCGCTGCTGGTCCAGTGGTTCCCATGACTTGGCAACTCGCATAGACGCCTTCGATCAGCAGAAAGAGCTGATCGCCCAGTAGGGCAGGGTCGCGCGCGCCAAGCGCCTCGGCCAGTCGGCGCAGACGTTCGCGCAATTCTCGCTTGTTGGCCAGGGCTACGGCGCGGCCAGGATGCGCGGGGTCAGGAAATTCGGTCGCGGCGTTGGTGAACGCGCAGCCGCGATAGCCGGGCTGGGCCGCGCGCTTGGCGATGGCCTGGCACAGCGCGCGGATCTGCTGCCGCGGTTTCCCGTGATAGCGGGCGACCGTCTCGTCCCACCACCGCCAATAGACCTCATCTCGCTCCTTGAGGTAGGCGGCGACGAGATCGTCCTTCGACGGAAAACAGCGATAGAGGCTCATCTTGGTGGCGCCGGCCTGCGCGACGATGGTGTCGACGCCCACTGCCCGAATGCCCTGTCGATAGAACAGGTCTCTGGCCACGTCGAAAATGCGCGCGCGCGCGGGCTTGTCGGGGCGGCCCGCGGCAACATCTTCTTCCTGATCTTCTGCCGGGCGTGATCGGGATCGCGGCATCGCCGTTTCGCTTGCTGTTCGAGCGCTTGACATGATACGGACCGGTCAGTATCATGTCAATAGTGATACGGACCGGTCCGTATCACGAGCATACGGCCATTGGCAAACTTGGGCGAGACGAAGGGCAAATACGATGCACGGTCTGGCGCGCTTGGTCGCACCGCGGTTTCACTATGGCTGGGTCGTCGCCGCGGTGATTTTTCTCTCGCTGCTGTCGTCAGCGGGCGTACGTTCGACTCCCGGCGTGCTGATCGTTCCGCTCGAACAGGCATTCGGGTGGACGCGAGCGACCATCACCGCGTCGCTGGCGCTCAACCTGGTGCTTTACGGATTGATGGGCCCGTTCGCGGCGGCCGTCATGCAGCGCATCGGCATCCGCCGAACGCTGTTGCTGGCGCTGGCGCTGATCTCCGCGACGGTGGCCGCGAGCACGCAGATGACCCAGCCCTGGCATCTCACCATGACCTGGGGACTGTTCGTCGGGCTGGGCACCGGCACGGTGGCGCTGGTGCTCGGCGCCAGCGTGGTCAATCGCTGGTTCGTCGAGCGGCGCGGCCTGGTGATGGGTATCCTCAGCGCCAGCACGGCAACCGGACAGCTTGTCTTCTTGCCCGGTCTGGCGGCGATTGCCGAAAGCGGCGGCTGGCGCCCGGTCGCGTGGGTGGTGGCCGCCGTGGCCGCCGCGATGATACCGCTGGTCTTCTTCTTGCTGCCGGAGCGGCCGAGCGTTGTCGGATTGCGCTCGTACGGCGCCACCAGCGACGACGCTACGCCGCCGAACAGCGACAATCCGATCGCGGTCGCGCTGCGGACCCTGGCGCGCGGCGCGCGGTCGCGTGACTTCTGGCTGCTGTTCGGCAGCTTTTTCGTCTGCGGCCTCAGCACCAACGGTTTGATCGGCACGCACCTGATCGCCGCCTGCTTCGATAACGGCATTCCGGAAGTGACCGCGGCAAGCCTGCTGGCGATGATGGGCGTCTTCGATCTCATCGGTACGACGCTGTCGGGCTGGCTGTCGGATCGCTGGGACAATCGGTGGCTGCTGTTCTGGTATTACGGGCTGCGCGGGCTGTCGCTGATGTTCCTGCCGTATTCGGACTATTCGTTCTACGGCCTGTCGCTCTTTGCCGTGTTCTATGGACTCGATTGGATCGCCACGGTGCCGCCGACCGTACGTCTCACCGCCGACATCTTCGGCCGGCAGACGGCGCCGATCATGTTCGGCTGGATCCTCGCCGGCCATCAGCTCGGCGCGGCGGTCGCCGCTTCGGGCGCCGGCTACCTGCGGACCTCGCTCGATAGCTATCTCGAGGCGTTCCTGATCGCCTGCTTTTTCTGCGTGCTGACCGCTCTGTTCGTGCTGTTGATCGGCCGCTCGACGCGCGTCGTGCAACCGGCGACGGCCTAAGCCGGCTGCGTTAGGCGGCGTAAGGCGGGCGGTGCAGGTTGGTCGGCGACAGGGTGAAGATTTCGTAGCCGGCCGCGGTGATGCCGATCGAGTGCTCGAACTGCGCCGAGAGCGAGCGATCCTTGGTGACGGCCGTCCACCCGTCGCTGAGGATTTTCACTTCGTAGCGGCCGGCATTGATCATCGGCTCGACGGTAAAGAACATGCCTTCGCGCAGGACCAGGCCCGACCCCGGCCGGCCGTAATGCAGCACCGAGGGCGCATCGTGGAAGATGCGGCCGAGGCCGTGCCCGCAGAAATCGCGCACCACGGAGAAGCGCTGCGCCTCGGCATAGGATTGAATGGCGTGCCCGATGTCACCGAGCGTGGCGCCGGGGCGCACCACCTCGATGCCGCGCATCATCGCCTCGTAGGTGACGTCGACCAGCTTGCGGGCCTTTACGCCGACATCGCCAATCAGGAACATGCGGCTGGTGTCGCCGTGCCAGCCATCGAGGATCACGGTCACGTCGATGTTGAGGATGTCGCCATCCTGCAGGACCTTGTCCTCGGTCGGGATGCCGTGGCAGACGACGTGGTTGACCGAGGTGCAGATCGATTTCGGGAACCCGCGATAGCCGAGCGGCGCGGGCACGGCGCCGTGCCCGACGATGAACTCGTGGCACAGCCGGTCAAGCTCGCCCGTGTCCACCTTCGGCTGCACATACGGGGTGATGTAGTCGAGCACCTCGGCGGCCAAACGGCCGGCGCGATGCATGCCGGCAAACGCCTCTGCCCCATGCACCTGCACGAGACGGGGTTCTTCGGTGGCGAATTGGTCCAGGACTTGGCGTTGATTCATGACTGATATGTAGGTGGCGGGAGAACCTGGTGCCAGGGCGGCAAGCTTATGCCGTTTGCGATCCTTTGATAAGGCCGGAGAACACCGGCGCCCCGGCGAGGAAACGGGCTTCGACCTGCGGGGTGTCGAGGGCGGCGTGCGTTGCCGCCTCGATGTCGAGGCTGTCGACCAGCAGGCCGAGATCGCGGCAGGCCCGGGCGAGGCCGGCCAGTGCCGCATTCATGATCCGCGCCGACTCGACGACATAGGGGCCGGCGCCGACCCGGCTGCGGCCGTCGGTGCGCGCGGCGTCCGGATACTCGTATCTCCAGATGCAATGGCCGACGTCGCGCGAATGGACGCCACGGCAACGCAGCGGCCGCACCTCGTAGATCGAGCAGGCGCCGTCGACCAGGTACGAGCAGGGCACCTGCCGCCGCGCGCGTTCGGCGGCTGAGAGGGCGCCGATCTGCTCGACGAAGGCGGCGAGGCGCTGGTGCAGCGCCGTGCGCGCCTCGGCAGTGAACTTGTCCCGCACGTGAGCGGCGATCGCCACCGCCTCGACCGGTGCGACGGTGATCGTCTGGTGGCAGCACCACCCGCAGCCGGCCTTGCAGGCGATCTTCGGCTTGTCGCCGGCCTCGACCTCGCGGCGCGCCTCGGCCCACAGCCGGTCGGCATGGGCGGCGACGGCCGCCACCGCGCGCGCGAGAGTCTCCGGCGTCCGGCCGCCGCGCAGCGCATCCATCGCCAGGTAGTAGCAGGTCGTGGCGATGTTCTCGTCGCGCGCCTGCGGATCGAGGCTGGGCACGGGCGGCGCCCGCTCGGTGGGCACCGCCGGCGCGGCCTCCGGCAGCGTCACGGCGGCCGGCCGTACCTGGCGCACCAGTCCCGAAAGCAGGGCGAGCGCATCGCCGGCATCGAAGGCGGGCGATGCCGGGCCCGGACCGGAGCCTGCGGCGACGCTGCTCGCGGATTTGGCCAGCCGGCGGCGCTGTTTGCGATTCATCGTTGCGAACTCTGTCCCGATCGCCACACTGTGCCGCGTGTTTGCGGCAGTCTATCGTAGAACAAACGGGTTAACGAGGGGTCCATGGCCGACGCCAAACAGGTCACCGCCTGCGTGCTGATCATCGGCAACGAAATTCTGTCCGGGCGGACCAAGGATGCGAACCTGCCGTGGCTCGCCCTCCGCCTCAACGATCTCGGCGTCCGGCTGCGCGAGGCACGAATCATACCGGATGTCGAAGCGGTGATCGTGCGGACGATCAACGAGATCCGCGGCCAGTTCGATTACGTCTTCACCACCGGCGGCATCGGCCCGACCCACGACGACATCACCGCCGAATGCGTGGCCAAGGCCTTCGGCGTGCGCCTGCTGCAGAA
Organism: Pseudomonadota bacterium; assembly: GCA_016201015.1. GTDB lineage: Bacteria > Pseudomonadota > Alphaproteobacteria > CACIAM-22H2 > CACIAM-22H2 > JACQDQ01. The sequence continues at coordinate 5,390 of JACQDQ010000365.1, read as the reverse complement.
CCCCGAGGCGGTGGCGCGGCTGCGCACCAACTATGCGCGGCCGGAGGATCTCAACGCCGCGCGGCTGCGCATGGCCAACATCCCGGAGGGAGCGCGCCTCATCGACAATCCGGTCAGCAAGGCGCCCGGCTTCCAGATCGGCAATGTCTACGTCATGGCCGGGGTGCCGGCGATCATGCAGGCGATGTTCGACGGCTTCAAGCACGAGCTCGTCGGCGGCGCCAAGGTCCTGTCGCGCACCGTCACGGCCGAGTTGGCGGAGGGCAAGATCGCCGAGGGCCTGACCGCGCTGCAGGGCCGCTATGCCGATGTCGAGATCGGCAGCTATCCCTCCTATCGGCTGGGCCGGTTCGCGCTGGCGATCGTGATGCGCGGCACGGCGGCCGATCGCCTGACCGCCGCGGTCGCCGAGCTCAAGGCGCTGATGCGCAGTCTCGGCGCCGAGCCGACCGAGGAAGCGGCATAGGCGCTGGCGATTTTAGAGGTGCACCAGGGTCGGCGCGAGCCAGCCGAGCAGCGCCAGGCCGAGGCCGGCGCAGCTCAAGCCGCCGGCGAGCCAGACCAGCCATATCACGCCGGTGATGATCGAGGCGGAGGCGAGGACGATGGCAAGCTGGAACGCCGCCGAGGCGATCTCGAACTGATGATAGGCACCAAGCGCCCGGGCGCGCTGTTCTTCCTCGGCCTTGGCGCGGGCCGCCAGCTCCTTGCGACCCTCGCCGGTGGACGGCTCGGACTCGTAGCGCTCGGCGGTGGCGCGCCAGGCGGCATTCTGCTTGGCGCGCGCCGCGGCCAGCTCCGGCGAGACGCCGTCCGCCGCTTCGAGCTGCAGCGCCTCGGCGGCGGTGCGTATGGTCGTCATGCGGATCGTCTTGGCCTGGAAGAAGGCCCACGAATTCGCGGCCTCGATGTGATGCGACAGCATCGCGGTCTGCGCGCTCTTGCCGCCGGTCTCGGTGATGGCAAGCAGGGCGGCGATGAGCGCGATCAAGATGGCGATGGACTTGTTGCCGTGTTCGGCGACGTGGGCGTGAGTGCTCACGGACTCTCCTGTTCTTCGATCGGTCGTGGAATTTGGGGCGCCGTGCATAGCAGGAATCCGCTTGCCGCGTAAAGGCGGCCTGAAGCGCGCTTGCGTGGACTCGGGCGGGCGGGCAAGCTGCCGCCCGTCGGTGCCGGCCCGCTTGGCGGAACTGGTAGACGCAACGGACTTAAAATCCGTAGCCGCCGAAACGCGGCGTGCCGGTTCGAGTCCGGCAGCGGGCACCACGGCGACTACGTTGACCATACGGTTCCGGAGCTATTTTGCTCTTCGTCGCATGATCTTCCAAACATTCGGCGCGGCGGCCGAGCGCTGCAACGTCTTGGTCGAAAACTTCAACCCGGTCGTTCCACCTAGATAAAGCAGCCGGCGCGCGCGGGAGTCGCCGCCCGGATTGCGGCATCGCCAGGGGCGCCCGAGCGCAATTCCGGCTCAGCCGGGAAGGCCGGCCTTCAGCAAGCCCTCGCTATGGTGCTGGCGGTCGCTGTCGAGCTTGTAGTGCAGGGTCGCGAGGTAGCTCTTGACGGTCCATTTGGGATCGCGCTGCAAGACTTCGTGAGCGTGGAGCTTTGCGGCCGCATCGTCCTCCATCTGCGCGTAGGCGGCGGCAAGGAAGGCATGATGCGCCTGATCCGGCCTGGAAATGTGCTTGAAGGCATCGACCGCCTCGGCGTAGCGGCGCGCCAAATAGTAGGCCCGGCCCAGATGATTCCAGAAGCGCTCCGGGTGGTATGGGTTGAGGCGCATCGCTTTCTTGACCCACTCGATTCCTTCCTCCGGCCGCCCGAGCCAGGTCAGCATCTCTCCCTGCTGCACGACGATGAGATCGTTGTTGGGATTGAGACTGAGCGCCCTCTCCTGGTGGTACATCGCCTTGTCGTGCTCGTCGCGCGCCAGAATCACCGCCGCCAGGATGCGGTGGACGTCGCTGTCGTTGTCGTCAAGCGCCAGCGCGGTCTTAAGCTCCTCCCCCACCTCGTTCCAGGTGGCTGCCCGATCCTCGCTCCACCCGTACACCCACGACTGACCCAGCGTGCAGGCCCGCCAAGCGTGGGCGTGGGCGTATTTCGGGTCGAGGGCGATCGCGCGGTCGAGCATGCGTATCGCTTCGGCATTGTCCGCCTTGGCCGACCGATGGTGGAGAACCTTGCCGGCCAGCACATACTCGTAGGCCGCCATGTTGTCCGGCGTCTTGCGTTTTGCGCGATCGTGGGAGGCCGCCTCGACCCGCCCCGGAAGAATGGCGACGATCGCCGAGGTGACCTCGTCCTGGATCGCGAAGACGTCTTCGAGCTGGCGATCGTAGCGCTCGGCCCACAGATGCCGGTCGGTCTCGGCGTCGATGAGCTGCACGGTGACGCGGACGCGGTTGCCGGCCTTGCGCGCGCTGCCTTCGACCACGTACTGGGCGCCGAGCGCCTTGGCGGTATCGCGCACGCTTACGGCCTTGCCCTTGTAGGTAAATGTCGAGTTGCGGGAGATCACGAAGAGTTCCCTGAAGCGGGACAATTCGGTGATGATGTCTTCCGTCATCCCATCGACGAAGAATTCCTGCTCCGGGTCGCCGCTCATGTTGACGAACGGAAGCACGGCGACCGTCGGCTTGTCCGACTTGGACCCCGCCGCGGTCTTGTCGACTGGCTCGGCTGCGGGTGTCGCATCCTTTTCCAGCCGTACGCGGAACACATGCAGCGGCCGGGCGATGTTCTTGACGTTCTGCTCGCCAAGGTCCTCGAACGCGACATCGAGCCTGTCGCCGACCTGGTCGCGGACGGCGCGGGATACATAGATGCCGCCGACCTCCGACAATTGCTGCAGGCGCGCAGCCAGATTTACGCCCTCGCCGAAAATGTCGTTTTCCTCGACGATGATGTCGCCCAGGTTGATGCCGATGCGGAACTCGATGCGGCGGTCCGCCGCCACGTCGGCGTTGCGGCGCGCCATCCGGCGCTGAATCTCGACGGCGCAGTGCACGGCGTCGACCACGCTTTGAAACTCCACCAGCATGCCGTCGCCGGTGGTCTTGATGATCCGCCCCGTCGTCTTGGCGATCGTCGGATCGATGAGTTCGAGACGATGGGTCTTCAGGCGGGCAAGCGTTCCCGCCTCGTCGATCTCCATCAACCGGCTGTAGCCGACCATGTCGGCGGCCAGGATCGCCGCGAGCCTGCGTATGACGTTCTCTTGTTCCATGACATCTCGCGCGTTCGTGCGGCCGGGTCCGCACATAGACCAATCAAGTGTACTCGCAACAACTAATGTGCGACAGGACGTTGTCAATGCGGCGGCGGACCGAAAGTCAGAATGTGGCGGCCGCACAACCGTCGAGACGCAACACGGCCTCCTGATGGAATCGTTGCTTGTAGTCGGCGACGATCGCGGCGATCGCCGCGTCGGTCGTCCCGTCGTCGGGGTGCACCAGAAGGATAATACGGGATTTCTCGCGGATGATCGTTTGCGTACTCTGCTGCCGGTACTGTCCGATGGCGTCGATCACCGTGAAGCCGTCGGGGAAGCGTGGCGTCACGACCTCGGCGAGGAATGCCTGGAACAGCGGCTCGCTCACCTCGCCCTGACCGTCGCCGATCGCCAGGCCGAAGAAGAGCTGCGTATAGTTGCGGCAGGGGACAGTCGGCGCGCAGCCGCCGAGCGCGACGACGGCGGCGAGCGCCAGGCTTGGAAGCAATCCTCGCCGCGCAAGCGACGGTCTCATGCGGCGACTTTTGGCGTTGCAGTTGACAGAGAATGACACATTCGATCCTACCGTATCGTCCGGCTATTTCGCGTCGTGTTACGGCGACGGGCAGCCGGGTGGCCCTGAAAGGTCGCACCACATCGCGGCAATATTTCCCTTGTCTATCGCGGGAGCCTCTGAAACGATGGGCGAAACGATATAGCTAAGCGTTACCACAGGTTACAGCGGCTGTCTTAACGGCCGGTGAGAACAATATTCGGCGGTTTCGGGGGGCAATGCCGACCGTGTCTGCTCCGCTTGTTAGCGGCAACAACATTGCGGGCTCTGCGCGGCCATGCCGGCGGCGGCGCCCGGCTGTCTGCCGCGGGGGCTGAGGCAATCACCGCGATGACAGGCGCTCAATTAGGCACGCATCCGTTTCCGCAGCCGCGCGCCGGGCGGGGGCGGGTGGTCGTCCGCGGGCTCACCAAGAGTTTCGGCGAGACGCCGGTTCTGCGCGGCATCGACCTCGACATTCGCGACGGCGAGTTCGTGACGATTCTCGGGCCGTCGGGCTGCGGCAAGTCGACGCTGATGCGGATAATCGCCGGGCTCGAGTGGCAGGATGCCGGCAGCGTCGAGATCGGCGGCGTGGCCGTCGACGCGCTGCGCCCGAACGAGCGCGACATCGCCATGGTCTTCCAGTCCTATGCCCTGTACCCGCATATGACGGTGTTCGACAATTTGGCGGTGCCGCTTCGCATGCGCCGGCTCAATTGGGCCGGACGGCTGCCCGGCGCGCGCCATCTCGCCCGCCGCGTGCGCGCGGTCGAGGCCGAAATTGCGACGGCCGTTCGCGGCGTGGCCGCGGTCCTGCACATCGAGCCGCTGCTCGGCCGCAAGCCGAACCAGCTTTCGGGCGGCCAGAAGCAGCGCGTCGCCGTCGGCCGCGCCATGGTGCGCGAGCCGCGCGTGTTCTTGATGGACGAGCCGCTGTCGAACCTCGATGCCGAGCTGCGCGTGCACATGCGGGCCGAGATCGCCCAGCTGCATCGACGTCTCGGCACCACCTTCATCTACGTGACGCATGACCAGGCCGAGGCCATGACCATGTCCGACCGCATCGTCGTCATGATGGAGGGTGTGCCGCTGCAGGTCGCGCCGCCAAAAACCATCTACGAGGATCCGACGGACCTGCGCGTCGCTCGCTTCGTCGGCAGCCCGAGCATCAATGTGCTGCCGGGCATCGTCGAGGCGGGCGGAAGCATCGATGTGCTCGGCGCCAGGATCGCTCGCGCGACGGGTCTGGAGGCCGGCACCCGCGTCGACGTGGCCGTGCGGCCGCATGCGTTGTCGATCGGCGCGCGGCCGAGCGGAGCCCATCTCGAGGGTTTGCTGGTTCACGTCGAGAACCTCGGAGCCGACATCTTCCTGCATGTGGCGATCGAGAAGGTTGCGACACCCGTCGTCGTGCGCCGCGACCCCGATCACGGAACGATTCCGGCACGCGGCGAGCGCGTGACTGTGGCCCTGCCTTCCGAGCGCGTTCTGGTTTTCGACGGTCGCGGCCAGCGTGTCACGCTGCAGAACAGCGACGTGTCCGGGAGGCATGCCAATGCATGACGGCGCTGTCACTACGGCGAGCCGCGGTTATCGCGTGCGGCCTCCTCGCAG
>JACQDQ010000364.1 GCA_016201015.1 Pseudomonadota bacterium | reverse complement strand
TCGGGGACCATCCAGAACGACATCCTCAAGGAGTTCATGGTCCGCAACACCTACATCTATCCGCCCGGACCCAGCATGCGCATCGTCGCCGACGTCATCGAGTACACGGCGAAGCACATGCCGAAATTCAACTCGATCTCGATCTCCGGCTACCACCTGCAGGAGGCGGGCGCCACCTCGGCGCAGGAGCTCGCCTTCACCCTGGCCGACGGCCTCGACTATGTGCGCGCGGCGCTCGGCAAGGGGCTGTCGGTCGACGACTTCGCGCCGCGGCTGTCGTTCTTCTTCAACATCGGCATGAACTTTTTCATGGAGATCGCCAAGCTGCGCGCGGCGCGTCTGTTGTGGGCGCGGCTGATGCTGCAATTCGCGCCGAAGAGCCCGACGAGCCTGGCGCTGCGCACGCATTGCCAGACCTCGGGCGTCAGCCTGACCGCGCAGGACCCGCATAACAACATCATCCGCACGACGATCGAGGCGATGGCTGCCGTGCTCGGCGGCACGCAGTCGCTGCACACCAATTCCTTCGACGAAGCGCTGGGACTGCCCACCGCCTTCTCGGCGCGCATCGCCCGCAACACGCAGCTCATCATCGCCGAGGAATCGGGCATCCCGCATGTCGTCGACCCGCTCGGCGGCAGCTACTTCATCGAGAGCCTGACGGCCAGCCTCGCCGCCGAGGCGCAGAAGCTGATCGACGAGGTGGAGGCGATGGGCGGCATGACCAAGGCGGTCGAGTCCGGCATGCCCAAGCTGCGCATCGAGGAATCGGCGGCACGGCGCCAGGCACACGTCGATCGCGGCGAGGACGTGATCGTCGGCGTCAACAAGTACCTGGCCGAGGACAGCGAAAAGGTCGAGGTGCGCGAGATCGACAATTCGGCGGTGCGGGCGCAGCAGGTGGCGCGGCTCGAGCGCGTGCGAAGGACGCGCGACGAGGCGGCGTGCCGCGGCGCGCTTGAGGCGCTCGCCGCCATCGCCGCATCGGGCAAGGGCAATCTGCTCGCCGGCGCCATTGCCGCGACGCGCGCGCGGGCGACGGTGGGCGAGATTTCGGATGCGCTGGAGAAGGTGTTCACCCGCCATCGCGCGGTGATCCGCTCGATCTCCGGCGTTTACGGCTCGGCCTACCAAGGCGACGAAGGTTTCGCCCGCATCCAGCGCGAGGTCGCCGCCTTCGCCGCCGAGGAAGGGCGCCGGCCGCGCATGCTGGTGGTCAAGCTTGGCCAGGACGGCCATGACCGCGGCTCCAAAGTGATCGCCACCGCCTTCGCCGATATCGGCTTCGACGTCGATATCGGCCCCTTGTTCCAGACGCCGGATGAAGCGGCGCGCCAGGCGATCGAGAACGACGTGCACGTGGTCGGTGTTTCGTCGCAGGCCGCCGGCCACCGCACGCTGGTGCCGCAGCTGGTCGAAGCGCTGCGCGCCAAGAGCGGCGGCGACATCCTGGTGGTGTGCGGCGGCGTCGTGCCGCCGATCGACTACGATCTCTTGCTCAAGAGCGGAGTTGCCGCGATCTACGGCCCGGGCACCAACATTCCGCACGCGGCCGCCGAGATCCTCGGCCTCATCCGCCGCCGCCGCAAGGCGGCGTAGCGCCGCGCGGGCACGACGATGACCGAGCCGGGCGCTGGCGAAAAACTGCCGCAGCCGGAGCGGCCGGACGTGCCGCAGCCGCTCCAGCCGCCTCGGCACGATCTTGACGCAGCGGAGACCGAGCGGCCATCTGTGCCGGCCGCCATCGGCTTCATCGCCTCCCTCGCCTGGCTTGCCGCGGCGTCCGCCTATATTCACGGCGGCATCGGCTGGGGCGGTCTGGCGGCGCTGCCGCCGCACCAGCTCGGCATGGCCGTGAGCGGCGTCGCCATGCCGCTCATTCTGCTGTGGTCGCTCATCGCCTATCGCCAGCGCGGATTGGAACTGCGGCGCACGACCCAGGCGCTGAAGGCCGAGTTGGCGCGCTTGTCCTATCCGACGGAAGCGGCCGAGCCACGGATGCAGACCGTCGCCGACAGCCTACGCGCCCAGGCCAAGACGTTGACCGAAGCATCGGACCAGGCGGCCGCGCGCGTCGACGAAAGCCGGCAGGCGCTGCGCACCCAGGCGGGCGAGCTCGGCGCCGCCGCCGACCAGGTGCACCTACGCGCGGCGCAGGTACTCGCCTCGCTGCGGCGCCAGGCTGATGGTCTCGATCGGCTGTCGACCATGCTGGCGACGCGCGTGCAAAGCGTCGAAACGGCCGTACACCAGCAGGCCGAGACATTGACGGGTGCCAGCGAGCGCGCCGCCGGACAGGCACGCACCATTGCCGATTCACTGCGCCAGCAGATCGACGAGATCAAGGTGGCGAGCGATCGCAGCGCGGCGAGCGCCGACGCCATCCGCGAAAGCCTGCGCGCCGAAGTGGGCGATGCCGCCGCCGCCGCCGAACGCCTCGCGGCGCGAGCGAGCGAGATGCATGCGGCGCTTGGCCAGCAGACCGGCGATCTCACGCAGGCGAGCGAGCAGGCGCTGACCCGCGCCCGCGAGGTCGGCGACGTCCTGCGCAGTCAGGCCGAGGGCTTCGCAGCGAGCGCGGCGGCTGCGGCGACGCGCGCCGGTGAGGCAAGCGGGCGGCTGACGGCGAGCGCCGACTCGCTCGGCCGCTTCGCCGCCGACCTTGCCGCGCGCAGCGAGGCGGCCGAGGCAAGACTGCAGCTTGGACTGGGCGAGTTGAGCAAGGCCGCCGACAGCGCCGAGCAGCGAATCGCCGGGGCAGGGGAAGCGCTGCGCGGCCGTACCGACGAGCTTGGCGCCGCCGGCCTGCGGGCGAGCGAAGCGAGCGCCGCGCTCGGCGGCGAGGCGCAGAACCTGACCGCGGCGATCGATCGGCTCGGGGCGCGGGCGGAGCTGGCGGGCGAGACGGTGCGCCGCCAGGGCCATGAGCTCAGCACGGTCGCCGACCAGACGATCGCGCGGGCGCGAGCCGCCGGCGAGGCGTTCCGCCAGCAATCGCGCGAGCTTGGCGAGGCGGCAGCGCGTGGGCTGGCCAAGGTCGGCGAGGTGAGCGGGGCGCTCAATGTTGCGGGGCGCGACATGGAAGGCGCAGCGGCGCGGGCGGGGACACTTGCCCGCGAGATCGGCGATGCCTTCCGCCAGCACGCGCTGGAGCTGACCGCGGCGGCGGAGCAGGCCGGCAAGAGCACCGAGGCGACGGCCACGTGGCTGGGCGAGCAGACAGGGGAACTGACGCGCGCCGCCGCCGCGCTTGCCGCGGCGGGCGAAGGCACCGGTGCCGTCCTGCAGCATCAGGTGCGCGAGCTCGGCGATGCGGCGGCGCAGGCAACCGGCCGGATCGACCTGGTGGGCGAAGCGCTGCGCGGCCGTGGCGTCGAGATCGACGCCGCGGCGCGGCGCCTCGCCGATATCAATGCCGCGCTGGACACCGAGGCACGGCAGTTCTTCGCCTGGCTCGACCGCGCCGCCGGGCGCGCCGAGACGGCCGGTGCCGTGGTGCGGCGGCAGACCGAGGATCTCGCTGGCGGCGCCGATCAAGCATTGGCGCGCGTGCGTGCGGTGGGCGAGTCGTTCCGGCTGCAGGCGCAGGAGCTGACGCAGGCGGCCGAGCGCGGCCTGGCGCGGGCCGGCGAGCTGGCGGAAGCGGTCGGCCGCCGCGCCAGCGAGATCGACGGCTTCGCCGACCGCACGGCGTCACGGGTCGAGGAATTGGGCCGGCTGCTCGGCGGCCGCACGCAGGACCTGACCGCTGTGGCAACCGATGCGTTGGGCTCGTTGTCGGGCGCCGGCGCCGCGCTCAAGCGCCAGGCCGACGATCTCGGCGCCGCGGCGGCGCAGGCGGCGAGCCGCGTCGGCGACATGGCGAGTCTGGCCGAACTGCGAGCACGCGAGCTCGCGGCCTCCTCCGGCGAGGCGGCACTGCGCCTCAAGGAGATCGGCGAGGCGCTGCGGACGCGCAGCGAGCAGGTGACCGATGCCGCGGCGAACGCGCAACTGCGGGTCGGGGCCATCGACGCCGCGCTGCGCGATCAGGGGATGCAATTGCTCAAGTCGCTCGACCAAGCGGCGGAGGTCGGCCGCGCGCTCGATGGCCAGTCGGCGGCGGTTGCCGCCGCGGCCGAGCTGGCGTTGCGCCAACTGCGTGGGGCCGGCGAGGGCTTCCGCCAGCGCGCGCAGGAGATGCTCGCCACGTCGGACCAGATTGCGGTCAAGGTGGAGAAGGTCGGCGGCGATCTCGCCCACCGCGTCGGCGACCTCACCGCCATGTCTGACCAGATGGTCGGGCGATTGGGCGAGCTCGACGCGCGTTTCGGCGAGCGCATGCAGGAGGCGACGCGGGCATCGGGGAGCATCGCGACGTTGATCGGCGAGGTCGGCCAGTTGCTGCGCCGCCAGTCGCAGGACCTGTTCGTTGCCGCCGACCAGGCAATGGCACGCGTCGCCGCGCTCGGCGAAACGCTGCGCGCGCGGGTAGCCGAGATCGGCAATGCTGGCGACCTGGCGCAGGGCCGGCTCTCCGACGTCGTCAGCGCGCTGACCGGGCATGCCGACGCGCTCGCCGGCGCGGCGGATAATGCGGGCGAGCGCCTGGGCCGGCTCGCCGAGACCCTGCTGCGGCGCGCGGCCGAGGTCGCGGCGGCCGGCGACCAGTCGGCGGCGCGCTTGACGACGATCGACACCGCGCTGCGCGACCAGGAGCGGCATCTGGCGGACACGCTGGAGCGTACGGCGCAGCAGGCCGGCGAGCTCGGCACCGCGCTCAGGCACCAGGCCGAGTACCTGGCGACGACCGTGGCGCATGCCGGCGCGCGCCTGTCCGAGGTCGGTGCCGCCTTCGACCGCGCGGCCTGGTCAGCCGATACCGCAGCGACGCGCGTTGCCTCGCGCATCGGCGAGACGGGTGAGGCGCTGTCGCGCCGCGCGCAGGACTTCCAAACGACCAGCGACCAGGGCGCCGGCAAGCTCGATGCGCTCGCCGAATCCTTCCGCCTGCGGGCGGAGGAGGTGATGCAAGTCGTGACCGCCGCCGCCTCGCGCATCACGGTGATCGGCGACGGCTTCGCCGGCCAGGCGCGTGTGCTGGGCGAAGCCGCCGCGCAGGTGCAGGCCCGCGTCGGCGAGACCGGGCGCGAGTTGGTGCAGCAGACCAGGCTGCTTGCCCAGGCGAATGAGATGAGCACCGCCCACGCGCGCGAAGCGGCCGAGCATTTCCGGCGGCAGGCGGAGGCGCTGGCCGCCGCCTCGCAGACCGCGGCGCAGCAGGCCGACGCCGTCACCTCGCGCGACCTCACCGTCCGCCGCGGCGCGTTCCTGCGCTCATCGAAGGCGGTGATCGAGACGCTGAACACGCTCGCCGTCGATCTGAGCCACGTGGTCGACCCGGACATCTCGCGCCGGCTGATGAAGCGGTATCTGGGCGGCGACCGCAGCCTGTTCGTGCGCCGCCTGCTCGGCATGAGCTTCGGCGAGGCCGGGCCCGCCATTCGCCGCAAGTTCGAGGACCACCCGGAATTCCGCCGCAACGTGCTCGAATACATCGAGCAGTTCGAGCGGCTGATCGGCGAGGCGAGGCTGACCGATCCCGAGAACGTCGTCTCGACGACCTTCCTCACCGCCGATGTCGGCAAGCTCTATCTGCTGCTGCGGGAGATTCTGGGGAAGAAGTGATTGAATTAGTCACGCCCATGTTGACCAATTTGGTGACGAGCCATTTCTTGTCCCCGTTGGTTGAATGAAATTTCCACCCAGTTGGCTATTTTGTCATCGCCCAAGTCATCGATCGAAAATCGGCCAAACTAAGATGGCGCATGTTCAGCCGATTTTGACGAGGTTCTGGTTCGGCAAAGGGCCGCCGGGGAATTGAGCAAGCCGGCCGCCGACGGCAAGCGATCCGAGCTCGATGCCGACGAAGCCGATCCGGTCGATGAGCGCCGCTACTTCCGCTTTTGCTGTGTTGTCGTCGCCAGAATAGAACAGCACGCGGCGGCCACCATCTGCCCGCGGATCACCGGCCAGGACCTCCGCGCGAAGGTGATTGAACGCCTTCACGACGCGCGCGGCGGGCAACAGACCTGCGACGACCTCGCTCGAGACGCGGCCCTTAAGATCGACCGGCTCGAACAACGGCGCCTCGATCGGATTGTTGGCGTCGATGACGATGCGCCCACCCCAATTCGGCAGGCCCGCCAGCGCCACTGGCAGTTTCGACCAGTTAACCGCGACAAAGACGATCTCGGCACGTGCCGCTTCCTCACGCGTTCCGGCCTTGATCGACGAGCCGAGCTCGCGAACCAGCTCTTTGAGCGATTCCGGGCCCCGGCTGTTGGAGATGGTCGCCTCGATGCCGGCACGGGCCAGTGTCCGAGCGAAGGCCGCGCCGATGGCGCCCGATCCGATGATGCCGATGGTCATGTGATGTTCCTTGCAGGATTGCGGTTGAGTAGTGGCTTTCAAGAGCGATCTTGCTTGGCCCGCCAGGCGCCGAGCTGCTGCATGAGGGAGAAGAGATTGGCAACGCCCCAATGCTCGGCGATTTTGCCGTTGCGCACGCGCATGACGTCGACGGTCTCGAATTGAATTTTGCGGCCCGTCGGCGCCACGCCCAGAAATTCTCCTCGGTGCGTTCCGTGATAGGTCTTGTACGTCGTCACGCGGTCGCCATCGGCAAGCTGCCAATGAATCTCGGCGTGGAAATCGGGAAATGCTGCGCGCAGCGTCCGGTACAGCTCTCTCGCGCCGGCCTTGTCGGGAGTGCGGTTGGGCTGCGGCGTGTGGTCGAGAAAGTCATCAGCAAAAAGTTCCTCGAAAACTTCAAAATTGCCACCGCCCTGTACTTCTTCTGTGTTGCGGCGAACGACTGCCTTCGCAGCCTCACTCGAATTGTTGTTCGTCATGGTCCGCCTCCATCTGCTTTGAGACTTCCGCGCCGATCGCCATAGCAGGAGCTCAGGCGGCGGCGCCCGCCTTCTGGCCGAGCAGTTGCAGCTCCCAAGCCAGCGCGATGCCTGTGCCACCGCCATATGGCAATAGAACCTCCGCCAACGCCGCGGCGCTGTCCTGACGCGCCCAGTCGCGCTGCAGTTCGCCTGCTACCGCCATCCAGGTGATCGGAACGACACCTGCCATGACCATGCGACGGACGGCCATCTCGTGCGCTTCGGCGCTGACGCCTCCCGAGGCGTCCGTGACCGCATAAACCTCGTATCCTTCGCCCGCGGCTTGGATCGCCGGCATCGCGAGGCAGACCTCCGACCAAAGCGCGGCCATGATGAGTTTCTTGCGGCCGGTCTTCTTTACTGCGTCAACGACGCGCGCATCCTCCCAGGTGTTGATGAAGGTGCGGTCGATCGGCTTCTGATCGGGGAAGACGTCTTGCAGGCCCTTGATGAGCTTGCCGCCGCGATCCTCCAGCACCGTGGTCAGGATCGTCGGCACGCCGAAAACCTTCGCCGCCTTGGCGAGCGCGATGACGTTGTTCACAATCATCGTCGGCTCGTGGCTGTGCAGGTTCGCGAACTGAAAGGGCTGGTGGTCGATCAGGATCATCGCCGACGCTCCAGGGGTAAGAAGAGCGTTGAGGCCGTTCATCGGGGCAGTGGATCGGGTCATGGCGGTCACTCCAGTTTGAGATTTCTTGTTCGCGGAGTGGATATTGCCAATTCAATTGGCCTAAAATTAGGGGGTAATGAGTGGAAATACTTTCAATAACTCGTTGAAAGTACCCCGATGGAGACCCTCGCAAACCTCGAATCCTTCGTTCGCAGCGCGGAAACCGGCGGCTTCTCGACCGCGGCGCGGCGCCTGTTGCTGACGCCGGCGGCGGTGA
>JACQDQ010000415.1 GCA_016201015.1 Pseudomonadota bacterium | reverse complement strand
GCGCTCCAGTCGGCGGTAAAGGCGACGCGCGCCCAGCGCCCATCGGTCTCCACGTCGTGGCGCAGCGTGGTGATCTCGAAATGGCGGCCAGCGACGACCGCCGTCACCGTGCCGTGCGCGACGCCGGTCGGCACCACCAGGATGCCGGCGGCCGTGAGCCGCTCCATGACCTTCTCCGGCGGGTCGGGCGTCGCCAGATCGATGTCCTTGACCGGCCGCTCGAGCAAGGCGTCGCGGACGCAGCCGCCGACGAAGCGCACCTGGCCGCCGCCGCGCGTGAGCGCCGCCACCACCGCCACGGTTTCGGCCGCGCGCATCCACGGCTCATCCAATCGGCGCGGCGGCGAGGCGGGCGCCATCGCGTCAGCGCTTCGGCGCCGCCGGTTCGACATGGCCGGGGACGATATTCCCGTCGATCACCCGCGGCGGCACGTAGGTCCCCTTGACTTCGGCGCCGCCGAACACGGCGCTGGCGACCGAGATCAACCCGGCAAACAGCACGCCGAGCGCGACGAGCCAGATCCACGGCGTGTCCTGCCAGTGCGGCTTGTCACCGACGCCGACCCGCTCGATGCGCCGGCGCTCCGCCGCCAGCCACAACAGGTAGAGCACCGTCGGCAGCACGATCGGCAGCACGAATTGAACGGCGATGCGGCCCATCAGCGCGTCAGCACCTCTTGCAGGTTGACCAGCATGCCGGCGGTGGCCCCCCAAATGTAATAGTCGCGGTAGGGCAGCACCCAGAACTGCCGCTCGACGCCCTGGTACATGCGCGACCCGCGTTCGTGGTTGGCCTTGTCGAGCACGAAGTCGAGCGGCACCTCGAAGGCCTCCGCCACCTCGTGCGGGTCGAGCGCCAGCGTGAACGGCGGCAACACCACGCCGACGATCGGCGTCACCTCGTAGCCGGTGCGGGTCTGATAGGTGTCGAGGCGGCCGATGATCTCGACGCGCTCGCGTGCCAGGCCCACCTCCTCCGCCGTTTCGCGCAGCGCCGCCGCGACCGCGTCGGCATCGCCCGGATCGAGGCGGCCGCCCGGGAAGCTGATCTGCCCGGGGTGATCGGCCAGGTGCTCGGTGCGGCGCGTCAGCAGGATGGTCGGGCCGGCCGCGCGCGCGACGATCGGCACCAGCACCGCGGCGGGAATCAGCGGCAAGCGCGGCTGCAGGCCAGGATTGAGATCGTGGTCGCCGCGCAGGCGCAGGCCGACGCGGCGCACGCCGATATCGTGGCCGGCCGCCTGCAGGCGGCAGCGCAACTCGTCGATGCGCGGCGTGGCAACTGGCGATCCGTTCATTCCGTTCGACCGAGCGGAAAGAACCGCCCGGCGCTCCATACGCCCAGGACATTGTCGCCGCCGGCATGGTCTTCGACCCCGAGCGCGACCAGCTCGTAGAAGACCGACCGGACGATCAGCGCCTCCAGATTGTCGCGTACGAGGATATAGGGCGACGGCTCGCCTGTCTCCCGGTGCTCGCTGACGCGGATGGGGTGGTCATGACCTGCCGCCACCTCCGTATCCACATTGGTTCGAAAATTCAGCACCTGATCGCATCCGGCGCCTGTCGCCGTCACCGCGACCGCGGTGAACGGCGCATCGTCCACGCGGATGCGGCCGCGCTCCACCGGCGTCGCCAGCCAGTAGCTGCCGTCCGCCTCGCGTTTGAGCGCAGTCGAAAAGAGACGGACGAGCGGTTTGCGGGTGATCGGCGAACCGTGATAATACCATGTGCCGTCGCGGCCGATTCGGATGTCGAATTCGCCGCAGGCTGTCGGGTCCGGGGGAGATTTGGGACCGGACCGCGAATCGGCGCCGGACGGGGGATGAAGGCGCTGCGTGAGTCCGGCGGGATCGGAGTTTGCTTCGGTCATCGCCGGCAGCGTAACCGTTCAGCCAAGTGAGGCCGCATTGAACGCACCCGAGCCTAAATTCGCCCCTCTCCCCGACGCCACCGCCCAAGTCGTTGCCGAGATCGAACGCCTGGGCGAGCGTCTCAAACAGGTCAGTGACGGCGTCGGCCGCGTCATTTTCGGCCAGGATCAAGTGATCAACCAGTCTATTATCACGCTGCTCGGCGGCGGTCACGCGCTGCTGATCGGCGTGCCGGGGCTGGCGAAGACACGCCTGGTCGAAACGCTGGGCACCGTGCTCGGCCTCGACGACAAGCGCGTCCAGTGCACGCCCGACCTGATGCCGGCCGACATTCTCGGCTCCGAGGTGCTGGAGGAGAGCGAGACAGGGCGCCGTTCCTTCCGTTTCATCCCCGGCCCGGTATTCTGCCAGCTCCTGATGGCCGACGAGGTGAACCGCGCCAGCCCGCGCACGCAATCGGCGCTGTTGCAGGCGATGCAGGAGGGCCGCGTATCGGTCGCCGGCGCCTATCATCCGCTGCCGAAGCCCTTCCACGTGTTGGCGACGCAGAACCCGCTCGAACAGGAAGGTACGTATCCGCTGCCGGAGGCGCAGCTCGACCGCTTCCTGTTGCAGATCGATGTCTCCTATCCCGATCTCGATGCCGAGAAGCGGATGCTGATCGCCACCACCGGCATCACCGAAGAGACGCCGCCGCAAGTCATGACGGGCGAGGAGCTGCTGGCGGCGCAACGCCTGATCCGCCGCGTTCCGGTCGGTGACAGCGTCGTCCAGGCGATCCTCGGCCTCGTGCGCTCGGGACGGCCGGAAAGCTCCGACATCCCCGAGGTGAAGAAGCACGTCGCCTGGGGCCCGGGGCCGCGCGCCAGCCAGTCCTTGATGCTCGCCACGCGCGCGCGCGCGCTGCTCGACGGGCGATTGGCGCCGTCGATCGACGACGTGCTGGCCCTCGCCCATCCGGTGCTGCGCCACCGCATGGCGCTCAATTTCGCGGCACGCGCCGATGGCATCACGATGAACAAGGTGATCGACCGGCTGTGCCAGCCGTTCGCCTGAGCGCGGACATGATCAACGCACTCGCGCTGGAGCAACGGGCCGAAAGCCTGGCGAGCCGCCTGCCGCCGCTGCTGGTCGCGGCCGAGCGGGTGGCGGCCACGGTCATTCAGGGCGTGCACGGCCGGCGGCGCGTCGGCCAGGGCGAGACGTTCTGGCAGTTCCGCCGCTACGAGCCGGGCGATGCCGTGGACGTCATCGATTGGCGGCAGACGGCGAAGACCGACCGCGTGTTCGTCCGCGAGACCGAGTGGGAAGCGGCGCAGAGCGTCTGGCTGTGGCGCGACGGCTCCGCCTCCATGCGCTGGCGCTCGACGCCGAAGCTGTCGGAGAAGGCCGAGCGCGCCAATCTGCTGACGCTCGCGCTGATGGCGCTGCTGGTGCACGCCGGCGAGCGCGTCGCGATGATCGGCGAGGGCGTTCTGCCGTCCGCCAGCCGCATCGTCTTGAGCCGCTTCGCGCAGGTGCTGTCGTCCCCGCGGACCGACGCGCCCAGCCTGCCGCCGGCGGCGGCGCTGCCGCGCCACGCGCAGGTCGTGCTCGTCGGCGACTTTCTGTCGCCGCTGCCGGAGGTCGACGCGGCCGTCCGCGCCGTCGCCGGCCGCGATATCAGCGGTTTTCTGCTGCACGTGTTGGATCCCGCCGAGGAGACATTGCCCTTTACCGGCCGCACCCGCTTCGAGGGGCTGGAACGCGAGGGCGAGACGCTTATTCCCCGCGTCGAGACGGTGCGCGACGATTACCGGACGCTGATCACCGACCATATCGGCGGGCTCGGCGACATCGCGCGCGCCGTCGGCTGGACCTTCATGACGCACCGGACCGACCATCCGCCGGAGACGGCGCTGCTGGCCCTTTACCTTGCTTTGTCGCGGGAGCCGCGTTTCTGAACATGGGCGGCCTCGGCGCGCTCGCCTTCCTTTCCCCGTGGTGGCTCGCCGCGCTGGCCGGCCTGCCGATCCTCTACTGGCTGCTGCGCGTGACGCCGCCGGCGCCGCGCCACGAGCGGTTTCCGGCGATCCGCCTGCTGCTCCAACTCACGCCGAAAGAGGAGACGCCGGCCAAGACGCCGCTCTGGCTGCTGCTGCTGCGCCTCATGCTCGCCGCGCTCATCATCTTCGCCCTCGCCCATCCGCTGCTCAACCCGAGCCGCGGTCTCGACAGCCCGGGCCCGCTGCTCGCGGTCGTCGACGACGGCTGGGCGGCGGCGCGCAATTGGCCGGCGCGGCGCGCGGCGCTCGAAGACCTGATCGATCGCGCCGAGCGGGACCAGCGGCCGGTCGCCATTCTGGCCACGGCGCCCTCGCTCGCCGGCGAACCGCCGCGCCTCACGCGGCTGATGCGGGCCCAGGAAGCGCGGGCGACGGCCGCGGCGATCGAGCCGAAGCCGTGGCCGATCGATCGCGCCGCGGCGCGTGCCGCGCTCGATCAGCCCGGCATGCCGACGCAGGCGGCGGTGGTCTATCTAAGCGACGGCCTCGACGACGCGGAGCTCGGCCCCCTGCTCGACCGGCTGCAACGATTGGGCGGGGTCGATTTCCTCGCCGATCCGCCCGAGTCGCTCGCCCGCCTGCTGCTGCCCCCGCTCTCCGAGGCATCGGGACTGACGATGACCGCCGCGCGTGTCGATGCGGGTCCGCCGGCGCAGGTCTTCCTACGCGCCCTGACCGACGATGGCCGCGTGCTGGGACGCGAGGAGCTGCACTGGGAGATGGGGCAAAAATCGGCGACGGCGCGGCTGGTGCTGCCGACCGAGCTGCGCAATCGGCTGACGCGAATCGAGATCGAGGGAGAGGCTTCGGCCGGCGCGGTCGTACTGCTCGACGAGCGCTGGCGCCGCCGCCCCGTCGGCCTGTTCGCCGGCGGCACGAGCGAGCGCCAGCAGCAGCCGCTGCTGTCGGAAATCTACTATCTCGAGCGCGCGCTCACACCCTTCGCCGAGGTGCGCAGCGGAACCGTCGTCGAGCTGCTCAAGCGCGAGCTTGCCGTACTCGTCCTGGCCGACATCGGCCGACTCGCCGACGCCGACCGCAGCGCGCTCGACGGCTGGGTGCGCAAGGGCGGCGTCATGGTGCGCTTCGCCGGTCCGCGCACGGCGGAGGCGGTCGACGATCTGGTGCCGACGCCGCTGCGCGTCGGCGGCGGCCGCACGTTCGGCGGCGCCATGTCGTGGGCCCAGCCCGTTGCCCTGGCCGCGTTCGATCCCGCCGGTGCCTTCGCCGGGCTCGCGGTACCGGAGGACGTGCGGGTGTCGCGCCAGGTACTCGCCGAGCCCAGCCTCGATCTCGCGACCAAGACCTGGGCCCGGCTATCCGACGGCACGCCGCTGGTTACCGGCGACAAGCGGGGCGATGGCTGGCTGGTGATGGTCCACACCATGGCCAATCCGGAATGGTCGACGCTGCCGCTGTCCGGCCTGTTCGTCGAGATGCTGCGGCGGCTGGTCGGCCTGTCGCAGGGCATCACCGCCGAAAATTCGGAGACGCTGCTGCCGCCGCTCAGTTCGCTCGACGGCTACGGGCGGCTGCAGGCGCCGCCGCCGGCAGCCGTGGCCATCTCGTCCAAGGCGCTGGCGAAGACGGTGCCGAGCCCGAAATTCCCGCCCGGCTTCTACGGCAGCGATCTCGGGCGGCGGGCACTCAACCTGTCGGCCGCGCTGCCGACGCCGCGCATGATCGAGCAACTGCCGTCGGGCATCGTGCGCGGCGCCTATGCGCGGGCGCAGGAGGTCGACTTCAAGCCGTGGCTGCTCGCCGCCGCCTTGGTCCTGGCGCTCATCGATCTGTGCATCTCGCTGTGGCTGCGCGGGCTGTGGCCGCGACCGGCCGCGCGCGGAGCGGCGATCGTCCTGCTCTGCGCCATGGCAGCGCTGCCCGCCGCGGCGCAGACGCCGGGTCGACGCGGCGCCGCAGCGGCGAGCGACGACGGCGCGGCGATGACCGGCACGCTGAGCACGCGGCTCGGCTACATCAAGACCGGCAATCCTGAAATCGACGAGCTCTCGCGGGCAGGTCTGAGCGGCCTCGGCGCCGTGCTCGCACGGCGCACGGCGGTCGACCCAGGCCAACCCGTCGAGATCGACGTCGAGCGCCAGGAGATGGCGTTCTTCCCGCTGGTCTATTGGCCGGTCCTTGCCGAGACGCCGGCCCCGTCGACCGCCGCCGTGGCGCAAATCAACGCCTATCTGCGCAACGGCGGCACCATCCTGTTCGATACGCGCGACGGCAATCTCGCCGGACCCGGGATACTCTCCCCCGGCGCCGTGCGGCTGCGCGATCTGCTGCGGCAGCTCAACCTGTCGGCGCTGGCCCCGGTGCCCCCCGATCACGTGCTGACCAAGGCTTTCTATCTGATCAACGAATTCCCGGGCCGCTGGGCCGGCGGCAAGGTGTGGGTCGAGCAGGCCGACGATCGCGTCAATGACGGCGTCTCGCCGGTGATCATCGGCGCCAATGACTGGGCGAGCGCCTGGGCGACCGACGGACAGGGCCGGCCGGCATACGCGGTCGTGCCGGGTGGCGAGGCGCAGCGCGAGACGGCGCTCCGCTTCGGCGTCAATCTCGTGATGTATGCGCTCACCGGCAACTACAAGGCCGATCAGGTCCACATCGAGGCGATCCTCGAACGGCTGAGGCGCTGATGTTCGACGAACTCAGGCTGACGGTCGCGCCCCTCCTGCCGCAGGCGGCTCTGATCGCGCTTGCCGCCGCCGGAATCCTCTGCCTCGCGCTGCTGTGGTGGCGACGCGCGGGCGGCGCGCTGTGGCGAACCGCGGCGGTCGCCGGCCTGCTGGCCGCATTGCTCAATCCCACGGCCGTCCTCGAGCAGCGGCAACCGCTGTCCGACGTGGCGGTGGTGGTCGTTGACGACTCCGCCAGCCAGCGGATCGGCCAACGCAAGGCGCGCGCGGAGGCCGCGCTGGCGCAGCTGCAGCAACGCCTGGCGCAGCAGAAGGATCTCGAGCTGCGCGTCGTGCGCGCCGCCGGGGGCGCGGCCGACGAGACGCGGCTGTTCGAGGCCGTCGACCGCGCGCTGGCCGATGTGCCGAAAAGCCGCATCGCAGGGATCATCATGCTGACCGACGGCCAGGTGCACGATGCACCCCGCGAAATCGACCGCGAGCGGCTGCCCGGGCCGATTCACGCGCTGCTCACCGGCGAGCGCAACGAAGGCGACCGCCGCCTGATCGTCGAGCGCAGCCCGACCTACGGCATCGTCGGCAAGCCGCTCGCCATGACCTTGCGCGTCGACGACGGGCCGGGCGCGGCGGCCGGCACCGCGCGCGTCGACATCCGCCGCGACGGCGGCGAGATCCAGACGGTCCGCCTCGCCATCGGCACGCCGCAGACCTTCGACTTCACGCTCGACCACGGCGGCCAAAGCGTGTTCGAGATCCAGGTCGAGCCCGGACCGCGCGAGTTGACCCTCGACAACAACCGCGCCGTGGTGGTCATCCACGGCGTGCGCGACCGGCTGCGCGTGCTGCTGGTCACCGGCGAACCGCATCCGGGCGAGCGCACCTGGCGCAATCTGCTCAAGTCCGATCCGTCGGTCGACCTCGTCCACTTCACCATTCTGCGGCCGCCGGAGGCGCAGGACTTCACGCCGGTGAACGAGCTGTCGCTGATCGCCTTCCCGATTCGCGAATTGTTCGAGGTCAAGCTCAACGAGTTCGACCTGATCATCTTCGATCGCTACCGGCGCCGCGACGTGCTGGCGCAGATCTATCTCGACAACATCGTCCGCTACGTGCGCCGCGGCGGCGCACTGCTCGTCGCCACCGGCCCCAACGTCACCGGCGCCGGCAACCTGTTCACCTCGCCGCTCGGCCAGATCCTACCCGGCACGCCGACCTCGACCGTGTTCGAGCAGGGCTTCAAGCCGCAGATCACCGAGCTTGGCCGGCGCCATCCGGTCACCGCCGATCTGCCGGGCGCCGAGTCGGCCGAGCCGAGTTGGGGCCGCTGGTTCCGCCAGGTCGATACCGAGCCCAGGCGCGGCCATGTCCTGATGAGCGGCGTCGGCAGCCGGCCGCTGCTGCTGCTCGACCGCGTCGGCGAAGGACGCGTCGCCCAGATCATGTCCGATCACATCTGGCTGTGGGCGCGCGGCTACGAAGGCGGCGGGCCGCATCTCGATCTGCTGCGGCGGATGTCGCACTGGCTGATGAAGCAGCCTGATCTCGACGAAGAAGCGCTGCGGCTGAAGGTCGAAGGCAAGGACCTGCAGGTGATCCGCCAGACCATGGCGGACAGCGTACCGCCCGTCACGGTCACCTCGCCGTCCGGCCAGACCAAGCAGCTC
>JACQDQ010000411.1 GCA_016201015.1 Pseudomonadota bacterium | reverse complement strand
CGCCACCCCCGCCGGCCGCCGCTGCGGCGCCACCGCCAGCCGCGGCCCCAGCGACGACATCGACGCCGCGGCCGGCGCTGGCGGCCGCGCCGCCGCCCAGCGGGTTGCCCGGCGACGCGCCGACCGCGCGGATCGAGTTTCCCGGCGCCGCGACCGATTTGCCAGAGGCTGCCAAGCGCCTGCTCGATCCGGCGATTGCCGATCTGAAAAAGGATGAAAACTTGCGCCTGCAACTCGTCGCCTATGCCAGCGGCGGTGATGACGCAGGCAGCCAGGCGCGCCGCCTGAGCCTGAGCCGGGCGCTGGCCGTGCGCTCGTATTTGATCGACCAGGGCGTCCGCAGCACGCGGATGGACGTGCGGGCGCTCGGCAATCGGGTTCCCAGCGGGCCGCCCGATCGCGTCGACGTTATTGTCATGCGGCGGTAGCGCGAACCCGCGCCGCCGGCACAATTCAGGATCGCGAGCGTCGACACATGACCCGGATGCGCCGCTTCCTTATTCGTCAGATCGTCTTCCTGGTCGCCCTCGTGGGGATCGTGATGGCGCTGGCGCGCGGGTTGACCCAGGCCTATCTCGCCAACCCGGCGCTCAACTCGTTGATCCTGGGCGTGCTCGCGCTCGGTATCGCCTACAACATCCGCCAGGTGCTGCGGCTCAATCCCGAGATTGCGTGGATCGAAAACTTCCGCCGCAACCAGATAACGCTGTCGGCGAGCCGGCCGCCGCGACTGGTCGCGCCGATGGCCGCGATGCTCGGCGAGCGCAAGGGACGGATCAGCCTGTCGACGACCTCGCTGCGCACGCTGCTCGATGGCATCGGCTCTCGCCTCGACGAATCGCGCGACATTTCGCGCTACATGGTCGGCCTGCTGATCTTCCTTGGCCTGCTCGGCACGTTCTGGGGTCTGCTCGAGACGGTCGGCGCGGTCAGCACGGTCATCTCCGGCCTGTCGGCGACGACCGACGCATCCGCGCTGTTCAGCGACCTCCAGGGCGGCCT
Organism: Pseudomonadota bacterium; assembly: GCA_016201015.1. GTDB lineage: Bacteria > Pseudomonadota > Alphaproteobacteria > CACIAM-22H2 > CACIAM-22H2 > JACQDQ01. Next base: position 15,054 of record JACQDQ010000411.1, on the reverse strand, counting down.
CAAGGCCCCGCTCGGCGGCATGGGAACGGCGTTCGGCACCTCGCTGTTCGGCCTCGCCGGCTCTCTCGTGCTTGGCTTTCTCGACCTGCAGGCGAGCCAAGCGCAAAACCGCTTCTACAACGATCTCGAGGAATGGCTGTCGAGCCTGACGCGCCTGTCGTCCGGCGGACCGGCCGCCGACGGCGATCAGGCGGTGCCGGCCTATATCCAGGCGCTGCTCGAGCAGACGGCCGACAATCTCGAGGCGCTGCAGCGCACGATGGCGCGGGCGGAGGAAGGGCGCGGCTCGGCCAACGCCAGCTTCGTCACGCTGAACGAGCGCCTGACCCAGCTCACCGACCAGATGCGCGCGGAGCAGAACCTGCTCGTGCGCGTGGCCGAGAACCAACTCGAGCTCAAGCCGCTGCTGGCGCGGCTCATCGAGGCGATGTCGCAAGGCAGCCTCGGCATCGACGACGCAACGCGCGGCCATATCCGCAATCTCGACGTCCTCATGGCCCGCCTGGTCGAGGAATCGGCGTCCGGCCGCACCCAGATCACCCAGGATCTGCGCAACGAGATCCGGCTGCTCGCGCGGACCATCGCCGCGCTGGCTGAAGAAGATCGCAGCTGAGTCCCGGCCATGGCCGCCATCGGCAGCGCCCGCCGCAACGTCCGTACGGTCGACATCTGGCCGGGCTTCGTCGACGCGCTGGCGACGCTCATCATGGTCATCGTCTTCGTGCTGATGATCTTCACGGTATTCCAATTCCACCTGAAGGACATCATCTCGGGTCGCGACCAGGCCCTGCTGCGTTTGTCGCAGCAGATCGGCGAGCTGTCCGACCTCCTCGCGCTCGAGCGCCGCGCCAGCGCCGATCTGCGGCTTGAGATCGCGCAATTCTCCGCCGAGCTGCAATCCTCGACCTCGCTGCGCGACCGCCTGGCCCAGGAGCTTGCCGCAGCGCGCGCCGAGGCGGACTCGAACAAGCAGCAGGCCGCCAGATCCGACGCCGACCTGCGCGACGCGTTCGCGCGCATCACGTCGGACCGCGAGAAGCTCGAAGAGGCCTATAAGCGCATCACCGAAGACCGCGGCAAGCTGGAGGACGCGTTCAAGTCGATCCGCGCCGATCGCGAGACGATCGAGGTGCAGCTCCGCGAGCTCGACGCCTTGCGCCGCAATATCCAGACGCTCACCATCCTGCGCCAGGAGCTCGAAGCGAAGCTGGCCGAGCAAATGAAGGAGGTGCAGAAAGGCGGCGAGGCGCTCAGCGAAGAGCGCAAACTCAGCGCCGACGCCCAGTTGCGTGCCGATCTCCTGACCCGGCAGCTCAACGCGTTGCGCGAACAGATCACCCGGCTCAACGCCCTGCTCGAGGCGAGCGAGGTGAAGACGCGCGAGAGCCAGGCGCAAGTGGCCGATCTCGGCCGGCGGCTCAATCTGGCGCTGGCGAGCAAGGTGGAGGAGCTGGCGCGCTACCGCTCCGAGTTCTTCGGCCGCCTGCGCGAGGTACTGGGCGACCGCGCCGACATCCGTGTCGTCGGCGACCGCTTCGTGTTTCAGTCGGAGGTGCTGTTCGGCAGCGGCTCGGCCGATCTTGAGCCGGAGGGCCGCATCCAGCTCGAGCGCCTCGCCGACGCGCTGCGCGCGATCGCGCCGCGCATACCTACGGACCTCAACTGGGTGCTGCAGATCGACGGCCACACCGACCGCCGGCCGATCGCCACCGCGCAGTTTCCCTCTAACTGGGAGCTGTCTTCGGCGCGCGCCATCTCGGTCGTCAAATTCCTCGCTTCGCGCAGCATTCCGGCGGAGCGGCTGTCGGCCGCCGGCTTCGGCGAGTTCCAACCGCTCGACGCGCGCGACGACGAGATCGCCTTTCGCCGCAACCGCCGCATCGAGATCAAGCTCACCAGCCGGTAGGCGGATGCCGCGCGGCTAATGTCGCGCCTCGCCGAGATAGACGGCGCGGACACCGGGATCGCGGGCGATCTCGTCGGGCGTGCCTTCGGTCAGCACGGCGCCGGCGGCGAGCACGGTGATGCGCCGCGCGAAGCGGAAGACCAGGTCCATATCGTGCTCGATGATGAGCACGGCGATTGACGGGTCGAGCGCCTCAAGGGCACCGATGATGATGTGGCTTTCGGTCGACGGCACGCCGGCGGCGGGCTCGTCCAACAGCAGCACCTTGGGATCGAGCGACAGCGCGATGGCGATCTCGACGAGGCGTTGCAGCCCATAGGGCAGCTCGCGCACCGGCCGCTGCGCCTCGGCCGAGAGGTTGAATGCGGCGAGCCGCGACGCCGCCTCCGCCATGATGTCCGGGCGCGAGCCGGCCGGCCGCCACAGCGCCATGCTGGCGCCGGTGCGCTCGGCGATGGCGAGGCAGACATTCTCCGTCACCGTCAGATTGCGGAACAGTTGATTGATCTGGAAAGTGCGGGCGATGCCGCGGCGGACCCGCGCCGCCTGCGGCAGCCGTGTCACTGGATCGCCGCCCAGCAGCACCTCGCCGCTGGTCGGCTTGAGCAGGCCGGTGATGAGATTGATGAGCGTCGTCTTGCCCGCGCCGTTGGGGCCGATGAGGGCATGGCGCGCGCCGCGCTCGAGCCGGAAATGAATCTCCCGCGCGACCTGCAGCCCGCCGAACGACATGTTCAGACCGCGGGTCTCGAGCGCCGGCACCACGCTCGCCGCGGTCATGTCGCCTTCTCGCGGCGCAGGCGCCGCAGGACCATGTCGGCGAGCCCGAGCAGACCGCCGCGCGCGAACAGCACGGCGAGCACCAGCACCAGTCCGATGCCGAATTCCCAGAACTCCGGGCTCAACTTGGCGAGCTCGCTGCGCAGCAGGATGTAGATCGTGCCGCCGATGAAGGCGCCGTAGAGCCGCCCCATGCCGCCGAGCACGAGCATGATGAGGACGTTGCCGGAGGCGACGAAGCCGAGCACCTCGAGCGTGACGAAGGCGTTGGTCTGCGCGAACAGCGCGCCGGCGATGCCGGCGATCGCCGCCGAGATCGTGTAGACGATGACCTGGCGCAAGTGAACCAGCGAGCCGATCGCGTGCATGCGCAGCGTGTTCTCGCGGATGCCGACCAGCGCGCGGCCGAACGGAGAGAAGGTGAGGCGCCGGACGACCAGAAAACACAGGAAAAGCGTGACGAGGGCATACCAATAGTAAGTGTGCCCCCAGAGGTCATAGTCGAAATAACCGAACAAGGGCGTATTGCTGATGCCGAGCAGCCCGTCGAATCCGCCGGTGAGGTCGGCGCGCGTGTTGGCCGCCTCGTGCAGCATGATCGCCGTCGCCATGGTCAGCATGAGCAGTGCCAACCCGTGGTAGCGCAGCAATATCCAGCCCGACACGAAGCCGGCGGCCGCGGCAACGACGCCGCCGGCCAGCAGGTTGGTGATGGGTTCGTGCCAGCCGTAGCGCGCCGCCAGAATGCCCGCGGCATAGGCGCCGGTACCGAAATACGCGGCGTGACCCAGCGTGACGATCCCGGCATAGCCCAGGATCAGGTCGAGCGACAGCGCGAACAGGATGTAGATCAGGATCTGCGTGCCGAGCGCCATGTAGTCTGGGAACGCAAAGAAGGCGCCTGCGGCCAGCACCCATGGCAACGCCTCGACCGGGCGCCAGCGATGCCGCCGCCCGATCGCTTCGCGCTCCGTCGGCGGGGCGTGTTCGAGCACGCGGCCCGCAGCTGGCGCGCCGGCGCCGCGGCCGAACAGCCCCGAGGGCCAGATGAGCAACACCGCGATGGCGACCACGTAAATGAAGAACGCGCCACCCACCGGCCACAGATACTTGCCGGCGTTGTCGATCGTGCCGATCAGCAGGGCGGCATAGAACGCGCCGACAACGCTGCCCAGGCCGCCGACCGACACCACGATCAGGAAGTAGACGAGGTACTGAAAGGCGAAATTCGGGTTGAGGCCGAGAATGTCGACCGCCAGCGCGCCGCCCAGCGCGGCAAGCCCGCTGCCGAAGGCGAATGTCAGCGTGAACAGCCGCTCGACGTTGATGCCCAGCGACTGCGCCATGCGCCGATTGTCGACGGCGGCGCGAATACGCGCGCCGAGCTGGGTGCGTTCGAAGGCGAACCACAAGGCGATGATCATGGCGAGGCCGATCACGATCATCAGGAAGCGGTAGGTCGGAAAGCTGCGGAAGCCGAGATCGATCTGGCCCTTGAGATAGGCCGGTACCGGCAGCGGCACCGGCTGCGGGCCGTAGACGAAGGTGACGGCGGCCACCGCCATGAAGACAAGACCGATGCTGAGCAACACCTGTTCCAACTCGCCGGCCTTGTAGAGCGGCGCGTAGAACACACGCTCGAGCACGATGCTCGCCACGCCGACGATCACCGCGGCAGCCGGCAGCGCGGCCAGGAACGGCAGACCGATCCCGGTCATCAGCGACGCCGCCACATAGCCGCCGAGCATGGCGAACACGCCATGCGCCAGGTTGACGAAACCCATCAGGCCCATCGTCACCGACAGGCCGACCGAGATGATGAACAGGATCATCGCGTAAGCGAGCCCGTCGAAGGCGATGCTGATCGCGGTGTTCAGCCACTGCGCCATGCGATCGGCTCGATCGGCTCCGCGGGGGCTAGGTCATGACAGCAGAAGCCCGGCCGCTGCGGTTAGCAGACGGCCGGGCGTGGGAGCATGCAGCGCGGCGCGCGTCTACTCGCCGCACTTGCCGACTTTAAGCGCCTTGCATGGGTCCTTGACCGCCGGGATCGTATCGATCAGCTCCGTGCCGATGCGATTGCCCATCTTGACCACGCGCATGATCTTGATGTCCTGGACGATGTCGCGCGTGTTGGGATCGATCATGACGCGGCCGCGCGGCCCGTCGAAGGTCCAGCCCTTGAGCGCGGCCATCGCCTTGTCGGTGTCGATCTTGCCGTTCAGCGTCTTCACGACATGGGCGATCGCCGCCATGCCGTCATAGCCGGCGGAGGCCATGAAGTCGGGCGTGCTGTCGGCGCCGTAGGCCTGCTTCCACGCGGCGACAAAGGCCTTGTTGGCCGGATTGTTGAGATCGGCGGTGTAGTGACCGGCGACGATCAGACCGACCGCCCTGTCGCCCATCGCCTGCAGCTTGGTGTCCTGGACGATGTCGATCGGGCCGATCAGCTTGACGCCGGCCTGGCGCATGCCGAGCTCGTCATAGGTCTTGATGACCGCAGCGGCATGATTGCCGGCCGGCACGAAGACGTAGAAGCAGTCGGGCTTGGCATCCTTGACGCGCTGGAAGAACGGCGTGAAGTCGGGCACCGCCGCCGGGCCGCCCATCGGGATGGCATCGACGACGTTGCCGCCCTTGCCCTTGAAGCCCGTCGAGAACGCCTCGAGGCTGTCCTTGCCCGGCGGGTAGTCGGTATAGCCGACCGCGGCGGTCTTGCAGGCGAGCTTGGTCGCCGCGTATTCGCCCATCGGATAGCCCGAATGCCACATGCTGAATGAGACGCGGGCGATGTTGGGCGATTGGTTGGTGATCCACGCGGTGCCGGCGTTGAGAATGATCATCGGCACCTTGCCCTGGGTGACGATCGGCGCGCTGGCCAGCGCATCGGGCGAGAAGACGAAGCCGGTCACCATTTGCACGTGGTCGCGGGTGATCAATTCCTGCACCAGCGTCTTGGCGACGGCGCCGTCCGGGGTCTTGCTGTCGCGCTTGATGAGTTCGACCGTGTTCGGACCGAGTGCGTCCGGATGGAGCTTGGTGAAGATCTCCATGCCGCGGTCGATCTGCTGGCCGAACTCCGCGCCGTTGCCGGAGTATGTGAGCACCACGCCCACCTTGACGTTTTCCGCGGCCGCGACGGACGCCGTCAAAGCGACGGCGGCGGCGACAATCAATGTCTTCTTCATAGCTTTGCCTCCCGTGATCGCGACGGTGCGGCGGCTCATGAACGTAATAGGCCGCATCCGCCGACGTTAGCCGCACATTACGCGAAATTGCTGCATTTTACTCCCACATTTACACCCACGCTTGCAGCACGTAGTCGTAGGGGCCCTGCCCATTGACCATGTCGACGCGTTGTAGCGTGATCCGATAGCCGCCGGCGCTCCGCTGCAGATGGTGGACGTAGGAGCCGGCGAAATGTCGCGACGTCTCGCGCCGAAATTCCATCATATGAAAGCGCGAGCGGACGACGACGTCGCCATTCCGCGGGTCCTGCTTTTCGACCGTCACGTTCGATACGAGGTGGCTCGTGCCCCACAGCGGCGACTGCGACCACGCATGCGGGTGGGTCAGCCGCTTCATGCGCACGGTCATCAAGTCGCGGTCTTCGTAGAAAATCGACGGCATGCCCTCGCCGGTGGTCTGCTCGGGCGAGGCCGGCATCCAGTAGAAACCGTTCTCGGCGAACAGGCCGATATAGTCGCCCCAGCGGCGGCCATCCAGGATCTCCGCCTGGCGGAACAGGAACTGCTCGACTTCGCGCTGGACGTCGACGCCATTCGCACTGGCTGGCTTGGGCGTCGCCGCAACCGCCTTCCCGGGCTTTATCTTCTTCTTAGCAACGGGCCTCTTCGCGCGCTTCTTGGCCATGGTCAGCGTCCCGACGCCATCATGCCGATCCAGGCGCGGAACTGATTGCGCATCGGCGCCTCGCTGGTCCCCAGGCGGGACTTGATCACGCCGTTCTCCTCGTCGTCCTGGCCGGCATTGCGGTGGAAGCTCACCCAGTCGCCGCCGTCGGAGGCCAGACCCTGATGGCACTTCCAGAAATTCTCGAGATCGTCGGCGTTGATCAAAGTCGCCGGCGAGTTGACTAGATTGTAGTAACCGAGGGAGCGGCGATAGATCGCCTCCGGCGCGCCCTTCAGACGGAAATGCCAGATCTCGGTCAGCGTCCGATCGACCCCGAGCGGGCGGACCGCACGCAACTGCTGCAGCGGCGACTGCACCGACAGCCCGGGATAGAGGAGCACGTGGTGGATGTTGACCGAGAGAATCTCCTCCGCCCGCTTCGCCCCGTAATGCTTGCGCATCACCGCCTCGTAGGCGAGCGTGTCCGGGTCCCGCGGCCGCAGGCCCATATAGCCCTGCAGCAGGCAGTGGCCGTTCGGATAGTTGACCGTCTGGAACTGGTCCCATTTCGACATCGGCGTCGTGAACGCCGACAGGTAGTGGTAGTAGAGCGGCGCCTTGCCGGTGCGGCGCTCGATGTCCTTCTCCACGTCGAACGCGGCGCGGCCGGCCGCCTCGTGCGTCACCGCGGGATGCAGGGCGTCGAGCTGGTTCTCCAGGAAAATCTTCCAGTTCGAGTGCTGGATGACGCGGAAGCAATTGGGCACGATCTCCACCTCGCCCTCGGGCGCGCGGTCGCACATGTCGTCGAACCCGATCTTGGCCTCGCCGAGGAATTCGGTGAGCGTCGGCCCATCCTTGGCCAGACTGGCAAAGACGAAGCCGCGATAGGACTCGACCCGCGCCGCCGGCTTCATGCTGCAATCGGGATCTTCGGGACTGCGGCGCGTGCCTTCATAGCCCTGCACCAACGGGATGCTGCGCACCTTGCCGTCGGTGTCAAATTGCCAGGAGTGATAGGAGCACATGAACGCTTTGCCGACATTGCCGTGGCGTGCGCCGCACATCATCGCGCCGCGATGCGGGCAGCGGTTGTAGAGGACATGAACCTTGCCGTCAGTGTGCCGCACCATGATCATCGGCTGGCGGCCGACCTGGGCGGTGTAGTAGTCGCCGGGCTTCGGCACCTGGGAGCCGTGCCCGACATAGATCCACACTTTGTGGAAGATGCTGTCCATCTCCAGGTCGAAGACATGGGGGTCCGCATAGACGCGGCGATGCACGCGATCCGGTTCCACCAAACCGCGGAGATCGAGTCCGTTGTCCCGGGGCATGCCCCTCCTCCTTGCCATCCAGACTTGGGTTGTCGGTCGCGGCATCGGCCATGCTCGCCTTGACGGCGGTCTTTGCCCGGGCCTGGTGCGCGTGCCGCAACAAGCGTTTCAGACCTAAAACACTACTGACTGAAGCCCGGATTTACAAATGCCTTGTGCACGGTATTCCTGGGAAACGTTTCGCTTGCCGCCGGCGCCGGCCAAGCCGGGCTCACTCCGCCGCGCTGTCGAATTGCAGGGCGGCCAAGCGGGCATAGAGCCCGCCCTGCGCCACCAGCGCGGCGTGGGTGCCGGCGGCGACCAGCTGCCCCTGCTCGAGCACGCAGATGCGGTCGGCCTTGAGCACGGTGGCCAGGCGATGGGCGATGACCAGCACAGTGCGCCCCCTCATCAGGCGATCGAGCGCCTGCTGCACCAGGCGCTCGCTTTCGGCATCGAGCGAGCTGGTCGCCTCGTCGAGCAGCAGCAGCGCGGGGTCGCGAAGCAAAGCGCGGGCGATGGCGAGGCGCTGGCGCTGGCCGCCGGACAGGCGCACGCCGCGCTCGCCGAGATAGGTCCGGTAGCCGTCCGCTAGGCGGTTGATGAACTCGGCGGCTCCGGCTGCCTCGGCCGCGGCGCGCAGCTCCGCCTCGGTGGCGTCCGGGCGGCCGTAGCGGATGTTGGTGCCGATGTCGGCGGCAAAGATCACCGGCTCTTGCGGCACGATGCCGATGCGCGCACGAATATCGGCCGGATCGGCACGCCGAAGATCGACGCCGTCGATCAGAACGCGCCCTTCATTGGGGTCGTAGAAGCGTAGGAGCAGATTGAACACCGTCGTCTTGCCCGCGCCGGAGGGCCCAACCAGCGCCACCGTCTCGCCGGGCGCGACGCTCAGGTCGATGCCGTCGAGCGCTGGGCGTTCCGGCCGCGTCGGGTAGCGGAAGGTGACATGTTCCAGCGCCACGGCGCCGCGCGCCGGGATCGGCAACTTCACCGGCTCCGCCGGCGCGGCGATCGTCGGCCTTTCGTCGATCAGCTCGAACAGCCGCTCGGCCGCGCCCGCCGCCCGTTGCATGTCGGCGGCGAACTCGCTGATGGCGCCGACCGAGGCGGCGACGACGACGGCGTAGAAGACGAAAGCGGAGAGCTCGCCCGCCGTGACGCGCCCGGCGATCATGTCGTGGCCGCCGATCCACAGGATGACGCCGACGGCGCCGAAGACGAGCAGAATCACGATCGCGGCCAGGGCGGCCCGCAGGCTCGTGCGCCGTACCGAGGCGGTGAACGCGGCTTCGACCCGCCCGCCGAATTCGGCGACATCGGCTGCCTGGTGATTGAAGGCCAGGACGACGCGCACCGCGTTCAGCGTCTCGTCGAGATGGGCGCCGACATCGCCGAGGCGATCCTGCGCCGTGCGCGACAGCGCGCGCACGCGCCGGCCGAAGACAATGATGGGTCCGACGACCAACGGCACGACCAGGCAGACGAGCAACGACAGCTTGGGCGAGGTGATCGCCATCATCGTCATGCCGCCGAGCAGCATCAGCACATTGCGCAGGGCCATCGAGGCCGATGTGCCGACGATGGCCTGCAGCAAAGTGGTGTCGGCGCTGAGCCGCGACAGCACCTCGCCGGTACGGGTCGTCTCGAAGAAGCCGGGCGACAGATGGAGCACGTTGTCGAACACGGCACGGCGCAGATCCGCGGCGACGCGCTCGCCGAGCCAGGTCACGAGGTAGGAGCGCCCGAAGGTGGCGAGCGCGAGCACGGCGATCACCGCGAACATGCCGATGAGCGCGCGGTCGAGCAGGCGGATTTCGCCACGGGCAAAGCCCTCGTCGATCAGCCAGCGTAGGCCGGCGCCGAAGACCAGCACCGTGCCGGCGGCGATGGCGAGCGCGATCGTCGCCGCGGTGACCTGCAGCCGGTATGGCTTGAGAAAAACCAGCAGCCGCCGCAGCACCCGCAAGTTTGGGCCGCGCGAAGTCTGGCCGTCGGATGAATTCCGGGCCTCAGTCAAACGCGATGTCCGTGCCGGTGAGATCGGTCAGCTCCTCGGCGAGCCGCTTGGTCAAATGCAGGCCGCCGCGGGTCGAGCGCCACTCGCGGCTCAACGGCTCGTAGGCGAAATGCGCCGCGCCCGATACCGGCGAGGACAGCCAGATCTGGCAGTTGGGCACGTGCTTGTTGATCACGTATTTGCGGCCGTCATCGAGCTCGATGGTCAAGATCCCGCTCTCGATGTCGACCTCGACGGAATCGGCGAGCGTTGCCTCGATGCGGGCGAGACAATCCGCCAACATGCGGTCCGCCAGGGTCTCGAACGCGCTTTCGTCCATCTGCGCCGCCGTTGAGGTTGCTAGACGCTTCGTCTAGCACGCGCAGCCAACGGTGAACAAGGCGAGCGGCCGACGGACGCGGTCGAATGTTCGGGCAACGCGCGTGCGATATTGGTTATATGTCGCCATCGACTCGTGGAAGGGCTGAACATGGAATTGGTCGCGGCGATCCTCAGCATTCTCGGCGCGTTGACGATCGGCGTCGTCAGCCCGGGGCCGAGCTTCGTGCTCGTTGCGCGCGTCGCGGTGGCGCTGTCCAGGCGGGACGGCGTCGCGGCGGCAATCGGCATGGGGGTGGGCGGCGTCATCTTTGGCGGCCTGGCCCTGCTCGGCCTCCAGGCCGCGCTGGCGCAAGTGGGATGGCTGTATATTGGCCTCAAGCTGCTCGGCGGCCTCTACCTGCTCTATCTTGCAATCATGCTGTGGCGCGGCGCCGGCGGGCCAATCGTCATTCCGACTGAGGCGGAGCGGCCCATCGCCGGACTGGCCAGGTCGTTTTGGCTCGGCCTCGCCACGCAGCTCAGCAACCCGAAGACGGCGGTCGTCTACGCCAGCGTCTTCGCGGCGCTGCTTCCGGCAACAACGCCCGCGTGGATTTTCGCCGTCCTGCCGCCGCTCATCTTCGCGATCGAATCCGGCTGGTACGCGGTTGTCGCCCTCGCCTTCTCGGCCGACCGCCCGCGCGCCGCCTATCTCCGATCGAAGTGCTGGATCGACCGCGTCGCCGGCTCGGTGATGGGCCTGCTCGGGCTAAGGTTAATCCTCGATACGGGCCGGCCCGGCTAGAGGGCTGCCGGCTTGATTTGTCGGCCGCGCCGGGCTATAAGCCCCGGCTTCCGATCGAGCCCAGGCGAGGCCGCCATGAAAGAGAAGATCCATCCCGACTATCACGAGATCACCGTCGTCATGACCGACGGCACCTCGTTCACGACCCGCTCGACCTATGGGCAGAAGGGCGAGTCGCTCCGTCTCGACATCGACCCCAAGACGCATCCCGCCTGGACCGGCCAGCACCGCCTGGTCGACCGTGGCGGCCAGGTCGCCAAGTTCAACAAACGCTTCCAGAACTTCGCGCTGGCCAAGAAGAAATAGCCCGGTTCGGCTCGCATGTGAAAAGGGCGCCATTGCGGCGCCCTTTTCGTTTCAGCTTCGGCGCAACGGCCTACGCGACGACCACCTGGCGCTGGCTGCCGAGGCCGTCGATGCCCAGCTCCATGACATCGCCCGCCTTGAGGAATATCGGACTCGGCTTGATGCCGAGGCCGACGCCCGGCGGCGTGCCGGTGGGGATGACATCGCCCGGCATCAGCGTGATGAAGCGGCTGATATAGCTGACCAGATGCTTGACGCCAAAGATCATGGTCGCCGTCGACCCGTTCTGCCGCATCTGCCCGTTCACCTTGAGCCACATCTTGAGGTTCTGCGGGTCCTTGACCTCGTCGGTGGTGACCAGCCACGGCCCGACCGGGCAGAACGTGTCGCAGCTCTTGCCCTTCACCCACTGGCCGGCGCGCTCGAGCTGGTATTCGCGCTCCGAGACATCGTTCACCACGCAAAAGCCGGCGACATATTTGAGCGCGCCGTCTTCGCTCACATACTGCGCCTTGCGGCCGATGACGATGCCAAGCTCGACCTCCCAGTCGCCCTTCTGCGAGCCGCGCGGCAGTTTCACCTTGTCGTTGGGGCCGTTGAGGCTGGTGATCGCCTTCATGAAGAGCACCGGCTCGGGCGGCACCGGCACGCCGGCCTCCTTGGCGTGGTCCGAGTAATTGAGGCCGACGCAGACGATCTTGGTGATGCCGGTCAGCGGCACGCCGAGCCGCGGCTTGCCGGGCACCGGCGGCAGCGAGTCCGGCTTGATCTTGCGCAGCTTGGCGAGCCCGCCCGGCGCCAGCATGTCCGGCGTGATGTCCTTGATCTTGCGGGCGAGGCTGCGCAGCCGGCCATTGGCATCGATCAGGCCCGGCTTTTCCCTGCCGGCCGCGCCGTAACGCACGAGTTTCATATTGATTTGCTCCCCTGGGTGGCGTCAAAAATCGCGCCATAATGGCGAAGCTCCGGTGAAACAGCAATGGTAGGTCGCTCGCCGCTTGGGTTATAGTCTGTCTATGAATACAAACCGGAATGCTGATCGCGTCGATGACAAGGCGAAAAAGGCCATTGAGCGTGTGCTCATGGAGCGTCTTGGAAAGTTCGGATACCAGGACGCCAGGATCTATCCTGGTTTCGATCATGACGGCGACCCGGTACTATTCATCGAAGCCCGCTACAGGCTTAGTGAAACACCAATTGATCCTGGCATAACTTTCGGATTGATCGGATCAATACGCGAGGCACTCGAAGCCATCGGGGAGACGCGCTTCCCGCACGTGCGTCACCATTTTGACGTACGGCAGCAGGTTTCTACTTCATCTTGAGCGATGATCTCATTCATGCCGCCCGAATTCTCGCCTTCGCCAGTCCGCAAAAACCGAGGCAAGCGTACCTGAGGCGGGCCGTTAGTACCGCGTACTATGCCGTCTTCCATACTCTGGCACGCCAGTGTGCAGACCGTTTCATTGGAACCGGCCAAAATCGCAGCGACAAAGCATGGGCCCATGTCTATCGTGCGCTGGACCATGGGTTTGCGAAGAGCGCTTGTAAACAAGCGCGCAACCTAGCCTTTCCGGTAGATATTGCAAATTTTGCAGACGCGTTCGTCCTAATGCAGGAGGAGCGCCACCGCGCAGACTACGACCCGGATGCTAAGTACACCAGTGCCGAGGCCCTGGCATTGATTTCGAATGCTGAGCTGGCTAGTTCAACCTTCAAGAATGCGCCACTTCGAGATCGGAGAGCCTTTGTAGCGCAGGTCCTCCTGAAAAGGCGCTGAAGTTTCGGGCCAAGGGTTTGAATGGAACACTTGGACGCGCCGCGCCGCAAGTCAACCTCTGTGAGGGGGACCGCTACCGCTCCCGCGGCACCACCGAGAGCCGGTGCATCTCGTCGCCGCGCAGCAAGGCGACGATCATCGCCTTCCCCGCCCGCTCCGCGGTCATCTGCCGCAACAGATCGTCGGTGCCAGTCACCGTCTGTTCGCCCAGGGCGACGATGATGTCGCCGACCGTGAGCCCCGCCTGCGCCGCCGGGCCGTCCGGCTCGACGCCGGCGATCAGCACGCCCTGACGCTGGGCGAGCCCGTGCCGCCAGGCGCGGTGGCGCGGGATCGCCGTTTGCTGGCCGGCGAGGCCGATGACGCTGCGACGCACGCGGCCATGGCGGATCAGATGGCCGAGCACAACATTCGCGGTGTTGCTCGCCACCGCGAAGCAGATCCCCTGGGCGCCGAGAATGACTGCGGTGTTGATGCCGACGACCTCGCCCGCCGCTGTAACGAGCGGCCCGCCGGAATTGCCGGGATTGAGCGCGGCATCGGTCTGGATCACGTCGTCGATCAGCCGGCCGGAACGCGCGCGCAACGAGCGCCCCAGCGCGCTGACGACGCCGGCGGTCGCCGTGCATTCGAAGCCGAGCGGATTGCCGATGGCGACGACCAATTGGCCGGCGCGCAGCCGCTTCGAATCACCGAGCCGTGCCGCCAGCAGCGTCACCGACGGCACCACGCGCACCAGCGCCAGATCGGTGTCCGGATCGTCGCCGAGCGCGCGCGCCTCCATCGTCCGCCCGTCCGGCGTCGTCACGACGATGGCCGAGGCGCCATGCACCACGTGGCTGTTGGTCAGGATCAGGCCGTCGGGCGCGACGACGACGCCGGAGCCGGCGCCCTGCCGCTCGCGCTCGGGCCCATTGGACGCCGCCGGCGCGGCCACCGGCATGGTCACGCCGAGATGGACGACGGCCGGGCCGACGCGATCGACCGCGCCGGTTACCGCCTTTGAATAGGCATCGAGCAGAAAGCCATCGTCGAACGCTTCGGCCGCTGGCCCAGGCTGCGCCACGCTGGGGCCATCTCCGCCAACAAATGTTACGTCATCCAGCATCCGAAATACGCCTTTCTCCCGCCCCGCGCCGAATATATGGGGTGCGGCGGACACTGGCGCCACGGTATCCGGCAGGTGCGGCGGCCGCGGGGTCACCGGCAAGCGGCGCATCGGCTGTTGTTTGCCGTTGCACCGCCCATGTCGCCCGATATTGGCGGATCAGACTGACGGTCTGCTGTCGACGTACCGATCAGTGACCGAGCATTTTCGCACGCACCTTCAAGAGATGTGATCGAATCGCCTCGGTAGCGGCATTCGCATCGCGCGCAAGCAGAGCGTCGGCAATCTGCCGATGTTCTACCTGGTACTGGCGCCACTTGTCTGGATCTATGCTGCCCTTGTCGACTTTCAGCCAGGGCGCCTTATGACGCACCGCGATGACGACGCCGTACAGGGCGACGCTAAGTTTGTTGTGTGTGGCAGCAACCAAGCTCTGGTGGAAGGCACGGTCCCATTGCTCCCACTCCTCCCATTTTTTTGCAGCATCGCCACGTTCCACGCATTCCATGATCGTCTGCAAGTCGCGTTCGCTCGCGTGCAGCACGATCGCGTCGGCGAGTCCGGGCTCGGACGCCAACCTGAATTCCAGCAGCTCGGCCGGGCTGACCTCGCTTAGCCGTAGCCCCTCCACGCCACCCTTAGGAGCGCCGACGGACGTCACCAGCGTGCCACGACCGACATGGCGTGTGATTTTGCCGGTCTTGTGGAGCTCGCTCAGCGCGGTGCGGACTACGTTGCGCGACGCGCCGAATTGCAGTGCGAGTTCCCGTTCCGGCGCCAAGCGGTCGCCCGGCTTCAGTCGGCCTTCGTCGATCTGCCGTTCCAAGACCGCGCGCAGCTGGTCGACCAAGCGGCGGGCGCGCACGCGCCGGCTGGGG
>JACQDQ010000410.1 GCA_016201015.1 Pseudomonadota bacterium | reverse complement strand
CGTCGGTGACGCTGCCCCACAGCAAGGAGAGAAGCGGCAAGACGACGAGTACGATCAAGGCGAGCACGGCCCCGCCCATCACCGCGTGTTCCAGCCGCAGCGACGATTTCATATTGCCAAGTTACCGCGTCACGCTGGCAATGCAACCGCCGCCGCGCTAGGGTCGCCGGCCATGACACCGCGGTTACGCTTCCTGCGCGCCCTGACTGCCGCGATCACGGCATGGCTTGCATTTGCCGGCGCTGCCACCGCGATCGAAGTCGATCTCGAGCTGGTGATCGCCGCCGACGTCTCGCGCAGCATGGACGAGGTGGAGCTCGGCATGCAGCGCGACGGCTACGTCGCGGCGTTCACCCATCCCTCGGTGATCAAGGCGATCCGCTCGGGCGCGATCGGCGCGATCGCGGTGGCCTATGTCGAATGGGCCGGGCCGGAATATCACAAGATACTCGCGCCGTGGACGCTGATCCGCGACCAGGCTTCGGCCGCGGACTTTGCCGCGGCGCTTGCCGCGGCGCCGCAGATGTCGGCGAATTGGACGGCGGTAGGCGCGGCCATCGACTTCGGCGCAGCGCTATTCGGTAAGGGCGGCTATCAAGGTCTGCGCCGGGTGATCGATGTCTCCGGCGATGGCCGCACCAATCGCGGCAGGCCGGCCGAGGATGCGCGCGACGACGCCGTGCGCGACGGCGTCACCATCAACGGCCTGCCGGTGGTTACCGGCCGCGAGAATTTCGGCCGGCCGCCGGAATATGGCCTGCCGGAGTACTACGCGACGCATGTCATCGGCGGCCCGCGCAGCTTCATGATCGTTGTGCAAGGCTTCGAGGCCTTCGCGCAAGCCATCCTCAGCAAGCTGCTGCTCGAAATCGCCGGCGAGGTCCCGTCGCAAAGCGTGGCGACCGGCGAGCGCGGTACCTGGTAGAGGGCCGCTGCCGGAGCGCCGCCGCTCAGGCGTAGAGCGTCGCTTCGTCGATCTCGACCGCGACCTGCATGAGGTAGTCTCCGCGCGCGACCAAGGTCGGCGCGCGGCGGACGCTGACGATCCCGCCATGCGCGAAGTGCAGCTCGAGCGAGGGGCGGTCGAGCTCGGCGACCGGATGCACGACGCCCGCCACGTCGCCCTCCTTCACCGTCTCGCCGACGTCGTGATACGGCTCGAACAAGCCCTCGGTCGGCGCCATCACCGAGGACTTCGCGCCGAGCGGGGCGATCAGGCGCGTCGCGGCGAAGTCGTCGCGTGGGCCTTCCCCGGCAAAGATGCCGAGATGATGGAGCAACCGCCGCAGCCCCGTCCGGCCGAGTTGCAAGACGGAGGGTGTCACCGTGCCGCCGCCGGCGAGCTCGGTCGCCACCATGAGAATGCCGCGGCGGTCGCAGGCCGCCGACAGCGAGCGGTTGTCGGAGGTGGCGCGGGCGACGACCGTGTACGGCGCGCCGAAGGCGCGCGCCGCGGCGATCTTGCGTTGCAGTAGCGCCTTGCCGCCGCCGCCATGCAGGTAGACGCAGGGCAAATAGACGGCGCTGCGGCCGCCGGAGTGCAGATCGATGGCGGCGCTGCACTTCGCGAGAATGACGGTCTCGACGAAGTGGGACAGAGCGAAGGTCGGGCTGCCGTCGGGATCGCCCGGGAAGGCGCGATTGAAATTCTCGTGGTCGAGCGGCGACACGCGTGACCCCGCCAGCACCGCCGGATAGTTGAGCGCCGGCATGATGATGAGGCAGCCGCGCAACTGCGCGGGCTGCAGCGAGCGGACCAGGCCCTGCAGCAGCACTTGCCCTTCATACTCGTCGCCGTGATTGCCCGCCGCAAGGAACACCGTCGGCCCGTCGCCGTTGGCGATGACGGCGATCGGCACCGGCACAACGCCGAAGGCATGGCGATTGTCCGAATGGACGAGCCTCAGATAGGAAAGCTGCTTGCCCGGCTTTTGGAAGTCGATGTCGCAAGTGATGCGCGTCGGCCGCTCGTCCATCTTCGGCAATCCCCGATTTCATGTTCGTCGCGGCCGGCCGCGCTTTAACCTGCGTCAATATTGTATAACTTGCGGAAACTGTCAAAATCGCCTGGCCGCGGACCGGCGTTTCGGCCGCGCCGCAAGTCCACGTGAGGTCGCCCATGCGTTCGCTGTTCCGTCGCCTCGCCGCCGCGCTCATGCTCGGATTGTCGCCGCAGGTCGGCGCCGCGACGGACTTGACGATCGGCATTCCGACCGAGACCACGTCGATCGATCCGCATTACCAGGATCTCGGACCCAATCATCAGATTCGGATGCACATCTTCGAGTCACTCGTCCTGGTCGGCAGCAAACAGGAGATGTTGCCCGGCTTGGCGACCGCATGGAAAGTCTCCGACGATCCCCTGATCTGGGAGTTCACGCTGCGCCAGGGCGTGCGCTTTCACGACGGCACGCCGTTGACGGCAGCGGATGTCGTGTTCTCGCTGGTCCGCGCGCTCGACGTGCCGAACGCGCCGTCGACCTTCAAGCGCTATCTCGAGGACATGGCCGAGGTCGTGGCCGTCGACGACCATACGGTGCGCGTCCGTACCAAGCGGCTGGTTCCGATTCTGCCGAACAGCCTGGCGCAGATCAGCATCGTCAGCGCCAAACGTACGCGCGACGTGCCGTCGACAAGCTTCAACGGCGGCGCGGCCGCGATCGGCACCGGTCCCTACAAGTTCGTCGAATTCATGCCGGGCAGCCACGTCACGTTCGCGGCCAACGCCGATTACTGGGGCGGGGCGCCGCCCTGGTCGAAGGTCACGCTCAAGCTGCTGAGCAATGCCGGCAGCCGGCTGGCGGCGCTGCTTGCCGGCGATGTCGATGCGATCGCCGAGGTGCCGACCACGGATATCGGCCGGCTGGCCCGCGACGGCCGCGTCGTCCTGTCACAGGGCCCATCCAACCGCGTGATGTTCTGGGCGATGGACGTCTCGCGCGAGAAGACGCCGTTCCTCACCGCCAGGGACGGGCAGGAGATCGCCAATCCGCTGCGCGACCGCCGTGTGCGCGAGGCCATTTCGCTCGTCATCGACCGCCGCGGCATCGTCGACCGGGTGATGGAAGGGCTGGCGATCGTCACCAACCAGATCGCGCCGGAAGGCTTCAGCGGCTACACCGCCGATATCGGGATCCCGCCGGTCGATCTGCAGCGGGCGCGCGCGCTGATGGCCGAGGCCGGTCACGCCAACGGCTTCAAGCTGGCCATCCATTCGACCAACAACCGCTACATCAACGACGCCAAGGCGGCGCAGGCCGTGGCGCAGATGCTGGCGCGCCTCAACATCGACGTAACTGTCAATGCGATGCCGGTCGCGCTCTATTTCGGTGCGGCGCGCAAGAAGGAGTTCACTTTCCTGCAGGTGGGCTGGGGCCACAGCACTGGCGATTCCTATGTCGTACTGCGCGAGGCGCTAAAGACCGACTCGCTCAACAACTACGGCGGCTGGTCGAACCCGGAGTTCGATCGGCTGCTCGATCGTGCCAACCAGGAGATGGATCTGCGCCAGCGTAACCAGATGCTGAGCGCGGCGTCGAAGCTGGCCATGGCCGATATCGCCGTGATCCCGACGCATGATCAGGTGAACGTCTGGGCGTCTCGCAAGGGCCTGGCCTTCGTTCCGCGCATGGACGAGCTGACGCTCGCCACGTCGGTCGCGCCGCAATAGGCGGGGTCGCCGCCACCGGCGACGAAAGGTGGGTCGCGCCGGCGATTCACGAATCCTTGGCAACGAGCCTCTGCATCAGCGCCACGCCCGCCGCCTCGATGTCTTGAATGACGGCCCGACGGACCATCGCGCCCTTTCGCTGTTGGATGGCGGCGATGATCTGACGATGGTGCTCGTTCGCGTGCGGCAGATAGCGGGACGATTCGAACAGGCCGTTGAAGAAGGGGCCCACCTGGGTCCACAGTTTTTCGATCACTTGGAGCAGATAGGGCGAATCAGCACGCGCATATAGGTAGAAATGAAATTCCTTGTTGTGAACCAGGTAGGAGCGCACGTCGTTGGCGGCGACATCCTTGTCCATGCTCTCGACCAATGTGCTGAGGCGGCCAATTTCTCTCTCCGCCAGGTTTGCTAGCGCGAGTTTCGCCGCCATGCCCTCCAGCGCGGTGCGGATGCGCCGCAATTCGATGAACTTGGCGCGGGTCAGGTGCGGCACCGCGATCGATCGGTTGGCCAGGACCTCGAGCGAATTTTCGGCGACGAGGCGCTGCAATGCGTCGCGGATCGGGGTTGCCGAGATTCCATAGCGGCCGGCAAGGGTGCGGATGACAAGGATGTCGCCCGGCACGAAGCGGCCCGCCATCAGCGACCTTCTGATTTCCGCGTGGGCCTTGTCGCTTAGGGTCTCTAGTTCGAGCTTCTTCGGCATCGCTCGCGTTCCTCGGCAGCAAAGCTGCCTCGCCGCAAACCACGACATCATGTGGACACTTCAAGATGTTATATGATATATCAAACGTCCATTTTAAGCGTCTATTCTCCCGTTACGATTATCGTCGTGGTTGATGGGCAATGCCGCGCGCGTTTCCTCTCCCTTCGGCACCACCATCGGCCCTTGGACTCGACCAAGCCCATCTGAGCCGGCTGGGCACGATCGTCGCCCGGCATGTCGCCGACAAGCGCTATCCCGGTGGACAATTGGCGGTCGCCCGCAACGGCAGCCTTGCCATGACCATGTCGGTGGGCGATGCCCGGATCGAACCGAGAATGCCCGCCGCCGACGACACGCTTTGGCTCGTCTACTCGAACACGAAGGTCATCGTGGCGTGCGCCATCTGGCTGCTGGTCGAGCAGGGCGCCCTCCGCTTCGCCGATGCGATCGCCGCGCATGTCCCCGAATTCGCGGCGAACGGCAAGGGCGATATAACGATCCTTCAACTGCTGACGCATCAAGCCGGCTTTCCGGGTGCCGTCGTGCCTGCCGCCGCCTGGAACGATCATGCGCGGGTGCGGCAGATCGTTTCCCAGTTCACGCTGGAGTGGGAACCGGGTTCGCGGGTCTCCTACCATGGGCTTTCGGCGCATTGGGTGGCCGCGGTACTGATCGAAGCCGTGACCGGCACGGATTACCGCGACTTCATCCGCGAGCGCATCATCGAGCCGTTGGGGCTGGGCGACGAGCTGTTCCTCGGGCTGCCCAGCGCGGCGCAGGCGCGGACGGCGGACATGCACGATGCCAGCCCGGACGGCACGCGCCACACAAGGCGGACCGAGGAGAACAACTCGCATTTTCAGTCCGCCGGGGTGCCTGCCGCCGGCGCCTATGCGACGGCGCGGGCGATGGCAGCCTTCTATCAGATGTTGGCGGGGCAGGGGACGCTCGGCGATGTGCGCCTATTGTCGCCACGAATGGTCGCTTATGTGACCCGCAACTTCACCGGCGACCGCGTCGACGATTACGTCGGCATGCCGATGCATCGCGGCCTCGGGCCGCATTTGCGCGGCTCTACCGACACCATTCGCGGGTTGGGAACGCTGGCCTCGCCGCGCACCTTCGGCCACAGCGGCATCGGCTCGTCCTATTGCTGGGCGGACCCGGACTCGGGCGTGTCGTTCGCCTATCTGACCAACAGCCGCGCCAACGATCCGTGGCATGGCGCACGGCTCGATATTGTCAGCAACTGCGTGCACTCCGCGATCGACGAGAGAATGCCGTCGGCCGCACGAACGATTATCAAGGGAGAACCAAGATGATGCGAAGCATTGGACGACTGACTGGGATTGTCGCGCTGAGCGTGGCCGCGCTCTTGGCTTGGCCGGCGCCCGCCGCGCTGGCGCAAGCCGCGAACAGCGTATTGCTCTTCAGCCCGCCCATCCCGCTCGGCGATTCGATCTGGATGGCGCAGAAGAAAGGTTACTTCAAGGACGAGAAGTTGGACGTGACGATCAAATGGTGGTCGTCGGGAACCGCTGCCATGCAGACCTTCCAATCGGGCAAGGACGGACAGCGCGGGTTCGGCGACTTCAATACCGGCGGCGACCTGCCGGCGGTGAATTTCTGGCAGGCCACCAACGGCGAATTCGCGGTGATCGCCGCGATCGAGCGCGACGGCGACGGGTATAACGTCATCGCCAAGTCGGCGATCAAGACGGCCCAGGATCTCAAGGGCAGAACCATCGCCACGCGCACCGGCTCCACGGCGGCATGGTTCGTCAGCGAATATCTGAAGATGAACAAGATGAGCGAGAAGGACGTCACGATCAAGAACCTGGAGCCGCAGATCATGCCGTCGGCGCTCGATCGCGGCGACATCGATGCGTTCTTTATTTGGGAGCCGTACGGCTCGCAATCGCTCAAGATCTCGGGCGACCGCGTGCATCGGCTGAGCAACGGCGGCAGCTATTTCAGCGGCTACTATCTCATCGGCACCTGGAAGTGGTATCTGCGCGACAACATGGACGCCACGGCGCGGCTGCTGAAGGCGCTCGACAAAGGGCGGGTCTTTGCCGAGGCGAACAAGCAGGAAGTGCTCGATTTCGCGCGAACCGAGTTCAGCATGCAGGATGTCGATCCGGTCGCGACGCAATGGGGCTTCAACAAGCGGGTCATCGGCCTCGACAAGACCGTCTGGGACGATTTCCAGCGGCTCGCCGTGTGGATGAAGGAACAGGGCCTGGCGACGCGCGAATTCGATCCGAAATCGTTCTTCGATCCGCGGCCGTTGCAGGCGGCCCTGCCTGGCCGCGTCGCGCCGGAATTCCTCAAGTAACGGGACTTCCCAGTGCTATCGATCCGCCGTGTCGTCAAGTCGTTCGACTCTCGGCCCGGTGGATCGGTCCCGGTGCTGGCCGGGATCGATCTGGACATCGCCAGCGGCGAGTTCTTTTGCCTGCTTGGCGGAAGCGGCTGCGGCAAGACGACGCTATTGAACATTCTGGCCGGGTTCGAGGCGCCGTCGGCCGGCGAGATCTCCCTCGACGGCGCCGCCATCAATGGCGCCGGACCCGACCGCGTCGTCTTCTTTCAGAATGCCGACGCCGCGCTTTTCCCCTGGCTGACGGCCGAGGAGAACGTTGCCTTCGGCCTGCGGATCAAGGGCATGGGCGAGGCCGCTTGCGCGCCGATCGCCGAGCAATGGTTGCGCCTGGTCGGCTTGTGGGAGCATCGCGGCAAGTTCCCGCAGCAGCTCTCCGGCGGCATGAAACAGCGCATCCAGATCGCCCGCGGCCTGGCGATCGATCCCGCCATGCTGTTGATGGACGAGCCGTTTGCGGCGCTGGATGCGATTACGCGGCGTCTGATGCACGCCGAGCTGCTGCGCATCTGGTCCGCCACGAGCAAGACGGTTGTATTCGTTACCCATGATGTCGCCGAGGCGGTGATCCTCGCCGACCGCATCGGCGTGATGACGCGCGGGCCATCGGCGCGGATCAAGGCCGTGATCCCGGTCGAGCTGCCGCGCCCGCGCGACCCCGGCCATCCGCGCTTCGCCGAGGCGTATGGCCGGATCGAAGCGCTGCTCATGCCCGAGGCGCAGGCGTAAACGTGGAACGGTGGCGCAAGGCGGCGATGTTCGTGCTGTCCTTCGGGACATTCATCGCGCTGTGGAAGTTTGCCTCGACCTATCTCGTCAGCCCCTACATCATTCCGCCGCCGGACGATGTGCTGCGCACGGCCATTCCGATGGTCACGACGGCCGAAATCCCCCGCCATATCCTGGCAAGCTTGTCCCGCGTCGCGGTCGGCTTCTCCTTGGGCAGCGGCCTCGGCATCGTGACCGGCATTCTCATGGGCCGCATAAAATGGGTGCATGATCTGCTCGACCCGGTGATCGAGTTTTTCCGCTTCTTGTCGCCGACGGCCATGATTCCGATCGCCGTGATCTGGTTTGGGATCGGCGAGACGTCGAAATACTTCCTTATCTTCTGGGGAAGCTTCTTCGTCGTGCTGATCAACGCCATTCACGGCGTCATGGCGACGCCGCCGATTCGGCTGCGGGCATCGGAGTGCCTGGGCGCGACGCGCCTGCAGATATTCGTTCATATCGTCCTGCCGTCCGCGATTCCATCGATCGTCACCGGAATGCGCGTCGCTATCGCATTGTCTTTCATGAGCATCATTCCGGCGGAGATCCTCGCGGCCGATTCAGGATTGGGGTTCCTCCTGCAGCAATCGAGCCTCTTGCTGCAGACCAACCGCGTCTTCGTCGTCCTCGCCGTGTTCGGCATACTCGGCGGCGCGTCCGACTGGACCTTCCAACAGGCAGCCTCCCGCCTGCTCGGCCGCTATCTTGAGGTGCATGGCCGCGGCTGACTGATGGCCGTGTCAATCGGTCGCAGGAGAGCCTGCGGCGATGTCCAGGCGCGACCGCTCCCGTTGGCCGCGAGCGATCGCCAACGCATTGACCTGCCGGCGCTTACGGCCACCACCGCGGCCAAACGAAAGGCCGCTGGCGCTGCCGCCAACGGCCTTTCCGAAATTTGGCTCCCCGGGTCTGATTCGAACAGACGACCAGCCGGTTAACAGCCGGCTGCTCTACCGCTGAGCTACCGGGGATCAAGAAGGTCCGCTTATACCAAGTCTATCCAGGCGACGCTACAGTTAGCCGGGGCGACTGGCGGCGGTTGGCGCGGGTGGAGGCCGGGGCCGGAATCGAACCGGCGCGTACGGGATTTGCAGTCCCGTGCATTACCACTTTGCTACCCGGCCGACATCCCGCAAGATAGGCCGCGCCGTCGCGGCATGGCGCAGGTATAGAAGCGGGTGCGGGCCTGGTCAACAGAGCCGGCGGGCCGTTTGGCGCGGGCGCCGGCGACGTGAGATTGTCATTGCCAGGGCGCCGGCCTATAAGACTTATTGTGCCAAGATTCGTCCGGGACCCCTGCGGGTGGCGTCGCCCCCGGCGAGCCGCGTGATCATAGTCGAGGACCGTGCCAGCGCATGTTCGATTTTGCCGCCGCCCGTCTCAATATGATCGAGAGCCAGGTTCGGCCCAACAAGGTTACCGATCCACGCATCATCGCCGCCATGTCGGAACTGCCGCGCGAGAAGTTTCTGCCGGCGTCGTTGCGCGGCGTCGCCTATGTCGACGAGGACATCGATCTCGGTCGCGGACGGTTCCTGATAGAGCCGATGGTCGAGGCGCGCCTGCTGCAGACCGCGCGGGTCAAGCCCACCGACGTTGCGATGCTGATCGGCGTCGGCCCGGGATACGGCGCCGCGGTCCTGGCGAAGCTGGCGAGCACGGTGATCGCCGTGGAAAGCGACGCGCAGCTCGCGGCGCAGGCAACGACGACGCTGGCGCAGCTCGGCCTCGACAACGCTGTGATCGTCACCGGTCCGCTCGCGGAAGGCTATCCGCGGCAGGCACCTTACGACGTGATCGTGTTCGGCGCCGCCGTTGAGCGCATTGCGCCCAATATCGTCGAGCAGCTTGGCGAGGGCGGCCGGCTGGTCGCGGTGGTCAAGCCGCCGCGTCGCCCGGGCAACGCGACGCTCGTCGCCCGCCGCGGCGGAATCGCCTCGAGCCTAGTCGTGTTCGACGCCGGGACGCCGTTGCTTCCCGAATTCAAGCTTGAGCCGGGATTCGTGTTTTGAGCCGTGACGTGGCTGTGGAGCTGCCGCTGGAGATCGAGGCCGAGGAGCTCGCGTCGTGGCGAGGGGACGGCCGTCCGCTCACCGTGCTCGACGTCAGAGAGCGGTGGGAAACGCAAATCTGTATGATCGCCGGCAGCGTGACGATCCCGCTGGGCAATCTGCCGCAAAGCCTGGACCGGCTGTCCGGCGAAGCGCCGGTCGTTGTCGTTTGCCACCACGGCACGCGGTCGCTGCAGGCGACGGCCTGGCTGCGGCGGAATGGGTTCGCGAACGTGACCAACTTGCGTGGCGGAATCGACGCCTGGGCCCGCCGCATCGAGCCCAACATGTCATCGTACTGAGGATTGGGGATGAGTATTTTTCGCTATGACGCAAAGCTCTTGGCAGCCGTGCTGCTCCTCGCCGCCTCCCCAGCGGCCGGACAGACGCTCGAACAGGCGCTGGCGCTGACCTACCGCAGCAATCCGCAATTGTTGACCGAGCGGGCGCGACTGCGGGCGACGGATGAAGGCCTGCCGCAGGCGCTGTCCAATTGGCGCCCCACCGTCAGCATCAACAACAGCGCCGGCTATAACAGCCGCGACACCTTTGTCGATGCGAGGTCCCGCAGCTCGAGCGCCCGCTCGCCCGAGCCCGACACGCTCAACCAATGGTCCGCCGCGGTCACCGTCGCCCAGCCGCTCTATCGCGGCGGCCGCACGACGGCCGAGACGAACCGGGCCGAGAACCTCGTGCAGCGCGGCCGTGCGCTGCTCCTCGGCGTCGAGCAGTCGGTGTTCCTCGATACCGTCACGGCCTATGCCAACTTGCTGCGCGACCAGGCGGTGCTTGAACTCACTACCAACAATGTGCAGGTGCTGCAGAAGCAGCTTGATGCGGTGCAGGATCGGTTTCGGGTGGGCGAGGTGACACGCACCGACGTGGCACAGGCGGAGGCGCGCCTTGAACGCGCCAAATCCGATCGCATCCAGGCGGAGGGCAATCTGACGTCCACGCGCGCGAACTACCTGCGAGTGGTCGGCGAGGTGCCGGGCAAGTTGGCCGCGGCGCCGCTGCCGCGCAATCTGCCCGGCAGCGAGCGCGAGGCGATCGCCGGCGCACCCGACAATCCAAACGTGGTGGCGGCCCGCTACAATGAGCTGGCGTCGCAGAACGACGTCGACCTCATCGCCGGCGAGCTTCTTCCCTCGGTCAGCTTGAACACCACGGCAAGCAAGGCTTACGAGCAGGCCTCGCCGAACACGGCTCTGGCGCAGGTCGGCGTGACGCTCAATCTCACGATTCCGCTCTATCAGGCGGGCTCGGTCGAGGCGCGCACGCGGGCGGCAAAACAGACGGTCGGCCAGCGGCGGATGGAGTTCGAGGATGTGCGCCGGCGGGCGCTCGAGGACTCCGCGCGATTCTACGAGGCCTACACGACCGCCAAATCGCAGATCGGTTCCTTCAATTCGCAGATCCGCGCCTCGTCGATCGCGCTCGAGGGCGTCGAGCAGGAGGCGCGAGTCGGCACGCGTACCGTTCTCGACGTGCTCAATGCCGAGCAGGAGCTGCTCGATGGCAGGGTGAATTTGGTGCGCGCTCAGCGCGACAACATCGTCGCCGCATATCAACTGGTCGGCGCGATCGGCAAGCTGACAGCGAAGGACCTTAGTCTGCCGGTGGACGTCTACGATCCCGCCACCAACTACAACTTCACGCGCAACCGCTGGACAGGCACCAAAATTCTCGATGAGGACCTGATCGCCAAGCCGAAATGAGGCCGATTGCCGCTGTTTCCGCTGGCGTTCGGTCGTGTGCTCGCTTAATTTGCCAGGGTTATTGGAGTCCGCCGCATGAGCGACGCAAAACCCGCGCAACAAGAACCGTCGATGGAGGAAATCCTCGCCTCCATTCGCCGCATCATTTCGGAGGAAGGGGAGCCGGGTAAGCCGCCGGCGGAGCCCCAGGCCGAGTCGGCGGCAAAGCCCGCTGCGCCCGAGAAGCCGGTGGAAGTGCTTGAGCTGACGCAGATGGTCGCCGACGACGGCAAGGTGACGCCAATCAGCCCGCCGCCGGCGGCCGAGGCGCCACCGCCGCCTCCGCCACCACCACCACCACCACCCCCGCCGCTGCCACCTAAAGTGGAAACGGCGCCGGCGCCGGCTCCCGCGCCAGAACCAGCGGCGGAGACGCTGGCGTCGGAAGGCGCTGTCGCCGCCGCGGCTGGGGCGTTCGCCGGCCTGCAAGCCCTCGCCAGGAGCGCCGAGCCGGCGTCGGGGCCGGGTCTGCGGCTGGGCGATGGCGACAAGACGCTGGAAGACTTAGTGCTGGAGTTGCTGCGGCCGATGCTCAAGGACTGGCTCGACCAAAACCTGCCGGGCACGGTCGAGCGCCTGGTGCAGAAGGAGATTGCGCGGGTCTCGCGCCAGCTCGGGGGCGGCTGAACGCCCGCATCTTTCGGTCCATGAGCAACGAGGCGACTGCGCCGGCCGCGCTGGACAAGACGTTCCGCCCGGCCGACATCGAGGCAAAGCATTACGCGCGCTGGGAGGCGTCGGGCGCCTTCGCCTGCGGCAACGCAACGGGCGCGCCGTACTGCATCGTCATCCCGCCGCCCAACGTCACCGGCAGCCTGCATGTGGGCCACGCGCTCAACAACACGCTGCAGGACATCCTCGTCCGCTATCAGCGCATGAAGGGCCGCGACGTGCTGTGGCAGCCGGGCACCGATCACGCCGGCATCGCGACGCAGATGGTGGTGGAACGCCAACTCGCGCAACAGGGGATTGGCCTCGATCGCGGCGGCAGCGGTCGGGCGCTCAAGGCGAACCTGAAGCTGATCGATCGCCGCGAGTTCGTCGAGCGCGTGTGGCAGTGGAAGGCGGAGTCGGGCGGAACGATCACTCGGCAGCTCCGGCGGCTTGGCGCCTCGGTGGATTGGCAGCGCGAGCGCTTTACCATGGACGAGGGGTTGTCGGCCGCGGTGCTTAAGGTTTTCGTCGAGCTTTACCACCAGGGGCTCATCTATCGCGACAGCCGTCTGGTCAATTGGGACCCGAAGCTGCACACTGCCATCTCCGACCTCGAGGTCGAACAGCGCGAGGTGAAAGGGCACCTCTGGCACTTCAAATATCCGATCGAGGGTGCCGAGGGCGAGTTCATCGCCATTGCGACGACGCGGCCGGAGACGATGCTCGCCGATACCGCGATCGCCGTGCATCCGGACGATGCGCGTTACAAGCATCTCGTCGGTAAATTTGCGGTATTGCCGCTGGTCGGTCGGCGTCTGCCGATCGTCGCCGACGCGTACAGCGACCCGGAAAAGGGCACCGGCGCGGTCAAGATCACGCCCGGCCACGACTTCAACGATTTCGAGGTCGGCCGCCGCCACAAGCTGGAGACGATCAATATCCTGACCGCCGACGCGCATCTCAACGATAGCGTTCCGGAGCCCTATCGCGGGCTCGACCGCTTCGAGGCGCGCAAACGCGTGGTGGCGGCGATGGAAGAGCTGGGGCTGCTGGCCAAGGCCGAGCCGCATGTGCATATGGTGCCGCATGGCGACCGCTCAGGCGTGCCGGTCGAGCCGTGGCTCACCGTGCAATGGTACGCCGACGCGGCGAAATTGGCCGAGCCGGCGATCAAGGCGGTCGAGGACGGCCGCACGGCGTTCGTGCCCAAGACATGGGAGAAGACCTATTACCACTGGATGCGCAACATCCAGCCCTGGACGATCTCGCGTCAATTGTGGTGGGGCCATCAGATTCCGGCTTGGTATGGGCCCGACGGCGCTGTGTTCGTCGACTACACGGAGGAAGCGGCGCGCGCCCAGGCGCAGGCGCATTACGGCAAGGATGTAGCGCTGACGCGTGACCCCGACGTGCTCGATACCTGGTTCTCGTCGGCGCTGTGGCCGTTCTCGACTCTGGGATGGCCGGACGAGACGCCCGAACTCAAGCGCTATTATCCCACCGACACGCTGGTCACCAGCTTCGACATCATCTTCTTCTGGGTCGCGCGGATGATGATGATGGGCCTGCACTTCATGAAGGAGGTGCCGTTCCGCACCGTCTATATCCACGCCCTGGTGCGCGACGCCAAGGGCCAGAAGATGTCGAAGTCGAAGGGCAACATCATCGACCCGCTCGAGCTCATCGACAAATTCGGCAGCGACGCGCTGCGCTTCACGTTGACCGCGCTCGCGGCGCAGGGGCGCGACATCAAGCTCGACGAGGCCCGCGTCGCCGGGTATCGCAACTTCGCGACAAAGCTGTGGAACGCGGCGCGCTATTGTCAAATGAACGGCGCCACCGCACCGGCGGCGTCGTTCGATCCGGCGACGGCCAGGCTCACGGTCAATCGCTGGATCGTCGGCGAGATCGCCCGCGCCGCACAAGCGGTCGAGACGGCGATCGAATCGTACCGTTTCAACGATGCCGCGGGCGCCGCCTATCAGTTCACCTGGGCGACGTTTTGCGACTGGTATCTCGAATTCACCAAGCCGATCCTCAACGGCGGCGATGCGGCGGCGAAGGCAGAAACACGCGCGGTGACGGCCTTCGTCCTGCAGCAGATATTGAAGCTGCTGCATCCGATGATGCCGTTCATCACCGAGGAGCTGTGGGAGAAGCTGGAGTTCGGCGGGCCGCTGATCACGGCGCCGTGGCCGCAGCTTGACACCGGGAAGACCGACCCGGCGGCCGACGCGGAAATGGGCTGGGTGGTCGAGGCGGTCACGCAAATCCGTGCGCTGCGCGCCGAGATGAACGTTCCTGCCGGGGCGCGTCTCAAGCTCTATCATCGTGATGCGACGCCGATTGCGGTCAAGCGCCTCGACACACATCGCGGCATCATCGAGACATTGGCGCGGCTCGACACGATTGCGGCGCTGACCGATGGTGCACTCAAAGGCACGGCGCAGATTGCTGTGCCGGAGGCCACGCTGGTGCTGCCGCTCGCCGGCGTCATCGATGCGGCCGCGGAGCGCGCGCGCCTGACGAAGGAGGTGGGTAAGCTCGCCGGCGAGATCGGCAAGATCGATCAGAAGCTGGCCAACCCGCAATTCGTCGCCAAGGCCGATCCCGAGATCGTCGAGGACCAGCGCGAGCGCCGGTCAGAGGCGGAGGCGGCGCGGGTGCGTCTTGCCGCCGCGCTCGAGCGACTGGAAAATTTTTAGATCATGGTTGACCGTCTGGCCCCAGCCGATCGCGAGCTTATCGCCGCCGCGCGGCAGGTCATCATCGACCGCTATCGCGAGAACCGCCACCACATCGGCGCCGCGCTGCGCGCGCGCTCCGGCCGCATCTATACGGCGGTGCATCTCGACACCTATGTCGGGCGCGCCTCGGTCTGCGCCGAAGCGATCGCCGTCGGTCAGGCGATGTCGGCGGGCGATTCCGAGATCGAGTGCATCGTTTCGGTCCGCCATCCACGGCCACGTGAGGCCAATCAAGAGATACAGATCGTCTCGCCCTGCGGCATCTGCCGCGAGATGCTGGCCGACTTCGCGCCGAAATGCGTCGTGATCGTGCCGACCAATGGCGGCGTCGCCCGCGTGCCGATTGCCGACCTGCTGCCCAACAAATACGTCCGCAAGACTTAGTGCGCTCATAGTGCGAACGGAAAGCGTAAATATCGGGGGTCGACAATGAGTGAGGCTCTGCGGGCGAAGGCGGGGACGCTGCGGCGGCTGCATGACGGGCCCGATGTGCTGATCCTGCCCAACGCCTGGGACGTCGCCAGCGCGCGGATCGTCGAAGCGGCCGGCTATCAGGCTCTCGCCACGACAAGCGCCGGCGTCGCCTTTGCCCTCGGCTATCCGGACGGCGAGAAGATCGGCCGCGACGAGATGCTGGCGGCGTGCGGCCGCATCGCCCAGCGCGTGCGCGTGCCGGTGTCGGCGGATATCGAAGCCGGATATGGCCCGAAACCGGAGGATACGGCAGAGACGGTCCGCCGTGCGTTGGCGGCCGGCATCGTCGGCGGAAATTTGGAAGACGGTACGCATGCGAGCGATCAGCCGTTGTTTCCGATAGATCTGTCGGTCGCACGCATTCGCGCCGCGCGCGCCGTCGGAGAAAGCGCCGGCGTTCACTTCGTCATCAATGCGCGCACGGATTCCTATCTGGTCGGCATGAGAGTCGGCCGCGGACCCGATGCGGCGAGTTTCGACGAGACCGTGCGTCGCGGTCGCGCCTATCGCGAGGCCGGGGCGGATTGCATTTTCATTCCCGGGCTCGCGGACCGCGACACCATCCGGCGCTTGGTCGCCGACATCGGTGGGCCGGTGAACATTCTGGTCGGGGCGAAGAGCCCGACCGTGCCGGAGCTGAAGGCGCTCGGCGTCAGGCGCGTCAGCGTCGGCGGCATGCTGATGCTGGCGACGCTCGGACTGGTGCGGCGCGCGGCGGCCGAGTTGAAGGGTCCCGGCAGCTACGGCTTTGCCGAAGGCATGGCGACCCATGCCGAGATGAACCGGATGCTGACCGACTGAAATCTCGACGCCCCTGGTCAATTCCGACGCCGCTTTGTATCTTCCTTGGTTCGCAGACGAAGGGAGCGACCATGTCCGCGCCGAAATTCGACAAGTCCAAGCTGCCCAGCCGCCACACGACGGTGGGGCCGACCAGCGCGCCGCACCGCGCCATGCTCTACGCGATGGGCTTGACGGAGAAGGAGGTCGCGCAGCCGCTGGTTGGCGTGGTGACGACCTGGAACGAGGCGGCGCCGTGCAACATCACGCTGTCGCGCCAGGCACAGGCGGTGAAGAAGGGCGTCAAGGCGGCCGGCGGCACGCCGCGCGAGTTCACCACGATCACCGTCACCGACGGCATTGCGATGGGGCATGCCGGCATGAAATCGTCGCTGGTGAGCCGCGAAGT
This sequence comes from Pseudomonadota bacterium, assembly GCA_016201015.1. Classification (GTDB taxonomy): domain Bacteria; phylum Pseudomonadota; class Alphaproteobacteria; order CACIAM-22H2; family CACIAM-22H2; genus JACQDQ01. The sequence continues at coordinate 7,813 of JACQDQ010000410.1, read as the reverse complement.
GATCGCCGATTCGACCGAGCTGACCGTGCGCGGCCATTGCTACGCCGCGCTGGTCGGTCTTGCCGGCTGCGACAAGTCGCTGCCCGGCCTGATGATGGCGATGGTGCGGCTCAACGTGCCGTCGATCTTCATCTACGGCGGCACCATCCTGCCCGGCCGCTTCCGTGGCAAGGACGTGACCATCGTCGACGTGTTCGAGGGCGTTGGTGCGCACGCGGCCAAGAGATTTACCGACGCCGATCTCAAAGATTTGGAATTGAACGCGTTGCCATCGAGCGGATCGTGCGGCGGCCAGTTCACCGCCAACACCATGGCCTGCGTCTCGGAGGCGATCGGCCTGGCGCTGCCGGGCTCGGCCGGCAGCCCGGCGTCGTATGACAGCCGCGACCGCTTCTGCGAGGAGGCGGGCGAGGGCATCATGAAGCTGATCAAGCTCGGCATCCGCCCGCGCGACATCGTCACGCGCAAGGCGTTGGAGAACGCCGCGGTGATCGTTGCCGCGACCGGCGGCTCGACCAATGGCGGGCTGCATCTGCCGGCGATCGCGCACGAGGCCGGGATCGAATTCGATCTCGACGACGTGTGCGAAATCTTCCGCCGCACGCCCTATATCGCCGACCTCAAGCCCAGCGGCAAATACGTTGCCAAGGATCTTTACGACGTCGGCGGCGTGCCGGTGGTGCTCAAGGCGCTGCTCGACGGCGGCTATCTGCACGGCGACTGCATGACGGTCACCGGCAAGACCATGGCCGAGAACCTGAAACAGGTGAAGTTTCCGAAGGGCCAGGATGTCGTCTATCCGACGAGCCGGCCGCTGTCGAAGACCGGCGGCGTCGTCGGCCTCAAGGGCAATCTTGCGCCCGAGGGCGCGATCGTGAAAATCGCCGGGATGAAGACGCTGCAGTTCGCGGGACCGGCCCGGGTCTTCGACTGCGAGGAAGACGCGCTTACCGCTGTGCTGACACAGAAGGTCAAGATGGGCGAGGTCGTCGTCATCCGCTACGAGGGGCCGCGCGGCGGCCCCGGCATGCGCGAGATGCTGTCCACGACATCGGCGATCTACGGCCAGGGTTGGGGCGATAGAGTCGCGCTGATCACCGACGGCCGCTTCTCCGGCGGCACGCGCGGCTTTTGCATCGGCCATGTCGGGCCGGAAGCGGCGGTCGGCGGACCGATCGGCCTGCTCAAGGACGGTGACATGATCCGCATCGACGCGAGCAAGGGCACGATCGAGGTCGAGCTGAGCAAGATCGAACTCGACAAGCGCCGCAAGGCGTGGAAGCCGCGGCAGCACGATTATCAATCGGGCACGCTGTGGAAATACGCGCAGACTGTTGGACCGGCGAGCAAGGGCGCAGTGACGCATCCCGGCGCCAAGTTCGAAACGCATATGTATGCCGATATCTGAACCGCCGTGATATCTCTGCAGGCGATTGATGCCCCTGAGATTGTCCACAGACGTATTAGCGCAGAGTCAGGAGCAGACATAAGCATGGCCCATTCAATCTGCGACGAACTTAAGGCGCACGCGGCGGACCTGATCGCGATCCGCCGCGATATTCACAAGCACCCCGAGACCGCGTTCGAAGAGGTGCGAACCGCCGACGTCGTCGCGGAGAAGCTGCAATCCTGGGGCATCGCCGTGCATCGCGGGCTGGCCAAGACCGGGGTGGTCGGCACGCTCAAGGGCAAGCGGCCCGGCCAGCGCGTTATCGGGCTGCGCGCCGACATGGACGCGCTGAACCTCCAAGAGAAGAATGAGTTCGCGCATCGCTCGGTCCACGCCGGCAAGATGCATGCCTGCGGCCATGATGGGCATACGACGATGCTGCTTGGTGCCGCGCGCTATCTTGCGGCCAATCCCGATTTCGGCGGCACCATCCATTTCATCTTCCAGCCGGCCGAGGAGGGGCTGGGCGGGGCGCGGGTAATGATCGAGGAGGGGCTGTTCGACCGTTTCCCCTGCGATGCGGTGTACGGCATGCACAACATGCCGGGCCTGCCGGCGGGCCGCTTTGCGATCCGCCCGGGTCCGATGCTCGCCGCCAGCGATAGTTGGACGGTGATCTTCAAGGGTGCCGGCGGACACGGCGCAATGCCGCATCTCGGAACCGACCAGTCGATACCGGCGGCGCAGTTCGTGCTGGCGACGCAGAGCATCGTCGGGCGCAACGTGGCGCCATCGGACACCGCCGTGATAAGTGTCGGCCATATCCATGCCGGCGCCTTCGACGCGCCGAACGTTATTCAGTCCGAGGTGCTGGTGCGCGGCACGGCGCGCAGCTACAAGCCGGCGGTGCGCGACACGCTCGAACGCCGTCTCGGCGAGCTGGCGGCCAGCCTGGCACAAGCCCACGGCATCTCCCACGAGTACAAGTATCAGCGCCGCTATCCGCCGCTGGTCAACGCGGTCGAGCAGACGCAGGTGGCGATCGATGCGGCGGAGATGACCGTCGGCGCGGAGAACGTCGACAGCAATACGACGCCGCTCACCGGCGCCGAGGACTTCGCCTTCATGCTCCAGAAGAAGCCGGGCGCCTACATTATGATCGGCAACGGCGGCGACGAGAAGGCCGGCTGTCACTACGTTCATACGCCGCTCTACGATTTCAACGATGACATCCTGACGCTGGGGACCACCTATTGGGTCAATCTGGTGAACGGCGAGCTTGGCTCGATGGCGGCCGAGCGCAACTGAACGCGGCGTACGCCCCATGACCTTTCGCATCGCCGTCGCCGGCTTCCAGCACGAGACCAACACCTTCGCGCCGTCCAAGGCGACGCTCGCCGATTTCGAACGCGGCGGCGGCTGGCCGGCGATGGCGCGCGGCTTCGCGGTCGCGAAGACAGTCGAAGGCGTCAACATTCCGCTCGCCGGTTTCATCGCCGCGGCGCGCCAGGCGGGCCACGCGATCGTGCCGCTCGCCTGGGCCAATGCCACGCCGTCGGCGCACGTGACGCGCGAGGCCTACGAGCACGTCGCGACGATGATGACCGAGGAGCTGGCGCGGGCACTCCCCGTCGATGCCGTGTATCTCGACTTGCACGGTGCGATGGTGACCGAGCATCTCGACGACGGCGAAGGCGAATTGCTCGCGCGTCTGCGACGTATCGTCGGCGCCCGCGTGCCGATGGTGGCGAGCCTCGATCTGCATGCCAATGTCAGCGCCGCGATGATCGCGCAGTCCGAGGCGCTGATCGCCTATCGGACCTATCCGCACGTGGATCAGACCGAGACCGGGGCCCGCGCCGCCGCGGTGCTCGATCGGATATTGCGCAGCGGGCAGGCGCCGGCCAAGGCGTTCCGCCAGCTCGACTACCTCATTCCGCTCACCGCGCAATGCACGCTGATCGATCCGGCGCAGGCGCTCTATGCGCGGCTCGCGTCGCTGGAGCGCGAAGGCGGCACGACGTTGTCGTTCACGCCGGGATTTCCGGCAGCGGATATCGTCGATTGCCGACCGGCGGTGTTCGGGTGCGGGCCAAATCAGGTGGCCATCGATCGCGCGGTGACGACGCTAGAGGCCGAAATCGCCGACGCCGAGCCGGCATGGGAAGCGGACTTCCTCGAACCCGACGAGGGCGTGCGTCGCGCCATGGCGCGCGGCGGGCGCGAGGGGCCGCCGGTGGTGCTTGCCGACACGCAGGACAATCCGGGCGCCGGCGGCAACGGCGATACCGTCGGCCTGCTCGATGCGCTGGTGCGTCAGCGCGCGCAAGGTGCCGTGCTCGGCATGCTCATCGATCAGCAGGCGGCGGCGCAGGCGCACCAGGCCGGCATCGGCGCCGAGCTCGAATTTTCGCTTGGCGCCAAGTCGGGGCTGGCGGGCCACCGCCCGCATGTCGGGCGGTTCCGCGTCGAGCGGCTGGGCGACGGCAACTTCATGTGCACGGGTCCGTTCTACAAGGGTAGCCGCATGCGGCTCGGACCGATGGCGGCGTTGCGGCGCGACGGCGTGACCGTGGTCGTCGCCAGCCGCAAAGTGCAGGCGGCCGATCAGGAGATGTTCCGCCATGTCGGCGTCGAGCCAGGGCGCCAGCGCATCGTCGCGGTGAAAAGCTCGGTGCATTTTCGCGCCCATTTCCAGCCGATCGCCGCCGAGGTGGTCGTCGTCGCCGCGCCGGGTCCCAATCCGGCCGATCCGGCGACGCTCGCCTGGACCAAGCTCAAACCCGGTCTGCGCCTGAAGCCGCGCGGGCCGGCATTCGCCCGGCCGTCTGCACGCTAGCGTTTTCGCCGCCACGAGAAGGCGTGATCGCACCCGGCGTGCCGCTCGTCCACGGGCACTTAACGCGCGTATCCTGCGACAAGGACGATGGGAGAAATCATGCCGACATTTGTCGTTACGTCGATCTACGCCGGACTCCTCGCCATCTTACTGGTGGTGCTGGGCGGTCTCGTGATCCGCGGGCGTGTCGTCTACAAGGTCAATCTCGGCGATGGTGGAAAACCCGAACTGCTGCGGGCGATACGGGCGTTGGGAAATTTCTCCGAATACGTGCCCCTAGCGCTCATCGTCATCGCGCTGGTCGAGGCGGGAGGGCAGCGCTCGTGGGCGGTCCATGCGCTGGGCGGCGGCCTGCTGGTCGGCCGGCTGCTGCATGCCTGGGGGCTGTCGACGAAATCCGGCGAGTCCGTCGGTCGCTTTCTCGGCACCATCCTGACGTTCTTGGTGCTGCTGCTGGGCGGCCTACTATTGATCGCAGCCGGCGGCTGGGGCGTCAGGCTCTAAGTCATCTCGCGAGTGGCAATCGAGCTAGGTCGGCTTGGTCGTCCCCTCGCTGCGCTGGCGCGGATAACGCGGCAGGTCGTCCGCCATGTGCAGCCAGGCGATCTGGCTTGCGGTCCAGATGTGGTCGGCCGGCTGCACCGCATCGGGCCGATCCAAACTGCCGGCGGTGATGTCGATCTCTTCCGGCGAGGCGTCCCCCTGCCACGTCAATGCGGAGCCGCAAGTCGAGCAAAAGCCGCGGACGGCCTTGGCCGACGAGCGGTAGAAGGTCGGCGGCTCCTTGACGAAGGCCACGTCGCTCGTCTTGAACGTCGCCCAGGTGACGACGGGCGCACCGCTGCCGCGGCGGCACATCTCGCAGTGGCAATGGTTGACATGGATCGTCGCGCCATTTGCGCGGTAACGGACGCGGCCGCATAGGCAGCCGCCTTCGAGCGCCTGGATCATGCGACGAGGATCGACGATCGGCGGCACGCCGACAAACGAAATATGCTCATCGCCGCCATGAAATTTTCTCGGGCGCGCCGGCGCTCGGCGACGCGCGTCAACCGATCTCGCACCAGACCGGCGTGTGGTCGGAGGCCTTGTCCTTGGCCCGCGGCCCGCGGTCGATGCCGGAGGCGGTGAGGCGGTCCGCCGCCTGCGGCGACAGCAGCAGATGGTCGATGCGCAGGCCGTGGTCGCGCGCCCAGCGGTTCTGCATGTAATCCCAGTAGGTGTAGTGGTGCGGCTCCGGATGCAGCGCATGCACAGCGTCGGTGAGGCCGAGATAGAGCGTCTTGCGGAAGGCAGCCCGCGTTTCCGGCTTGCACAGGGCGTCGTTCTTCCAGCCTTCCGGGTCGTAGACATCGTCGTCGGTCGGCGCGACGTTGTAGTCGCCGCCGAGGACAACGCGCAGCTCCGTCTTAAGCAGGGCGCGCACGCGTTCGTGCAGACGTTCCATCCAGGCAAGCTTGTAGCCGTATTTCGGCGTGTCGACAGGATTGCCGTTGGGCAGGTAGATTGAGGCGACCCGCACCGTGCCGACATCCGCCTCGATGTAGCGCGCTTGCTCGTCCGCCGTATCGCCCGGCAGGCGGCTTACCACCACGTCGATCTTCTGTTTGGCGAGGATCGAAACGCCGTTATAGGTCTTCTGCCCGGCCACCGCCGCGCGGTAGCCGGCGGCCTCGATCTCAAGATGCGGAAACTCCTTGTCGACGCACTTGATCTCCTGCAGCAGCAGGACGTCGGGCGCGGCCGTCTTCAGATAGTCGACGAGATGGGTGATCCGCGCCTTGACCGAGTTCACGTTCCAGGTCGCGATCTTCACTCGGATGCTCCAGCTCCAGTCCAAACGAAGAGGGCCCGCAGAGCGGGCCCTCATCATGGCGCGAGACGGCGCGCGTTCAAACCGAAAAGCTGTTGCCGCAGCCGCAGGATGTCTTGGCCTGCGGATTCTTGATCGCGAAGGAGGCGCCGATCATGTCCTCGACATAGTCGATCTGCGCGCCATTGAGCAGGTCGAGCGAGACGTCGTCGATCAGCACCACGGCGCCGTCGCGCTCGATGACGAGATCGACGTCGTTCTTGGTATCGTCGAAGGTAAAGCCGTACTGGAAGCCGGAGCAGCCGCCGCCGGACACCGAGACGCGGAGCATCATGCCCTTGTGCTCCTCCTGGGTCAAAATCGACGCAATGCGCTTTACCGCCGACTCGGTCAGCTCGACCTTGCGCGCCGGCGCAAGGCTATCCACTTCAGCCATCGTCTTGCTCCGCTTGGCAAACTTGGTCCGCCGCCAGAGGCGGACTATATACCATATCTAAGCACTTCCGGCGCCTTGTCAATTCCCGTCGAAATCGGCGCCGGGCCGGTTTGCCGGCCGGCCGCACCGCGGATTAATCCGTGACGGCGTCGCGGCAAAGCGCTATCGCTCTACAGGGTATACGATATGGCCATTCGACCCCGTCTCAAAGCTGCCGCCAATCTGCCGCCGCCGCCGGCGGGGCTTGCGCCCTATGCGTGCCGGCCCGAAGAGAGCCGCGGCCGGGTGCATCTGGAGCCGGAGAGCGCGACACGGACCGTGTTTCAGCGCGACCGCGACCGCGTCATCCACACGACGGCCTTTCGTCGCCTTAACTACAAGACCCAGGTCTTCGTCTATCACGAGGGCGACCATTACCGCACGCGGCTCAGCCACTCGCTCGAGGTGGCGCAGATTGCGCGCTCGCTGGCGCGGGCGCTCGGTCTCAACGAGGATTTGGCCGAGGCGCTGGCGCTCGCCCACGATCTCGGCCATACGCCGTTCGGGCATGCTGGGGAGGAGGCGCTCGATGCCGCCATGCGCGACTATGGCGGCTTCGATCACAACGCGCAGACGCTGCGTATTCTTACCAAGCTGGAGCGTCGCTACGCCGCCTTCGACGGACTCAACTTGACCTGGGAGACGCTTGAAGGCGTGGTCAAGCACAACGGACCGATGAGTGGGCCGCGCGCCGATCCGCAGAAGGCCGCGCGCCTGCCGGCGGCCATCGCCGAGTATGTGGTGCAGCACGACCTCGAGCTCGACACCTGGCCGAGTGCCGAGGCGCAGGTCGCCGCCTTGTCCGACGATATTGCCTATAACGCGCACGATATCGACGATGGTCTGCGGGCGGGGCTGTTTGCCGTCGCCGATCTCGGCGATGTGCCGCTGATCGGTCCGATCTTGGCGGAGCTACGGTCCAAGTATCCGGGCCTCGAGGAGGGACGATTGCGGGGCGAGATGGTGCGGCGCCTGGTCGATCGCATGGTCAATGACCTCCTCGCCGAAACCAGCAACCGGCTGCGCGGCACCGGCGCCGGCTCGCCCGACGAGGTCCGCCGGCTCGGTCGTCCGGTGGCAGCGTTCTCGACGGCGATGGCGGCGAATGACCGCGCGCTCAAGGCGTTCTTGTTCGAACGCATGTATCGGCACGAGCGCGTCCTTCGTCGTAGCGACGAGGCGCGGCGGGCAGTGGCGGATTTGTTCACTCGTCTGTTCGCCGAGCCCGGCCTGATGCCGGCGCAGTGGCGGCTACGCGCCGGTGACAGCGATCCTGTCCGCGCGGCGCGGCTGGTG
>JACQDQ010000409.1 GCA_016201015.1 Pseudomonadota bacterium | reverse complement strand
CGGAGATGTGGCTGTGCCTGTTCGGGCGCGATGGCGAGGTTCTGGCGCAATGGCGCGAGGTCGTGGCGCCGAACGCGAGCGGCATCGTCATCGACAGCCGTGACGTCCGGCGCCGGTTCGGCCTCGGCGAGTTCACTGGCCAGCTGTTCATCCACGTCGTCGGCGCGGTCGGGCACGACGTCGTCAAATACGCCCTCGATACCTACGGCGATCGGCCCGACGATCTCTCGTGCACGCATGATGCGAACGCGTGGCCGGCCGATTTCTATGCCGGGTTGCCGGCGCCGAAGCCCGGCGAATCGGTGGTGTTGTGGGTGCAAAACAGCCATCCCTGCTTGATCCCGGCGAAAGCCGTCGGCCTCAATCTGATGGGCCACGACGAGGTCGCCTGGCTCGATCGTGAGATAGCGCCGTTCGCCTCCTATCCGCTCGACGTCGCGGCGTTGCTGCCATCGGCGCTATGGCCACAGCAGATCGAGGTGCGCGCCGGCCGCCACTTCGTCCGCCCGCGCTACGAAATCACCACGGCAACCGGCCGCCGCCGCATCGCTCACCCCAATGTTGAGCGGATCGACCTCGAGCCCGATCCGCACATTCCGGAGCTGTCGAACTTGATGGGCAAGGGCTACCTCCTGCCTGCACCCGTCTTGCCGCTGGATCGTTTCCGGACGATCGTGCTGCCGACGCCGATGGCGACGACACAGGCCGAGTTGCCGCTTGCCCTGCGCCTCTACGACCCGACCGGGCGCGAGATCGTCAACCGCTATCTCGGCCGTTTGCCGCGCGATCACGCCTCGGTGTTCGATGTGGCCGACCTCATGAACGGCGCGGCGCTGCCCGGCGGCTATGGTCATCTCGAGCTCACCTACGACTTCCGCGACGGCGGCAGCGCCGATGGCTGGCTCCACGCCTTGTTCCGCTACGAGGACAAGTGTAGCGGCCATTCGGCGGAAACCAGCTTCGGCGCCCATATCTTCAACACCGTTCTCACCTACAAGGGCGAGCCGCAATCCTATGTCGGCCGACCGCCGGGTCTGTCGACGCGATTGTTCCTGCGGCTCGGCCCGCCGGAACTCGACACCCTGTGTCACCTGATCTATCCGGCGTCGACGCCGTGGCAACCGCGATCGCAGACAGCGCTGGTGCTGCGCGACCGCGCCGGCAATGAGCTGGACAAGGCGGAGGTGGCGATTCCCTGCAGCGGCTCGCTTCTCTGGCGCGCCAGCGCGCTGTTCGATCACGCCGCCCTGGCCCGCGCGCAAGACGGCGGGTACATCCTGATTCGCGACACAAGCTGCCGCTTGTTCGGCTATCACGGATTGATCGACGACGCCGGCGCTTTCAGCCTCGATCACATGTTCGGGTTCTAGCGCGCCGCGCGCGGTGGATTGTCGCCGTCGCCGCGATCGGCGGGATCGTTCGCATACGGCTAATGGGATGTTTGTATGGTCCGCGGCGGTGCGTGTTCACCGCCCAGCAGCGGCCGACCAAGCTCAGCCGCCAGGGAACCTTTCGTATCTTCGTGCGTTTGTTGCGTACGGCCGGACCGCGGCTATCGGATGATCGCCGCGAAAGCGGTCATTTGCATATCCGTCGATCGGCGAGACCGGCGCTGGCGTCTGCTCGGGCGCCAATAAGGAGGACCGAATGAGGACGTCACACTGGCCACGACTGATTGTCGGCGTTGCTGTGGCAACGACGATCGCAATGGCGCAGGCGCAAGCAGCCAGCGATGAGCAGGAGTTGGTCGACCGCGCCAAAGTCACCGTTGATGCGTTGACGGCCGATCCGAATTTCAAGGACTTTCACGACATGTTGGATCGCGCCAAGGCGGTCATTGTCATGCCGCAGTTGATTCGGGCAGGGTTCGTCGTCGGTGGCGAAGGAGGCGCCGGCGTGCTCCTTGGCCGCACGCAGGACGCGCAGCGAAAGTGGAGCTATCCCGCGTTTCTGTCGCTCGGATCGGCAAGCGTGGGGTTTCAGATCGGGGCCGAGGTTTCCGAGGTAATTCTCGTCGTCATGACTGACCGCGGACTCGACAAGCTGCTCGGTGACAAAGTCACGCTTGGCGGCGATCTGAGCCTTGCCGTTGGCAATCTCGGCGGCAGAATGGAAGCAAGCACGACGACCAATGTCGGCGCCGACGTCTATGCGTTCGGGCGCTCGAAGGGACTATTTGGCGGCGTCGCGCTCAAAGGCGGCATCCTCATTCCGAATGAGGACTCGGACAAGGCGTATTACGGCGCGTCGGCGACCACACGCGACATCGTGATCGAGCAGAAATTCAGCAACCCGGACGCTGACCGACTGCGAGAGGCCCTGTCCGGGACATGACCATGGCCGATGATCGGGGCATCCGCCCCGCTCGTCGCGGCCCTGTCGGCGTATGGCGAGGGCGCCGCTTGGCCGGCGGTGCCTACGCCGGAAGCCGCAGAGCGCCGTTGGCTGCAATGGGGATGTGCGGATTCCACGCGACCTCCCAGGGGCGGCCGTCGGGGTCGGCGAAGTAATCGGAGTAGCCGCCCCGGAAGGCATCCTCGGCGGGTTTGAGTATCCACGCTCCGGCCGCCTCCGCCTTGGCCAGAATGGCGTCGACCTCTCCCGCGCGCGAACATTACGGGCGAGTGCCACGCCATCGAACCCGCTGCTCGTGCCGGACAGGCGCGCAACTTCCGCCAGCGCCGCGCGACCGTAGAGGGCAAGCGCGATGCCGCCGAGCTGGAGGAAGACAACACTCTACTGGCTGGCACCAAATGCCTGCCAACCGGGCCGCTCGTAGAAGCGGCGACTCCGGGCGATATCGGCGACCCCCAAGGTCACGAGGCTGAGGCGCTGCTCCATGGGGTTTCCCTTCAGATGTGGTCGATGGCAGCTTAGCCGAGTCCCGCCAGCCGCGAAAAGCGGCGCGATGTCGCCAGCATCGGCCCGCTTTGGTCTCCGTCGCGGGCGGGCAGGCCAGCGGCCGCTTGCCTCGCCTGCCGCGCGCACTTACTTTAGTTGTCGTCGCCACTCGTTCAGACGGTTTCCCCCTCGATGTCCTCGCCGCCCCCCTCACCCCTTCACACCAAGGTCTTGGTGCTCGGCTCCGGTCCAGCCGGCTACACGGCGGCCATCTACGCCGCGCGCGCCAGCCGCCAGCCGATCCTCGTCCGCGGCCTGCAGCCCGGCGGACAATTGTCGATCACCACCGACGTCGAGAACTACCCGGGCTTCGCCGCGGCGATTCAGGGCCCGTGGCTCATGGAGCAGATGCAGCAGCAGACCGAGCATGTCGGCACGCGCGTCGTCGACGACACGATCGTCAGAGTCGATCTGTCGCGACGACCGTTTCTCTGCGTCGGTGACAGCGGCCAAACCTATCTCGGCGACACGCTGATCATTTCCACCGGGGCGCAGGCGCGCTGGCTCGGCCTGCCGGGCGAGCAGAAATTCCGCGGCTTCGGCGTCTCCGCCTGCGCCACCTGCGACGGCTTCTTCTTCCGCGGCAAGCGCGTCGCGGTGGTCGGCGGCGGCAACTCCGCGGTCGAGGAGGCGCTGTTCCTTACCAATCACGCCGCCAAGGTGACGGTCGTTCATCGCCGCGACTCATTCCGCGCCGAGAAGATCCTCCAGGCACGCCTGTTCAAGAATCCAAAAGTCGAGGTCGTGTGGAACAGCGCCGCCGAGGACGTGATCGGCCACGAGAATCCGCTTGGTGTCACCGGCGTCCGGCTGCGCAACCTGCTCACCGGCAAGACGAGCGAACTGCCGATCGACGGCCTGTTCGTTGCGATCGGCCACACGCCGGCGACCACGCTGTTCCAGGGGCAACTGACAATGGACGCCGAGGGTTATATCGTCACCGCGCCGGATTCAACCGCGACCAACATTCCCGGCGTATTTGCCGCCGGCGACGTCAAGGACAAGGTGTTCCGCCAGGCTGTGACTGCGGCAGGCATGGGCTGCATGGGCGCGCTCGAAGCCGAGCGCTTCCTCGCGCACGTGGAAGCCGGCGTGCGCGATGCGGCACAGTAGTCTTCGCAAGGATACTCAGCACACGGAGCGATTCGACAGGTGATGGACTGGGACAAGCTGCGCATCTTCCACGCCGTGGCAGAGGCAAGCAGCTTCACGCGGGCCGGCGAGCAGCTGAATCTGAGCCAGTCGGCCGTCAGCCGGCAAATCAGCGCGCTCGAGGATTCGCTGCATACGCCGCTGTTTCATCGCCATGCGCGCGGCCTGCTGCTCACCGAGCAGGGCGAACTTCTCTTCCGCACCGTGCGCGACGTCTTCAACAAGCTGCAGCTTGCCGAGCAGCAGCTCACCGAAACCAAGGATCGTCCGTCGGGCCTGCTCCGCGTGACTACCACCGTCGCCCTCGGCACCATCTGGCTATCGCCGCGCATCAGCGAGTTCATCGACGCTTACCCCGACATTCGCATCAACCTGATGGTCGAGGATGAAGAGCTCGACCTCGGCATGCGCGAGGCTGATTGCGCGATCCGTGTGACCCCGCCGCGCCAGGCCGATCTCATTCAGCGGCACCTTCTCTCGGTGCACGTGCACGTCTTTGCCGCGCCGGCCTACCTCAAGAAGCATGGCGTGCCCAAAACGGCGGCAGATCTCGACAATCACCGCATCGTCGTCTACGGCGAGGACCCCCGCCCGCCCTTCCCTGGCGTCAACTGGCTGCTCGACGCCGGCATGGAGCCTGGGCGGCGGCGCGAACCGGCGCTGTTGGTCAACAACCTCTACGCCATATTGCGGGCGGTGGAGAACGGCACCGGCATCGCCGCCTT
>JACQDQ010000408.1 GCA_016201015.1 Pseudomonadota bacterium | reverse complement strand
CGGCAGCGAGAGATCGGCCGGCTTAACCGCCGGCACGTCGACGTGGAGATCGATGCGGTCGAACAGCGGGCCGGAGATCTTCGACTGATATTCGAGTGCGCATTTAGGCGCGCGGCCGCAGCCCTGCGCCGGATCGTCCAGATAGCCACAGCGGCAGCGACGCGTTGCTCTTTTGCCATATGTAAGGCTTTGTTTCAGAAGGGACCTTCCGAGGCCGTACTCAGAGAATCCGACCACGCTGGGAGGGCACCTCAAGAAGCGTCGGATGGTGTTTGGGCGGTTCCAGAAGGACATCGCTAAGGAACTCGGCATCAACCTCTGGACCTACTTCGGCTGGGAGACAGACCGGGTCACTCCGTCCATGCGTTTCTGGCCCAAGATTATCGGCTTCCTGGGGTACGACCCTCATCCCGAGCCGAAGACCTTAGGCGAGCAGATCAGGGCCAAGTACCGGGCGCTCGGAATGGCTCGCGGAGCAGTCGCCCGCCTGATCGGCATGGACGAGGGCACGCTCAGGCGCTATGAGGACGGCGAGTCGAAGCCGACCAAACCGAGGAGTCGGAAAATCGACAGGCGGTTACTGACGGCATCGGCATCCGGCCATCTATAGTAATCGGCGATTTTTCGCCATGAAGCGACGAGAACGGCAGGGTCACGACCTGGATTGCCCTGGGCGATGTGTTTGGGCATCGGCCGGCCGCGCGGCTTGGCGCGCTGGAACTGGGCGACGAGGCTGCGGCGATCCATGAGGCGCAGGTTCGCCTGCGAGCGATAGGCGGCGTCGGCCCAGACCGAACTCGCGAGATTGCCCCGGTCGAGCAGGGCGCCGAGCTGGGCGCCGTCGTGCCGGGCGGCGTGAGTGACGGTGAAGCGGCGCACGAAGCCATGATGACGGTCGATGCCGATGTGGTTCTTGTCGCCGAACATCGGCACCGCGATCGGTGGCTGCGCCTGACGCCGGGTGCCTTCGCCGCCGGGCGGCGTCTCGCGTTTACGGCCGCGCTTGAGGGTCCAGCGTCCTTCGGTGTCGATCTGCGCCTTGCGCGCCGGCGGCGGGACTGTCAGGAATCTTGTGCGGGGGCCGGTTTGATTATTGACCTTCGAACCGTTCGCCGAAGATGACGGCGAATTGGGTTCGTGCCTCGAACCACTCGGGCCAGCCGCTCCAGCGGATCGCCAGCCACCGATAAGGTCTGCAAACGCTCATCACTGTCAAAGAAACCAGGCTGTGCCGCCATCTCTACCTCCCGCCCAATCACGCGCGAAGAGAATCATTCCGCCCGATCAAACGTGAGTGGTTTTTCGAGGTGTCCAATCGAGGATCGGCGGAAACACTATCAATTTGATCGATCAAGGGCGCGCAACAAATGGCCATGGGGCGGGTCAGTCGGAACAGGTTGTGCGGAACGCACGATTGTGTAGCCGATCCATTAAGTATTTGGCGACGAAGTAGTCCATATGGCTGCCGCCCCCATTCTTCATCATCGTGATCTGATCCGGCGACGTTCGTCCTACGACTTTGCGCTGGCAGAGTTCGAACAAGTCTCCCTTGATGTCGGCCGGCGTGATTACGCCGCGGGCGAAGGGACTGACGAATTCTCCCGATCGTTGCGTCGTTTGGCGATGGTCAACGAAGACGTCGGCACGCAGCAGCACGTCGTCGTCGGCTTCCCGCATCTCGGGAGTAAAGGAGCCAACAAGGTCAACGTGAACGCCGGGCTTCAATAGTCGGCCCTTGATTATCGGTTCGCTCGTCATGGTAGCACTGGAGATGATGTCAGCCTGTCCCACTGCCTCATCGAGGTCGCGCATGGCGGTCGCCAAGATGCCTTCCGCATCGAGGGTCGCCACCAAGTGATCGGCGTTCTGAGGCGTACGGTTCCAGACAAGAACACTCTTGATCGATGGGCGGACACTGCGGTGGGCACGAGCAAGATAAGGCGCCAGTCCGCCAGCCCCGACCATGAGCAGTGTCTGCGCGTCCTCGCGGGCCAGAAGGCTCGCGCCGAGCGCAGAATCGGCTGACGTTTTGCGAAAGATCATCGCCTCTCCGTCAATGATCGCCTCGGTAACGCCGGTCTCGCCATTGGTGAACGTGTAGATCGAATTGACAGTGGCGATGCCGTGAAGTTCTTTGTTGCGTGGGAAGGACGTAACCAGTTTCGCTAATAGCCCCTCTTGCGGCTGCCACGCTGCCAAGATGATGAATATGTCGGGATGTCCGTCCGGACGCGGCTGTTGGTACAGCATTCTGTCCGACATTTGAGGCATGCCGCCCAAATGCGCCTGACGTAGGGCTGCGATTAGGCCGTCATATGTCAACAACGCGTGAACGCGGGCGGCATCAATCATTTGCACGGTCGTGTCCTCGTCAATTTGTCAGTTAGGTGGGGCAACTAAGCTCGATCGGAGCCATAGAGGTGCGGCTGAAGCGCCGCGCGGTTCAAAGCGACACCGAGACCCGGCGCCGAAGGAACGGGCATGTGGCCGGTGCGCACTCCAGGCTCGAGCGGGTTTTCCAAAACCTCGAAATACGCGGGCTCCTTGTCATAGTCGGGGAAGTATTCGAGCACCATGAAGTTGGGGATGCAGGCACCAAGTTGGACGGCGATGGCGGTCGCCAGTGTGCTGCCGTAATTGTGCGGCGCGATTCTTGCGTTATGGACCTCGGCCATTGCGGCGATCGCCCGCGCCTCCATGAATCCTCCCGTATTGCAGATGTCGGGTTGGAGAATATCGGCCGCCTGGCTCTCCAGCAGCCGATGGAACTGCGCCCGCCCGTAGTAGCGTTCGCCCGCCGCTAGCGGGATCGAAGTGCCTGCCGCGACCTTGGCAAGCGCACCAAGGCAAGACGGGTCGACAGGCTCCTCGATGAACAGGACATCGAGATGTTCGATCCGCCGACAGATTCGCAGCACCTGGTCGGTGGTCAGGCCGCCACCGAAATCCAGCATGATCTCCGTTTCGGGACCGACCGCCTCGCGCAGGGCGGCAACCCGGTCGCAGACCAAGGGTATAAGGCGCGCATCGAGCGTCCGGCGGGTAGGATGGCGGATCACGGTGACCGGGTCGGCCAATCCGAGCGGGTAGAATTTTAGGCCGGAGAAGCCGCGTGACACCGCGGCCCTGCCGGCGCGCGCGAACTCTTCGGGAGTGTCGCAGCCCAGCCACCAGCCGTTAGCGTAGACGGGGAGGCGCTCCCACATCTGCCCGCCCAGGAGGTCGAAGATGGGCGCGCCGAGAGCCTTGCCCTTGATATCCCAAAGCGCGTGGTCGATCGCGCTCAAGGCGGCATAGCTGATGGTGCCGCCGTTCCGCGTCCAGAACGACAAATCGTAGATGTCGTTCCAGATGGCGCCGATCCGCGCGGGATCGCGCCCCAGAACATGGCGCTTGACCATTCCACGCAGCATTTCCGCGCCGGCCTCGGCGCCGATGCCGTAGGCCACGCCCGCCTCGCCGATTCCGGTCACGCCGTTGTCGGTGGTCAACTCCAACAGCACCGCGCGGCGGTTCCCCGCCGGCGCGATATAGATTTCGGCTTGTTCAATCTTCATGATTTTTCCCGTCGACTTCCTGATGCGCTGGCCGTTCGGCGTGTGGCGCGACTCGATCCCGGCGAAGGCAGGCGCCGGCCTGCCACGCCAGGAAGTGGTTGATATTTTCCGCGTCTTCGCCCATCACAAATTCGTCGGTTGCCAGCCGCTCACGGTCTGGGCCGCGCCACCACGGCGGCCGAATACCGGCGGTAAGGCGCACAGATCGGCGAGCGGTAGGTGGCAGCGGATCAGATGTCCGGCGGCGGCTTCGATGACCGGCGGCTCAAAGCGCTCGCAGGTTCCGGCGATGGCGCGCGCGCAGCGCGGCGCAAATAGACAGCTTCCGGCATTGGCAACGGCACGGCCTACTTCACCCGTCAGGCGCGGCCGCCGCCGATCAAGAGCGCCATCGACCGCCGGAACCGCCGCCAAAAGCGCTTCGCAATAGGGATGATAGGGAGGAGTAAACACCTCGTCTGCGCGGCCGATCTCGACGATTTGACCGAGATACATAACCGCGATGCGGTCCGCGATATAGCGCACGACGGCAAGGTCATGCGAGATGAATATCAACGCTGTGCCAGATTCCTTCTGCGCCGACAGCAATAGCTCTAGGATGGCGGTCTTGACCGAGGTGTCGAGGGCCGAAGTCGGTTCGTCGGCCACGACCAGGCTCGGCCGCCCGGCGAAGGCCCTGGCGACGGCGACGCGTTGCTTCTGACCGCCGGAGAGATGGGCGGCTGTTACGCGCGTGATGTCACGGGGCATCCGCACTAGATCGAGCAGCCGCTCGACCTCGGCTCGGCGTGCGGCGCGGCCGGTGGCCGCGCCCAATTTCTTAACGGCGCGCTCAAGGATGAAGCCGACGCTATGCGATGGGTTGAGCGTGCTGTCCGGATTTTGGAACACCATTTGTACATTGCGGACCTGCCGGAGCGAGCGGCGCTCGACCATGCGCCGCGTAACATCGCCGCCGAGCAGCCTGACCCACCCGCCGGTCGGAACCTCAAGCCCCGTGACAATGCGGGCCAGGGTCGACTTGCCGCAGCCCGACTCGCCGACGATGCCGAGGGTTTCGCCGGCGGCCAGTTCGAGGCTGATCAAGTCGTTGGCCCTCACCTTGGCTGCGGACTTGCGCGACAGGTTGAATAAGCGGTGCATTTCGTAGGTCTTCGATACACCTTCCAGGCTGAGGATACGGTCGCGCCGCGGCAGGATCGGCGTCGCGCTTGCCGCGGGGGGCGCCGACAGGCCGGCGCCGGCCACCTCGCGCCAGCGGCTGCAGCGCACGCGCGCGCCGCCGCCCATGTCCTCGAGAGCCATAGGCCTGTCGCAGGTGCCTTCGCGAGCATGGGCACAGCGGTCCATGAAGGTGCAGCAGCGCGGCGGTTCGACCAGGCGCGGCACCTGCCCCGGCATCGAAACGAGACGGTAGTCGGCGCGACCGAGATCGAGGCGCGGCACGCAGGCGATCATGCCAATGGTGTAGGGGTGGCGCGGGCGATCCAACACCGATTGAGCCGATCCGTGCTCGACGATTTGACCGGCATACATGACGCTGATCGTGTGGCAGATCTGGCGAACGAGGCCGAGGTTGTGCGAGATGAACAGCATGGCGGTGCCCCGTGCCGCCCGCATTTCACCGAGAAGGTTCATGATCTCCGCCTCGACGGTAACGTCGAGCGCGGTCGTCGGCTCATCCAGAATCAACAATTCCGGCTCGGCCAGAAAGGCCATCGCGATCACGACGCGCTGTTGCTGGCCGCCTGAGATCTGATGCGGGAAGCGCCCAATCATCCCCGACGGCTCGGAGATGCCGACCGCGGCCAGCATGTCCAACACGCGGTCGCTAATTCGGTTGCGATCCAGCCCCGCGTGCGTTCGCAGCACCTCGGCGAGCTGCGCCCCTATCGCCATCGTCGGGTTGAGCGCAGTAGAGGCGCCCTGGTATATCGCGGCGATGCGTCCGCCACGCAGGGCGCGCAGATCTTCCGCCGTCAGACCGGCCATGTCGCGGCTCTGAAAGAGGATACGCCCCTTCGAGATACGGCCCTGGTGCCCGAGATAGCGCAAGATTGCCATGGCGATGGTCGACTTGCCGCAGCCGGATTCGCCGACCAGCCCCAGGCATTGGCCGCGCTCGATCGCAAAGGAGACATCCGTCACGGCCACGATGTCGCGGTCATCGGAGGCATAGCGAACCTCCAGATCCTCGACCGACAGGATGGTGTCGCGCTCATCGGCCATGGTCGAGGTCCTGCAAGCCGTCGGCGACGAGGTTGAAGCCCATCACCAGCGTGATGATCGCCAGGGAGGGAAAGATCGCCATGTAGGGATAGACGGTCAGCATCGGCGTCGCCTCGCGAACCATGCCGCCCCAATCCGGATTGGGTGGCGGTAGGCCGAGACCGAGAAAACCGAGCACGCCGATCGCGATGATCGTGTAGCCCATGCGCATGCAGAAATCGACGATCAGCGGGCCGCGCGCGTTGGGAAGAATCTCGACGAGCATGATGTAAAACCCGCTTTCCGCACGCATGCGCGCGGCGGTCACGAAATCCCGCGTCTTCAATTCGATGGTCAGGCCGCGCACCAGCCGGCCGATGCCGGGACTGGAGACGAGGATCACGGCGACGACGATGTTGAGTGCGGACGGCCCGAGCGATGCGATCAGGACGACGTAGAGCACGATCTTCGGGAACGACAGCAAGACGTCGATGACGCGCGAGCAAAGCTCATCGACCCAGCCGCCGTAGAACCCCGCCGACATGCCGATGGCAATGCCCACGACATTGGCGCAGAACAATGCCGCCGGAGCGACGAGCAAGACCGGGCGAGCACCCCAGACGATGCGCGAAAAAATGTCGCGCCGCAGCGGGTCGGCTCCGAACCAGTGGTCCGAAGAGGGAAAGGGGTTGGCGAGCGCGGTGGTGTGCTGGATGTTGGGTCCGTAAGGTGCGATCAGCGGCGCCAAGATCGCGACAGCCACCCAGAAGGCGATCAAGGCAATGCCGATGCCTAGAACCTTGGAGCGCCGCAACTTGCGGAAGCGGGGCCGGCGCGCGGCTTGGCCAGGTTGGGGTTGGGCCGACGGGCGAGCAGCGGCGGATGCTGTATCGGTCGCGGGGCCGGTCATGCGAAACGAATCCGTGGGTTGAGCAGCATGTAGCCGATGTCGCCGGCGAGCTGCGTCGCCACCGCGATTAGGACGGCGATCAGGGTCGCGGCTTCAATCAGCGCGATGTCGCCGAACAAGGCTGTTTCCAAAAGCAGGCGGCCAAGGCCGGGATAGGCAAAGACCACTTCCGTGACAACGACGCCGCTCATCAGCGTTCGGACATAGGGCGTCGCCATTACTTCGATCATCGATGCTCGCACGAAGCGGGCGACATAGGCGGTGACGTAAAGCGTCAGAACGGTGACCGGCAGGACAAATTGCGAGTAGATCGGCCAGAACCCGCCCGCCTGGAGCGGGCTGGTGCCCGGCAACCACCCGAGCCAGACGGCAAACAGACTCATCAGGAGGACGGCGGAGGCGAATTCGGGAATCGAAGCAAAGACGGTTGAAAGCGTGGTAATGGCGCGGTCCAACGGCCGCCCGGCATTTAGGCCCGCCAGGATGCCGATCGCGATGGCAAGCGGGACAATGACGAGAAAGGCAAGGCCCGCCAGGGCCGCCGAGTTCGCCAGTCGCTGCCAAATCACGTCAGCGACCGGGATTTTCATCATCGTCGAGAAGCCGAAATTGCCGACATACCGATCGCCTCGCCGATCGTGGAACTTCAGGCCGAGGCTAGGATTCTGCAGTGGATCGGCCCGCAGCCCGGTTATGATTCCAAGCCAGCGCCCGTAGCGGACGATCAGAGAATCGTTGAGCTGTAGTCGCTCATAGAGGATCTGGACCTGCTCGTCGGAAGCGAAGGGCCCAAGCGTCTTGCGCGCAACATTACCGGGCGAGGCTTCGACCAACACGAAGACGATGAGCGATGCCGCGACCATCGTGAACAGGGCCGACGCAAGTCGTCTTAGAATGAATCTCGTCATCCTCTCCGCCCGGGCCGGCGGCGCGCGCGGGGTTGGCCGAAACGGTCCGGCGCGTCGCCGCGCGCGCTCGTTGTCGCGTCGCTCCCGTATTTCGTTGGCATGCGATATGTCGATGCAATCGCGGTGCGGCGACGTTGCCCGCGACTACTGGTCCGCTCAGCTTTCCTCGATCCAGTAGTCTTTGTAGTAATTGTAGTTCGTCGGATGCATCTTGAAGTTCTTCAGCTTTTTGCTATAGGCGCTGAAGATTGATCGATATATCGGCTGCACGATTGGTCCGTCCTCCAGGAGGATTTTTTCGAGCTGAGCGATGTATTCGCGCCGCTTCTCGGCGTCGAGCGTGCCCTCCGCCTTGATCAGTATCTGGTCGAATTCGGCGTTGGAATAGCCCGACTCGTTCCATGCGCCGCCGTCACGGAAGCACAGCCCGAGCAGCATGATGCCGAGCGGGCGATGGTTCCAGTCGGTGAAGCCCAGCGGGACTTTCTTCCAGATCTCCCAGTACTGGGCCGCGGGAACGGGGTTCATCTGCACGCGTATCCCCGCCTCCTTCCATTGCTCGATCATGCTTTGGACGACCTGACCTTCCCACGCGGGCGAGGCCTTAAGGTAGATCTTGGCGTCGATCCCATCCGGATGGCCGGCCTCGGCGAGCAGGCGTTTCGCCTGGGCGATGTCGCGTTTCAGCGGCTCGACCTTGGCGTAGTCGGGGTGAACCTTGGCGACGAGATGGTGTTCGCCTTCGTAACCCAGCCCGCCGAGGCCGAGCTTGAGGATTGCCGTGTTGTCGATTGCCAGACGCATCGCCTTCCGGACGCGCGGATCGTCGAACGGTTTCTCTGTGACACGCATCCGGGCAGCGCCGGTATTGGCGGTTTGCGCCTCGTAGACGGCGACATTCGGCAGTCGACGCGCGGCATCGAGGGTGACGTTGTCCAGCCATGGCCACCCGTCGATCTGGTTGGACGCCAGCGCCGCTAGATGCGCATTGGGATCGTCGCCGAGATCGATCAGCTCCAGCTCCTGGATGTACGGTCCGCCGCCCCAGTAATCCGCGCGCGCCTTCATCAGGCACCGCTGTCCCTGCCGATATTCGACAATCTCGTAGGGACCGGTGACGTTCGATCCGGCCTTGAAGACGCCGCCATCTTCGGGATCCATGATGAACAGCTGCTTGTGATAGAGATGCTCGGGAACAGCGAGGAGCGGGTTGCGGCCGTTCAGGCGCACCGTATGCGAGTCGACACGCTCAATGGCGTTGGCATCCCAAAGTCGCTGGCTGGTCTTTGGTTTGCCGCTGGCATCGGTCCCGCCGGACTGATACTGCTCCAGCAGGAAGCCCGAAAATAGACCGACGGTGGCCGAACCTGTGGCCGGATCGAGCGCTCGCTTCAAGTTCCAGATCACGTCATCCGCCACGAACTCGCGTCCGCTCATCCATTTCACGTCCTTGCGAAGATGCAGCGTCCAGGTCTTGAGATCGGCGCTCGCCTCCCATCGCTCGAGCAGCAGCGGCCGAGTTACATTGTCGACGCCGGTGATCGTTAGTTGTTCGAGCGCCGACCGCGCGAACATGTCCTGGCCCCAACTATAAGTATGCGGATCGGATATATCGCCAAGGCGAAGCGCGAGCCGCAGTCGACCGCCTTTCCTTGGCTGTCCTTGGGCCGTGGCCACCGACGGCGCCACGAGCCCCGCCATGGAATAGGCTGCCGTTGCGCCAATGCCGAGCAGGGTGGCGATGCGCACGAACCCCCGTCGGTCGAGTCGACCGCCGCTCAACTCCCGCCGCAACTGGATTAAATGCGAATGATGATCCTTCAGCTTCGGCATTTTTCCCTCCCGTTTGCCTGCTGCTGCCTGTTGGCACAGGCCATTCTGAAACCGTGACCTCTTGTGATTCTCTTATAATATCATATATATCGATTTATATTATTTTAATAGCTTTTTTCTGTCATTTAGATAATTTCACCAGCTTAGGGAAACCGACTTGTGCTAGACGGCCAGTAGGAGTTTCTGGTCATTGAGCCCATTGCCCGAGATATTCGCTGAGAGGAGTGTTGATGGCAGGGATTGGCAGAACTGGTCGCGGGCGAGCGATCGCCGCAGGGTCCGATATCGACGAAGCGCTGCTGCAGTTCTGGGACGTTGGTGCCCAGAAGCCTGCCGCGGCGCAAGGCTCGCCGAGCGGCGACACATTGGATGTCGGGGGCCGGATTCGCACGCTTCGCAAGCAACGTGGCTGGACACTCGATG
>JACQDQ010000367.1 GCA_016201015.1 Pseudomonadota bacterium | reverse complement strand
TCGCCAATAGAACTTGACCTTGTTGACTTGTCAACGTAGAACTTCGTCGTAGCACAGGCTGCAGGCGATAGGCAAGCCGGGTGCAGCGGCTCGGTGAGCCGACCGCGCGTGGCGCAGGCGATTTCTGTTGCCGCCCAGCCACGCGTCGACGGCGCGCAACATCGGGCTACGGCGAAAAGATGCGCGTAGATCGAGTCGTAACCGTCCGGTGTCGCGGCTCGGGCTTGGTATGCGGGCAAACGGTCGAATTGCCATGGGAACGAACATCGCCGTCGGTGAGCTCGAAATCGTCTGCGACGGTCTGGATTTTCCCGAGGGCCCGGTCGCTTTGCCCGATGGTTCCGTGCTGGTCGTCGAAATCGGCGCGGGATGCCTCACGCGGATTTCGCCGGACGGCCGGAAGAGTCGCGTCGCCGAACTTGGCGGCGGCCCCAACGGCGCGGCCATCGGCCCGGACGGCCATGTCTACATCTGCAACAACGGCGGCGCCAAGCTGCTGCGACGGCCGGGCGAGACGCGGATCGTGGGTCAGGCCGACAACTATTCCGGCGGCCGGATCGAGCGGGTCGATCTGCGCACGGGAGCGGTGAGAGCGCTCTACACGCGCTGCGGCGAATATTCGTTGAAAGGCCCGAACGACATCGTATTTGACCGGCAGGGCGGGTTTTATTTTACCGATCTCGGCAAGTCGCGGCCCCGCGACCGCGACCGCGGCGGTGTCTACTATGCGCTGCCCGACGGCAGCCGCATCCGAGAAATCGCCTACCCCTTGCACACGCCCAACGGCATCGGCTTGTCGCCCGACGAGACTACCCTCTACGTCGCGGAGACGGAGACCGCGCGGCTCTGGCGCTATCGCGTTGTCGCGCCCGGAGAGCTGGAACTTCTGCCTTATCCGTCGCCCAATGGCGGCGCCATTGTGTACGGCGCCGGCGGCTATCAGCGTTTCGATTCCCTGAAGCTGGAAGCGGACGGGCGGATCTGCGTCGCGACCCTGAGCAACGGCGGCATCACGGTCATCGCGCCGGACGGAACCGCCGCGCATGTGCCGCTGCCCGACAGCCACACGACCAATCTCTGCTTTGCCGGCTCCGAAATGCGCACGGTCTTCGTGACGCTGTCCTCGACCGGCCGGCTCGGGAAACTTCGCTGGCCCCGGCCGGGCCTGAAGCTGAATTTCGCGAACTGTGCGCAGCATATTGAAGATGTCGACAATGCCGGCCGGCTGGCCCGGAATCCCGGCTGATTGGCACATCGAATGCGTTCAGATTTCAAAAATGCGCATAGTAAAGGGGATGGAAATGCATCGCATCGCTTGTCCGGCACTCTATCTGCTTCTCGCGCTGCTGCCTGGCGCCGCCGACGTTGAGGCCGCGACGTTTCCCACGCCCGGCACCCCGATCCAGCTGATCGTTCCCTACGCGGCAGGCGGCTCGGTCGACAGCAATGCGCGCCTGATGGCGGCCGGGCTCGAGAAGCAGCTTGGCGTGCCGGTACAGGTTGTCAACAAGCCCGGAGCCGCGTCGCAGTTGGCTCTGAGCCAGCTTGTGAAGACGCGACCGAATGGCCACACGCTGTCCTATGCCGTGCTGCCGACCGTGGTGACGCACTACCTCGATCCCGAACGCGACGCGCCATACACGCGCAAGAATTTTCAACCGATCGCACTGCAGTACCACGTGCCCGCCGTGCTGGCGGTGCAGACCGCCAGCCCCTATCCGACCCTGCGGGATCTGGTCGCGGCGGCGAAGGCAAAACCCGAGAGCATCACGATCAGCGACAGCGGTCTCCTGGGCACGCCGCACATGACGGTCCTGGTTCTCGAGCAGGTCGCGGGCGTGCGCTTCGCCTCGGTGCATTTCGACGGCGGCGCGCCCTCGGTAACGGCGCTGCTCGGCGGACATGTCGAAGTGCTGGCGGGCACAATCCCCGATGCGGTGCAGAACATGAAGGCCGGAAAGTTTCGCGTGCTTGGCATTGCCGACGACCGGACCAGCGAGTTCCTGCCCGGGGTGGAGACAATGCGATCGCAGGGCTACGACGTGCTGATCGCCTCCTCGACCGGCATCGTCGCGCCCGCCGGAACGCCGAAAGACGTCGTCGATGTCCTCACGAATGCGGTCAAGACCGTGATCGCCAGCGAGGAGGTCAAGAAGCGCACTTACGAGTTCGGCGTGACGCCGCGCTATATGAACCCGGACGAGTACGCCGCCTATTGGGAGCAGCAGGAGGCACGCCTCGGGCCGCTGCTCAAGGCGTTGCGCGCCAAGTGACAGTCACGCCGCGCTGAATTCCGCGGGATCGCCGGTGAGACGCCCATATCAGGTCACAGCGCTGCTGTGCCTGTCGCTGGCGCTGTTTGTCGGCTGGAATGCCGTCCGGCTGCGCTATTACACGTCGCTTGGGCCGGGTCCCGGCTTTTTCCCGTTGTGGCTGGCCGTGCTGTTCGGCTTGCTGGCGCTGGCGATGCTGTTTCACGCTACCTGGAGCGTGCCCGAAGCCATGAAGCCGGATTTCTATCCGTCGCGCGCCGGCGCGATGCGCGTCGGCACCATCCTGGCGTTGCTGCTCGTCGCCGCGCTGGCGATCGAGGCCGTCGGCTTCCGCCTCACAATGCTCGCATTCAATCTTGGAATGATGGGCGTCTTCGGGCGGCGCGGCTGGATCGAGACGGTTCTGATCTCCGTCGCGGGCAGTTTCGGCGCGTACTACGTGTTCGTCGATTTCCTGAAGATCGCGCTGCCGGAGGGTATCTTCTAGCATGGAAACGCTGCACCTGCTTGCCGGCGGCATCGCCGGAGCGCTTCAGCCGACCAACCTGCTGTTCGCCTTCCTCGGTTGCGTCATCGGCACGATCGTCGGCATCCTGCCCGGCATCGGACCGGTCGCCGGCACCGCGATCCTGATTCCCCTGACCGCGAGCCTCGATCCGACCGCGGCCATCATCATGCTCTCGGCGATCTATTACGGCGCGATGTACGGCGGAACGCTCACTTCGGTTCTCGTCAATGTGCCCGGCGAGGCCGCTTCGGCGATCACCTGCCTCGACGGCTATGCCATGGCGAAGCAGGGTCGCGCCGGCGCCGCCCTGACGATCGCCGCCATCGGCTCGTTTATCGGCGGCAGCATCGCCACGATGGGGCTGGTCTGGCTGGCACTGCCGATCTCCAGTGTCGCGCTGAGATTCGGTCCGCCCGAATTCTTCGCGTTGATGGTGGTCGGTTTGTCGCTGGTCACCGGGCTGGCAAGCACATCGCTGGTGCGCGCGCTGCTCTCCGCGACGTTTGGGCTGATGGTCGCCATGGTCGGCGTCGATCCGGTCGTCGGCGGACAGCGCTTTACGTTCGGACAGGTCGACCTGCTCGACGGAATCAACGTGGTGTCCGTGGCGATGGGTCTATTCGGCATCGGCGAGATCCTGTTGATCGCCGAAACCAAGGCCGTTCAGGTGTTGGACGCGAAAATTCGCACGCTCATGCCGACCAAGCAGGATTGGCAGGATTCCTGGGCACCGATCCTACGCGGGACGGGGATCGGCTTCTTCATCGGCCTCATACCCGGCATCGGCGCCGTCGTGCCGACGATCATTTCCTACGTTGCCGAGAAAAGGCTGTCGCGCACGCCGGAGAAGTTCGGCACCGGCATGATCGCCGGCGTCGCCGGCCCGGAAACGGCGAACAATGCCTACTCCAACGCCTCTCTGGTGCCGCTGTTCACCTTGGGCATTCCCGGTTCGCCGACGGTGGCGATCATCATGGGTGCGTTCATGATGAACGGCTTGGTCCCGGGACCGCTGCTGTTCCAGGAACACTCGGACCTGGTGTGGACGGTGATCGCCAGCCTGTTCGTCGGCAACGTCATCCTGGTGATCTTGAACCTGCCGCTGATTCCGCTCTGGGTGATGATCCTGAAAGCGCCGCAATCGGTACTGTGCACGCTGATCCTCGCCTTCTGCGTCCTCGGTGCGTATACGCTGAGCGGCAGCGCCTTCGACATCATCGTCATGGCGCTGTTCGGGGTGCTGGGCTACCTGTTCCGCAAGCTCGACATCCCGTTGGCGCCGATGGTCCTCACCGTCATTCTCGGGCCGATGATGGAGAAGGCGCTGCGCCAGTCACTGGAGATTTCGCGCGGCAGCTTCGAGATCTTCTTTACCCGGCCGATCTCGGTGGCGCTCCTGGGCGTCGCCGCTGTATTCCTGATCGCCAGCACGCTGCGCCTCGCTTCCGCCGTGCGCGGCGACGATTCGGAGGTGTGATGATCGCGGTCGAGACGAAATGTTTTGCCTCGGGGCGCATCCCCTGCCACCTGGACCTTGATGCTGGAGCCGCTGCTGGCGCCGCGGACGCACGGTCGCGTCGCGGCGACGCCCAACGCCAACAGGGCCACCTGGAATGCCGCATCGGCCCGCAGCGCCACCTCGACCCAGCCCTGCTGTGATCGACGAGACGCATGACCCGGCGTTGCCGTGCTGGGTTCCGGAGGCCGCCGGGCATCCGGATTTCCCGATTCAGAACCTTCCCCTCGGCATCTTCAGTCCGCCCGGCGGAACGCCGCGGGGCGGCGTCGCGATTGGCGGCTACATCCTCGACCTCGGCGCCTGCCATGCGGCCGGGTTGCTGGACGGCCTGGCCGAGGCGGCGATCGACCTGACTCTGGATGCGCTTCTAACCCAGGGCGTCGCCGCGCGGCGGGCGCTGCGATCGGCGGTGAGCCGGCTGCTGTCAGGGCCGTCGCAGCCGGCACTGCTGCACCGCGCGACCGAGTGCTCGGTCCATCTGCCGATGTCAGTCGGCGACTACACCGACTTTTACGCCGGAATCCACCATGCGACCAATGTCGGACGGTTGCTCCGTGCCGACGTCCCGCTGACGCCGAACTACAAGTGGATGCCGCTCGGCTATCATGGCCGTGCCAGCACTGTCCGCCCGAGCGGGGCGCCACTGCGCCGCCCGAACGGCCAGCGGAAGCGGGCCACCGATGCTGAGCCGAGCTTCGGACCATCGCGCAATCTCGATTACGAGCTCGAGCTCGGCATATGGATCGGCACTGGCCATGCGACCGATGCGCCGATGCCGATCGGCGAAGCAGCATCGCATATCGCCGGCTTCTGCCTGCTCAACGACTGGTCGGCACGAGACATACAGGGATGGGAGTACCAGCCGCTGGGGCCGTTCCTCGGCAAGAGCTTCTTCACCACGATCAGTCCGTGGATCGTGACGCCCGAGGCGCTGGCTCCCTTCCGCGCGGCCCAGCCGACGCGACCGACCGATGACCCGCAGCCGCTGCCCTATCTGTGGGACGAGGCGGACCAGGCCGGAGGTGCACTCGGGCTGACCCTCGAGATCTGGATCCGGACGGCGGCGATGCGGGCCGCCGGAATGCCGCCGCACCGTCTCGCGCGGAGCAGCGCCCTCGATCTCTATTGGACGCCGGCGCAACTGGTCGCCCACCATGCCAGCAACGGCTGCAACCTGCGGTCGGGCGACTTGCTCGGCAGCGGGACGATCAGCAGCGCGACGCAGGGTAGCGAGGGGTCGCTGCTCGAACTGACCCGTGGCGGCCGGGAGCCGTTTGCGCTCGCTGGCGGGGAGTCGCGGCGTTTCCTCGAGGATGGCGACGAGGTGACACTCACCGGCCACGCGGTGCGAGATGGCTTCGCGACAATCGGCTTTGGCCCTTGCGTTGGCACGGTCCTGTCGGCCGCCTGACACGGTCGTGTCCTGCCGCGTGGTGGAGTAGCAGTGAGAGCAGAAATTCGGCCCTCATGTCCGATCGCCTGCCAATTCTGGGTCATCCGCTGGCGCGCACATGTTGCGCCGACACCACAGCACAAATTCGTCAAAAAAATCCAAGTCCGGTCCGCTCTTGTCGACGGCGTAATAGCATTCAGCGAGTTCCAGCGCTTGGGAGTGCGCCCGGACCAGCTTGCCGCCGTCCAACTCCGCGGCGATCAGCGCACTGTGGGCGATGGCGATGCCGACGCCGCTGGCCGCCGCCTGCACGCAAAGCGCGCTGTTCTGGAAGTAGATCTTTTGCGCCGCGTCGAGGTGTAGGTCGAGGGCGTGCGCGCTCCAACGATCCCAGATGTCTGGCCAGTTAAGCGGGCAGATGAGGGTCACGCGCCGGCGCGCGCTCGAGTCGGCGAGGTCACGATAGCGGGCGCGATATTCGGGCGTGCAGATCGGGATGGCGCTGTCGGCGGCGATCAACGCCGATCGTTCGCCCGGCAGCAACTCGTCCTTCCGGGTCCAGCGCATCTCGATGTGCAGTTCCGTGTCGGGGGCCTCGAGGCGGTGGGGCCCTGTGCCGCCGAGCCAACTCATGATTTCGAAGCGACGATCGGGGAAGCTCGCGATCAGGTCGGCGATGCGTGGCAGAAGCCAAAGGCTGGCCAAGGTCTGCGCCGCGAGGACGCGGACGGTTGCCGCCCGGCGCGCGCGCGCCGCGCGCGCGCCGCGCCGCGGTTGCGGAACCGCCTCGCGCGCTTGAGGATCTTGGTGCTCTCGGGGGCCAACTCGTGTGCGAGCGTCGTCGGCACGACGCGATCGGCCAGGCGCTCGAAGAGCGTGGAGCCGAGCAACTTCTCCAACGACTTGACCTGGTAGCTCACGGCCGCCGGCGTCAGATTGAGCCGACCGGCGGCGCGAGCGAAGCTGCCGGCGGCCATCACGGCATCGAATGCCATCAGCATCCCGATCGAGGGCAGAGAATCGCGCATGAGGAGAGGCTAAAAATCCTTTGCCCTCCAGGCAAGAAGTTTCCATTTGCGCACGTGGCGGCCGGGGCACATGCTTACGGCAGCGACACGCTATCCTGGGCCGGAGACAGCATGAATCTAGGCCGGGCTTCCGCCGGAGCCGGGCCGCATCAGGATGGGGAAACGGCGGACGGAGCCCATCGTTGAGCAGCGCGACCGAGACCAAGAGACCCTATCGGATCGGCTTCGACATCGGCGGCACGTTTACCGACTTCGTCGTGCTCGACGAAATCGACGACCGCGTTCGTCTCCACAAGTACCTCACCACCCCTGACGATCCATCGGTCGGCGCGCTAATCGGACTGAGCGAGCTGGTCGAGGCCGAAGGAATCACGCTCGGCCAAGTGACCGAGATCATCCACGGCACGACGCTGGTGACCAATGCGGTGATCGAGCGCCGCGGCGCCCGGCTTGGACTGATCACCACGCAGGGAATGCGCGACGTCCTGGAGTTGGGCGCGGAGCAGCGCTACGAAATCTACGACCTGTTCCTCCGCTTCCCGCAGCCGCTGGTCGCGCGCCGGCAGCGCCTCGAGGTCCCGGAACGTATGTCGCGCGAAGGCCGGATCGTCGTGCCGCTTGACGAGGCAGCGGTCGAGCGGGCCGTCGAGACGCTGACCGGCGAGGGCATCGAGGCGCTGGCGATCTGCTTCCTGCACTCCTACTGCAATCCCGCCCACGAGCGCCGCGCCGCAGAGATCGCTCGGCGGCTGCAGCCGGAACTCGCGATCTCGACCTCCGCCGAGGTGGTGCCGGAATTGCGCGAGTATCCGCGCACGGTGACCACCTGCGCCAACGCCTATGTGCAACCGCTGGTCGACCGCTACCTCAAGCGACTGCAGCGTGAGCTTTGGGGTCGGGGTTTCAGGGGCACGCTACGCTTGATGCATTCCGGCGGCGGGCTGATCTCACCCGAGACAGCCCGCGCTTTCCCGATCCGGCTGCTCGAATCCGGCCCAGCCGGCGGCGCCCTCGCGACCGCATACTTCGGCGCGCTGGCCGGGAAGCCAGACGTGATCTCGTTCGACATGGGCGGCACCACGGCGAAGGCCTGCCTCATCAGAGACGGGCGCGCGGACATCGCGCCGATGATCGAGGTGGCGCGGGTCCACCGGTTCAAGAAGGGGTCGGGACTGCCGATCATGGCGCCGGTCATCGACATGATCGAGATCGGCGCCGGCGGCGGGTCGATCGCCGCGATCGACGATGTCGGGCTGTTGCGCGTCGGGCCGCGTTCGGCGGGCGCCGACCCGGGACCGGCCTGTTACGGCCGTGGCGGCGGCGAGCCGACCGTGACCGACGCCAATCTCGCGCTCGGCTACTACGACCCGGACTTCTTCCTCGGTGGCCGGATGAGGCTCGACAAGGCCGCTGCCGAGCAGGCGCTGGCGCGCGTAGCGGCACCGCTCGGGCTGTCGGTGATCGAGGCAGCCTGGGGCATTCATCGTCTCGTCACCGAGAACATGGCCGCTGCGACCCGCGTCCACATCATCGAAAAGGGCAAGGACCCGCGGCGTTACGCCATGGTGGGATTCGGCGGCGCCGGTCCCACCCATGCCGTGGAGGTGGCGCGCCTGCTCGGCGTCGCCGACGTGATCGTGCCACCCGCGTCCGGCGCCGCCTCGGCGCTGGGCTTCCTCGCGGCGCCGCTCTCGTTCGAGCTGTCGCGCTCGCTTCCGATGGTGCTCGGGCAAAACTTCGACGCCGCGCCGGCGAACGCCGTGTTGGATGAGCTTGAGCGCGAGTGCCGCGGCCTTCTGATCGAGGCCGGCGTGACGGCCGAAGCGGTCCGCGTCGAGCGCAGCGCCGACATGCGCCTTGTCGGACAGATGCACGAAATTACCGTCTCGTTGCCGGACGGGGCGCTTCACTCGTCCGGCTTAGCGGTGATCCGCGAGGCGTTCGCGACGGTCTACACCGCCCGCTACACCTCGCTGTACGAGCACGCGCATATCGAAGTGATCTCGTTCCGCGTGCGCTGCATTGGCCCGGAGCCGCGGCTGACCGTGCGCCAGGGCGAAACGCCGGGCGTAGCCGGCCCGCTGAAAGGTCGCCGCCTCGCCTATTTCGGCGCGGGCTTCATCGAGGCAGCGGTGTACGACCGCTATGCACTGGCCCAGGGCGAAAGGATCGTCGGGCCTGCGATGATCGAGGAGCGCGAGGCCACGACCGTAGTGCCGCCTGGCGACATCGCCACAGTCGACGCAGCCGGGAATCTGTGCATCGCGGCGGCCCAGGCGACTCGGGTTGGGAGCGTGGTCGATGCCGGCACGCCGCTCGAGGAGGCTGTTCG
>JACQDQ010000366.1 GCA_016201015.1 Pseudomonadota bacterium | reverse complement strand
GCCGCGCAGAGCTTCACGTAGAGCGCATCGTTGCCGGCGGCGATGATCAGATGCCCGTCCTTGGTCGAGAACACCTCGAATGGCGTGATCGTCGGATGGCGCGCGCCCAGGGGGCCGGGCACCGTGCCGCTGACGAAATAGCGCATGATCGCGTTCTCGAGCAGCGCGAGCTGGCAGTCGAGCATGCCGATATCGATCTTGGTCGCCGCACCGGTCGTTGCGCGGTGATAGAGCGCGGCATTGACGCCGATCGCCGTGTAAAGCCCGGCGCCGATGTCGCCGATCGACATGCCGATGCGCGTCGGCGGGCCGCCGGGATGGCCGGTGACGCTCATGATGCCGCCCAGGCCCTGCACCACCATGTCATAGGCCGGCCGGCCGCTATCGGGCCCGCTATGGCCAAAGCCGCGCTTCCGTTGTGCCTCCAGGCTTCGGATCTGCCCACGATACTTGTTCACTTCCTTGCGTTTCGTATCCCCGACGAGGTTTTCCTCAGACCAGGCCAGCGTCCCCTTGGCGATCTGGATCTTCTTCAGGAGGACGTCATAGTCGAGATCCTTGCCCAGTGTCTCCTCGGCTTCGGTGTCGCTGACCGTTGGCGTGGTGGGAGTCCGGGCCCGGTCCTGCTTGCTCTTGAGGTCGAGGGCGATGCTCTCATTGCCGCGGTTGACCGACATGAAATAGGCGGACTTGCCCTTGACGAACGGCCCGTAATGCCGCGCATCATCGCCGCGCTCCGGCGGCTCCACCTTGATCACCCGCGCGCCGAGCTCGGCGAGCAGCATGGTGCAATAAGGCCCGGCGAGAATGCGGCTGAGATCGACGACGGTGACGCCGGAAAGCGGGCCGGGTGTGGTCATGGGGCGGTCCTGTGGTTGACATGCGGCGCGTCGCAGAAGAAGGCGCGGTGGCGCGCGATCGAAATGTCGGGGCGGTCGGTGGTGAAGGTGCTGACCCCGGCGGCGAGCGCGCGATCGGTGTCCGTCGCGGTCTTGATGCGGTAGGCGCCGAGGCGAACGCCGGCGCGCCAGGCACCGAGGACGAGATCGCGGGTGACCAGCGCGTTCGGTAGCGACACCTCGCGCAAGCCGAAGCGGCGCGCGCGATCGATCATTGCCGCGAGCCCGCCGATCGCGTTGTAGGTCGTCTCGGTCATCAGGCCGACCAGGCCGAACGGCCGCGCGGCGCGGCGGAATGCGGCCAGTGTCGGCCAGTTGAACGAGGTGACGGTCGTGCGATGCAGCATATGCACGGCGCGCAGTGTCCGCGCCGCCTTGCGCTCGATATTGGGATAGCGGCGCTTGTTGGCATCGACCTTGACCTCGAGCCGCAGCCCGCGCGCGCTCGGGCGGATGATGCGAGCGACCTCGGCCAGCGTCGGAATCCGCTCGTGTCGCGTGCGGCGCAGGGTCAGCCGGCGCAACGCCCTAAGCGTATGGGCCCGGGCCGGCCCGCGGCCGGTCGTGGTTCGCTCGAGTGTTGCATCGTGGATGACGATCGGGGCGCCATCGCGGCTCAGATGAATGTCGGTCTCGATCGACGTGACCGCCAGGCGTGCCGCATTGCGAAACGCGGTCGGGCTGTTTTCCGGCCAGAGCAGCGCCCCGCCGCGATGCGCCGAGATGTTCGGGCGCCACGGCAGATCGCCTTGAGCGCGCCCCGCCGCGTCTTGTCTCGTCGTCATTGGTGCAGGAAACCCTCCTTCGCTGCGAATCAAGTCGCGACGCGGCTCCGCGCCGCCTCGTTGGCGACGAGCGAACCCAGCACGACGAGCCCGCCGACGAGAGCGAGGTCGCTCGGCCGTTCGCCGAGGAAGATCCACACCCAAGCCGGGCCGAGGATGGACTCGACGAGCAGCAGCAGCCCGACCTCGGCCGCGGAAAGATATGGCACGGCAAGCGTCATCAGGATGGAGCCTAACCCGACCTGTAGGCAAGCCATGACGGCGATGACGCCGAGGTCATGGGCCGAGGCAACGAGCGGTAGCGCGAAGGGGAGCGAAACCGTCGCGGCGATTAGGCCGGCGATGAAGACCATCGGCAGCATGTCGACCTTGGGCCCGGCGCGGCGCAGGACGAGTACGCTGGACGAAAGCGCAATGGGAATGGCCAGCGCGACAATATTGCCGATCATGTCGCCGTCCGCCAGCGAGTCCGCGAACATGAGACCGATGCCGGCGAGCGCCACGGTCATGGCGAGCCAGGTGCGCGTCGGCACCGCTTCGGCCAGCAGCAAGCGGCCCCATAGCGCGGTGAAGAATGGCGCGACGGCGATGATCACCTGCGTATTGGCGACCGTGGTCAAGTTCACCGCCAGTACGAAGAAGACGAAGGGTACGGCGAGGAACGCGCCGGCGAGAATACCGGCACGACCGACCGCGCGGATGGCGGCCACGCTGCGTCCGCGATACTGGACGGCGAGCACGGCGCAGAGAAAAATTGTCATCATCGCGGCCCGCCAGAAGACGGTCTGCATCGGCGGCGTATCCGTCACGTTGCGGACGAGTATGCCGCCCGTGCTCCAGCAGAATTCGGCGCCGAGCATCAGCATCACGCCCTTCCAGCGGCGTGTCGCGGCGATGGTAGCCTCCGCCGCGGTCATGCCGGCACCGCGGCGACCCGCGCGCTCTCACGCAGGCTGAGCGCCGCATTGACCGCAAGCGCGGCGAGGACTACGGCGCCGCCGACCAAAGTAAGCGCCGCCGGCTGCTCGCCGACCGTCATCCATACCCAGATCGGCCCCAGCACCGGCTCGAGCAGGGAAATCAGCGTCACCTCCGCCGCCGGCAACACGCGCAGTGCCAGCAGGAACAAACTAAGGCCCACGCTCATCTGGAGGATGCCGAGCAGGATCATCAGCGCGATATCGTGCAGCGACGCCGCGAGTGGCGCCGCAAAGGGCAACGCGACGCCGATGGAAATGATGGCGCCGAGGACGGTGGCCGGTAACAGATTAAGTGATGGCGCGCGGCGCACGACGATGACGTTGATTGCGGAAACCAGCGCGACACCGAGCGCCATGCAATCGCCGAAGAAGCCGCCGCCGCCGATCGAGCTGCCGACCACGGGGGCGAGGCCGATGAAGGCGATAGCGAGGACGATCCAGCCGCGCGCCCCGATCCGCTCGCCCAGCATCAGCCAGGCCATGACGGCGACGACCAGCGGCGACGTCGATTGCAGCACCAGAACGTTGGCGACCGTCGTGTTGGTCATCGCCTGGATGTGCAGGATGAAGCTGCCGCAGAGCAGCACGGCGCTGGCCAGGTTTGTCCAGCCGGCGCGGCGGAAATCGCTGGCGGCGCGGGCGCCGAGATACAGGGCGAGCACGATGGTGAAGGCGACGGCATGGCCAAGCGAGCGCCAGAACACGATGTCCCAGGACGACGCCGTGACGCTGCGGATGATGACGCCGCCGACGCTCCACACCACCGGCGCGCCGATCGCACAAAGAAACGCGCCCGGGCGCGTCGCGACGAAGGACATAGTCACCCTGCTCCGCGAGCCCCGCGGGCTGCAATAATCTCGGCGGCAAAGCGATGAACGATGCGGGTTGTAGCTTGGGGCCGGCTGCCTTGTCCAGCCTTGGCGGCGGCTGGGTGCAACGCCACTGGCGCGGCGCGCCGCGTCGCGGTTAGATGACGGCATGACACCGCGATTCCACGAATTTTCCGCGCTGGGGCCGCACGGCTTCACCCGCGTCGCCTATGCCGAATGGGGTCCGCCCAACGCCGCGCGCACGGTCGTGTGCGTGCATGGCCTGACGCGCAATGGACGCGATTTCGATCCGCTGGCGGCGGCGCTCGCCGCCCAGGGCATGCGCGTCGTTGCGCCCGACATCCCGGGCCGCGGGTTCAGTGCCTGGCTGCCGCAGGCCGAGGATTACGGCTACGCACTCTATCTTCCGGCGATGGTGGCGCTGATTGCGCGGCTCGCCGCACCGTCGGTGGAGTGGGTCGGCACATCGATGGGCGGGCTCATCGGCATGATGCTCGCGGCGCAGCCGGGGACGCCAATCGCGCGCCTCGTGCTCAACGACATCGGTGCATTCATCCCGAAGGCCTCGCTCGAGCGCATTGCCGAGTATGCCGGCGCCGACCCGCGTTTCGCCGACCTGGCGGCGGCGGAGGCGTATCTGCAGCGCGTGCATGCGTCCTTCGGCCCGCTCACCGACGCCGAGTGGCGGCATCTGGCGACGTACAGCGTTGCCGCGGTGCCGGCGGGCGGATATCGGCTGCACTATGACCCGGGGATTGCCGCCGCGTTCACAGCCAAGCCGCTCGAAGACATCGTGTTGTGGCCGGTGTGGGAGAAGGTGGCGGCGCCAACTTTGATCGTGCGCGGTGCCGCATCCGATCTGCTGCTTGCGGAGACCGCCCGCGAGATGACGCAACGCGGGGCGGCAGCGGCCGCGGGGCGTGTGCGGCTGGTCGAAATCCCCGGTTGCGGCCACGCGCCCGCCTTGATGGAGGCCGGGCAGATCACCATCATTCGCGACTTCCTCGCCGCGACGTAGCCATGCTGTTCCCCTATCGAGACGAGAATCCGACGCGGCATGCAGCGGTCGTCACGATCGCGATCATCGCCGCGTGCAGTCTCGTCTTCCTCTATCAGCTGACGCTGCCGCCGCGGGCCGAAGAGGCCTTCGTCCTGGGCTTCGGCATGATTCCGGCTGTGCTGCTCGGCGATGCCAGCCTGCCGTCGGAAATCGCGCAGGCGGCGCCGGTGATCACCATTTTGACCTCGATGTTCCTGCACGGCGGCTTCATGCATCTCGCCGGCAACATGGTGTTCCTCTGGGTGTTCGGTAACAACATCGAGGACGCGATGGGTCAGGCCCGGTTCATCGCGTTCTACCTGCTGTGCGGCCTCGCCGCGGCGATGACACAGGCGTTCGCCGAACCGGACTCGACAGCGCCGATGATCGGCGCCAGCGGCGCCATCTCCGGCGTGCTTGGCGCCTATCTCCTGCTGCATCCTTACGCGCGGGTTCGGTGCCTGTTGTTCCTCGGAATATTCATCACCACGTTGAATCTGCCGGCCGGCATCGTGCTCGGCTGGTGGGCCGTGGTGCAGGTGATCAACATCATGCTGGCCGAGCCGGGGCAAGGCGGCGTCGCCTGGTACGCGCATCTGGGTGGCTTGCTCGCCGGGATGGCGCTTATCCCGTTCTTCCGCGACCCCCAAATTCCACTGTTCGGCGGCGCGCGCCGATTGGGGCCGTGGGGATGATCGACGGCATGCCACCCTTCCGGCCGCGGCTGCCCTGGCTCACCGCGGACCTGCAGACGATGCGCAACTTCCTGCGACAGCCGCGGATCGATTTTCGCCCATGGCCGGCGCGCCGGCTCGAGCTGGCGATCGGCGACGGCACGGGCGACGTCATGTCGGGCGAGCTGAATATGCCGGCCGGCACCCGGCGACGGCTGGTCGTGCTGATCCACGGACTGAGCGGCTGCGCCGACAGTCTGTACATCCGGGCCTCGGCGCGGCATTTCGCCGAGGAGGGCTTCCCGGTCCTTCGGCTCAATTTGCGCGGCGCCGGGCCGACGCGGGACCGCTGCCGCCAGCTTTATCACGCCGGGCGCAGCGGCGATCTGCGCGCCGCCTTCGCGGCGCTGGCCAAGCTAGAGCCCGAAATGATGCGGACCGGCATCTTCGCCGCCGGCTACTCGCTCGGCGCCAACCTGCTGATCAAATACCTGGCGGAGCAGGGGGCGGACACGCCGGTCGCGGCCGCCGCCGCGGTTTCGACGCCGATCGATCTCAAGGCAACGAGCCTGCGGCTGATGGCGCCGCGCAATGCCGTCTATCAGCTCTATCTGCTGAACGGCATGCGCTACGGCGCGCTCGGCGCGCGGGCGGAGCTGACGCCGACGCAGCGCGAAGCGGTGCTAGGCGCGCGCTCGGTCTATGAATTCGACGATCGCGTGACCGCGCCGCGCGCCGGCTTCAAGGGGGCCGAGGAGTACTACGCGGCGAGTTCGACCGGCGCCCGCCTCGCTGAAATAAAAGTACCAACGCTGGTGCTGCACGCGCGCGACGATCCGTGGATTCCGGTCGCCGCCTATGATGCGATCGATTGGCGCCGCATGCCGAAACTCACGCCGGTGCTGCCGGATGCGGGCGGACATGTCGGGTTCCACGCGGCCGACTCGCGAACGCCGTGGCACGACCGCTGCGTCAGCCGATTCTTCACGCTGAGCGGCAGCGCATAGGCGGCGTTCAGGCGCGGCGGCCGATTGCCCACCAGAAGCCGGCCGCCGGCACGACGATCCACTGCGCGAGCGGCGACAGGCCGGTGCCGAGATAGGGCAGCACCGGCATATCAGCTGCATATTGCCAGTTCTTTCGCACGACGATATTCAGCCATTCGCTGAAGATCGTGTAACTGACGCCGATCACGATTGCGACGATGGCGACGCGGACGGCGCCGGTGGTCGGCCAGCCCGCGTCGGCGACCAGCAACAGCGCGATGACGAGCGCCACGGCGGCGATAACGAAGTCGCCCGCCGTGCAATGGGCAATGGCGAAAGCGATATCGCGCGGCGTGCTCTCGAACCAGATCGTATAGAGCGGCAGCTGCGCGATTTCCCACGCGAGATTGGCGACGATGACGACGGCAACGTACCGGCGGAGCGCGCCTGGCCAATCACGCGCGCCGACCTCCATCTGGCGGCCGCGGCGGACGACGGAGTCCTGGACCTCGACCGATGACGAAGCGGTATCAGACCTGCTGAATCGCCGACAATAGCCAGCGGCCGCTGCCCTGCGGACCGGAGGCGGCGCGCAGGAAAGTCCACACCTCTCTCGCCTCGATGCGCTCGGCAACGCCGCCCTCGACCGCCATGCCGTTGTCGGCGCGCACCTTGTAGTCGCGCGCGGTCCAGCGCATGGCGACCGTCGCGTAGTCGAGGTCGTCCTCCGACCACGCTTCGGCGAGGTCGCCGGCCTCGAACTTCACGTCCTCGACGCGATTCTCGATCCCGGCGCTGGCATTCGCCGATAGCTGCTCGGAGAAGTAGGACAGTATCTCTGGCGTCACATGCCGGCGCAGGGCGCCAAGGTCGCCCTTGCTCCACGCCGACTGGATGTCGATCAGCAGACGCTCGAACTCGGCGTAGTCGGTCTCGGTGACGCCGATCGCGTCGCGCCCCTGCGGGCCATGTGAGGACGGCGCCGCCGACGGGGCCGCGCCGGTCTTCCCGGTCGCGAGGTCGATCGGCGCCACGTCGACGATCGGCCGGCGCTCGGCGCCGTGGTCGGCATCAGGCGTTGCTCCGGCAAAGGCGTAGTCCGAGCGCTGCGTCGCGCCAGCTCCGGCGCGGCGGCGGAAAAACGAGATCGCGAGCCAGACCAGTCCGGCGATCAGCGCGCCCTGGAGGAGCAAGCCGAGGAAGCCGGAGAATCCAGCGAGGCCCTCGCCGAACAGACCGCTGCCGAACAGCAGCCCACCGAGGCCGACGCCGAGGAGGCCACCCATCATTCCGGCCAGGAACGGGTTGCGCTGGAAAAACGACGGCTGCGCGGCAGGTGCCGCCGGCTGGGCCGTGGGCTGCGTCGCCTGGCGCTGGGTGGTCGTGCTGCGCTCGACCGGGGCCGATTGTGGCGCGGTCGGGGTCGCCTGGGCGCTCTGGTAGGTGCGGGTGCCGCGGCTGCCGGCGCTCGTGCCGCCGCCCGCGCGCGCTTCGGCAAGCGCCGGAGCCAGCGCTA
>JACQDQ010000046.1 GCA_016201015.1 Pseudomonadota bacterium | reverse complement strand
GAATCGGCGAAGCCGCGCGTGTGCCGATCGAGCGACTTGAGAATGTCAGGCGGCCCGTCGGGCCTGGAGAGTGCAACCATGCCTCACTCGGGCTCGTTCACCAGACACTTCAAGACCGCAGGAAGAATACGTGAGTTCAATAAGTTAAACTCCGACTCTCAGGAAAATTCTAGCCTTCGGGATTTATGCCGCTCGGCCTTAGCACCTTCGGCCTACAGCGCGATAAAGCGTTCGATTCGCTGCGTGTACGCTGATGCAGACTTGCAACACTCTGTGGCCATATCGAGAATTGGTTAGTGCGTCGGTTAATAAACGATGTTAAATGAGCACTTGCACGATTCTCGAGCTTGCATCAAGCAACCCCGCAGCCCACCCAGCAAGAGGCGATAGAGGACCACAATGAAGCTACGCTACGGATTGCTTGGCGCCACGATGTTGTGCGCGCTGTCCGGGTTGGCCGAAGCCCAGCAGACCAGCGGTTTCTATGTCGGCGGCGCGCTCGGTTATAACTGGCTGCGCGATTCCGACATGTCCGGCCCCGGCATCAGCAACAACATCGAGTGGGATGGCTCGTGGGCCGGCGTCGGCAGCATCGGCTACGGCTTCGGCAATGGCTTCCGCGTCGAAGGCGAGATCGGCTATCGCAACAACGATATCGACAAGGTGAGCGGCGGCGGTGTCGCCACCGGCAAGAGCAATGCCTGGAGCTTCATGGGCAACGTGCTCTATGACTTCAACACCGGCACGGCACTGACGCCGTATATCGGCGTCGGCCTTGGCGGCGCGCGCGTCCGCTTCGACGACACCGGCACCTTCAGCGGCGCCCGCGTCGACGACAGCGACATGGTCTTCGCCTACCAAGGAATCGCCGGGCTTGCCTACGCCATCGCGCCGCAGATCAAGTTGACATTGGATTATCGCTATTTCGGCACGTCCGACCCTAGCTTCACCACCAACACCAATGTCGGCGTCGACAGCGAATACCGGACCCATACGGTGCTGCTCGGCCTGCGCTACGAGTTCGGCGCGCCCGCGCGGCCGATGCAACCGGCGCAGGCCGCTCCGCCGCCGGCGCCACCGCCGGCACCGCCCCCACCGGCCGCGGCTCCTCCGGCTCCGCCACCGCCGCCGGCGCGGCAGATTCAGCGCTCCTATCTCGTCTTCTTCGACTTCGATAAGTCGGACATCACGCCGGAGGCGAACCGCATCATCGTCGATGCTGCGGCGAATGCGAAGACGGGCAATGTCAGCCGGATCAATCTGACCGGCCACGCCGACCGCGCCGGTCCCGAAAAATACAACATGGCGCTGTCGATCCGCCGCGCGAATGCGGTGCGCGACGTGCTCGTGCGGCAGGGCATTCCGACCAACCAGATCTCCGTGGTCGGCAAGGGTGAAACGCAGCCGCTGGTGCCGACGGCCGATGGCGTGCGCGAACCGCAGAACCGGCGCGTCGAAATCGTCCTCCAGTAGACGAAACGGCGAAGACCGATATTTGGGCCGCGTTTCCTAGGGGAACGCGGCCTGAATTTTTACTGGCGTTGAACCGTGCGCGCGGTCGACTGCATCCGGCATTGCGACGCCTCGTAGCTGCGCCCCTGCGCCCGCAACACGGCGTTCGACAGACCTTCGATGTCGCGATCGGCGACGCCCATGACGGAATCGAAAAGCCGCGATGTCCTGGCGCAGAATTCCTGCGAGCTGGCGCTGTCGCGCGCCAGATCGTTGGCGAGGCCGGTCGCGAAGCTGTCGTATTGACGATTGAAATCGGCGCCGTACTGCTTCTTGAAAAACCCCTTGAGCACGGAAATATGCGTGGCGAGCCGGTCGCCATAGGCCAGAACGAAGATGTTGTAGCGATCGACCAGGCTGTCGTCGCCGCCGGCACGGCACGACAGCGCGCCGATCATGAGTTGCGTCTGCAAATTACGCACCTCGATGGCGACACGCTCTTCGGCCGAATAGCACCCTGCGTATGCCGTCGTTATCGATGAAACGAGTATTCCCGCAGCCGCAACCGTCGCAAGCATTTTTCTGCGCATTGCTGTCCCCCCGACGACCCGGTCAGTCGTCGCGAATTATAGCGCGAATCCCTGGGCGATTTCGAAACTATTTCATGGTTGATTTAGGCGCCGCGGCGCTCATGAGAATCGTCCCTACCGCCTCCTTTACCAAACCGTTTGCCACGGCGCGGGTGACGCCGTCCCGCCTGGAGGCTATGGCGCAACTCCGGGCTTCCATTCCTCGGCCAACCGCTGCGCCTCGCCAACCTGGTCCGGCGACATGTGCTTGGCCACGAGATCGCGATTGCGAATCGTCTTGTCGCGCAGCTGCGCGGCGGTCGCGCGCGTCGCCGCGAGATTGAACCACATCAGGCTGACCACCGGATCCGGATCAGTGCCGATGCCAAGCTTGTAGGCGACACCCAAACTGTATTGACCGTCCGGGTCGTCTTGCTCGGCGGCGCGGCGCCACCATTTCAGCGCCTCCGCTGAATTGCGCGACACACCGTCGCCGGCGTCGTACATATTGCCGAGGGCGGCTTGTGCGGCAGGGTGCCCCTGCACCGCCGCAAACTGATACCACTTCGCCGCCTCGCCGTGTCTGCGTGGCACGCCGTCGCCGGAATCGTACATCATGCCGAGCATGTACTGCGCGTCGCGATGGCCCTGCTCGGCAGCCGCCCGCAACAACCGTACGGCTTCGCCATCGTTGCGCTTGATGCCGGCGCGGCCAAATCGCAACAGCCCGCCGAGACGGAACTGCGCCTCGACATGCCCCTGCTCCGCGGCGCGCCTATACCATTTGACCATTTCGGCGGTCTCTTGCGGACTCGCCTCGGCCCCGTCGATCGCTGCCGCTAGGCGGAACTGGCTGGCGAGATGGCCCTGCTCGGCCGCATGCCGAGTCCAAACTACCGCCGCGGTCTGGTCCTCGGGCACGCCGCGACCGACACGGTAGGCCTCGGCCAATTCGATCTGCGAGGGAAGATGTCCCTGCTCGGCGGCGCGACGCGTCCACAGCGCCGCCTCGGCTTGATCTTCCGCCACACCTCGACCGACCCGGTAGCACTCTGCCAGTTCGATCTGGGCGGCCAAATGCCCTTGCACTGCCGCCTGGCGCAGCCACTTGGCGGCTGTCGCGGAATCGCGCGCCACGTCCCGCCCAGCCGCATAAATCCGCGCCAGCTCGTATTGCACGGCAGGGTCGCCGCGTTCGGCGATCACGGCGAGCCAGCGCGCAAGCTCGGCACCGTTGCGCAACGAGTCGCGATAAAGCCCGACCACAGCGAGCTGCGCTTCGACATGCCCCTGCGCTGCCGCCTTGCCCAGCCATTGCGCCGCTTCGGCAAGATCTCGCGCGTCTTCACCCGATGCCAGCAGACGCCCGAGATCGTATTGCACCGCTGGATCGCCTTTGGCTGCGGCATGCCGCAGCCAGCGCACGGCCTCCCCGCGATTTGCGACAGCGCCTTCGTCCTGGCGATAGAGACGCACCAACGCATTCTGCGCATCGGCATGCTCTGCCTCGGCCGCTTTGCGATACCAGACGACGGCTGCCGGCAGATCGACCGCCAGACCGCGACCGGTCTCAAGCACGCGCGCCAGGGCATATTGCGCCTCGACGTCACCCTGCCGCGCCTCGATCAGCAACCGCTTGGCTTCGGCCTCGTCGTCAAGCACCGTCGTCGCCGCAACGCTGGCGATGCGCTCGATTTCGCGCTGCGCCTGCTCGTAGCCCAGCGCTGCGGCCTGCTCGAGCAATCGCAGCCCCGCTTCCGGTCGCGGCGGCACGCCTTGACCGTAAAATGTCATCAGCCCGTAATGGAAGCGCGCCGTCGGATCGCCTTGCTCGGCGGCCAGCCCATACCAGCGGGCCGCCTCGAAATCATCTTGCGTCACGTTGCGCCCGGTCCGGTACATCTCGCCGAGCGCGAGCCGTGCCTGGCGCAGGCCGCCGGTCGCTGCCGCGCGATACCATTTGACGGATTCGGCGATGTCGGCGGGTATGCCCTCGCCGTTCTCGTAGAGGCTGGCCAGCATGAGCTGAGCCTCGGCGTCGCCGCGCCGCACCGGCTCGAGCAGCTCGAAAAAGGCAGTCGCGAAGTCGCCGCGCGCGTAAGCATCCTGCGCACGCTCAAGTTCGGCTGCCGCCGAGCCGCCGAGGCAGCTCCACAGGGTCACAGCGACAAGGACCCGTTTCATGGCTTCACGAGATACCCCCGATTTGGTTAACTTATCACTTAAACAGCCCCAACCCAAGCTGTGGATTAACCTTCAAATCATTGGTAAATCAGGGCCTTATCGGGTAGGCTTCGCGCCGATCCCGCCCGACCACAGCGAGCCGCCGCATGACCCAAGACGATGTCGAAATCCTCAGCCGCGAGACCGCCTATCAAGGCTTCTTCCGCATCGAGTCCTTCCGCCTGCGCCATCGCCTGTTCCAGGGCGGCTGGGGCAAGGAACTCAGCCGCGAAGTGTTCGATCGT
This sequence comes from Pseudomonadota bacterium, assembly GCA_016201015.1. Lineage (GTDB taxonomy): Bacteria > Pseudomonadota > Alphaproteobacteria > CACIAM-22H2 > CACIAM-22H2 > JACQDQ01. Next base: position 15,005 of record JACQDQ010000046.1, on the reverse strand, counting down.
GGCCACGCGGTTGCCGTCGCCCTCTATGACCCCGACCGCGACAGCGTCGTGATGATCGAGCAGTTCCGCGTCGGCGCGTTCGCCGCCGGCGAGACGCCGTGGGTGATCGAAACCGTGGCCGGCATCATCGAGCCCGGCGAGCAGGCCGACGCTGTCGCGCGCCGCGAAACGCTGGAGGAGACCGGCTGTCGCGTCAGCGACGTCATACGGGTCTGCCACTACCTGGTCAGCCCCGGCGCCACCACCGAGACGGTGACGTTATTCTGCGCTCGGGTCGATTCGACGCAGGCGATGGGCATTCACGGCGTCAAAGACGAAGGCGAGGATATCCGCGTCTTCGTCGTACCGCTCGATCAGGCGCTCGCCGATCTCGCCGCCGGGCGCATCGTCAACTCCCTGACGATCATCGGGTTGCAATGGCTCGCACTCAACCGCGACACGCTCAAACGGCGCTGGCGCTGACTTCCAACATGTCGGCGACGGAGGCGCGGACGCGAGCAATTCGGCGCGACGGCGCGCGGCGGATGGCGCCGTGGCTCGCGCTGATGGCGGCACTCACCCTGCCCATCAATTCGGCTGCGGCGGCAAATCTGGCAATCGGCGTGGCGGCAGAGACGACGTCGATCGATCCGCATTTCCAGTCCCTCACTGCGAACCATGAGATTCGCCGCCACATCTTCGAAGGACTGGTAGCGGTCGGGCCAAACAACGATCTTCGGCCGGAGCTTGCAACCTCGTGGCGCCTTACCGCCGATCCCCAGGTTTGGGAATTCCGATTGCGGCCCGGCGTGCGCTTCCACGACGGTACGAAGTTGACGGCGCGCGACGTCGCCTTTTCGCTAACGAGAGCCTTCGGCATTCCCGGCGGGACGGCCAATTTTCGGCGTTTCGTCGAGGATGTCGCCGAAGCCGTTGCGATCGATGATCTGACGCTGCGCGTGCGCACCAGGACTTTGGCGCCGCTTCTGCCCGCCTCTCTCGCCCTGATCGGCGTCGTGCCGGAAAAGCTTGGACCGCTTCTGTCGGGCAGCGCCTTCAACGATCCGGCCGTCGCGCTCGGCTCCGGGCCGTACCGGCTGGTCGAAGCCGTTCCCGGCAGTCACGTCAAGCTTCGCGCCGTTCCCGACCATTGGAGCGGTCCGCCCGCCTGGGACGAGGTGACATTCAAGCTGCTGTCCAACAGCGGCGCCCGCGTGGCCGCCTTGCTGGCCGGCGATGTCGACGCGATCGCCGACGTGCCGACCACGCATGCGGCGTCGCTGGTCAAGGACGACCGGGTTGCCGTGGTTCAGGGTCCATCGCATCGCGTGCTGCTGTGGGCGATGGACGTCTTTCGCGAGAAGACGCCGTTCATCACGGCCAAGGACGGCAGTCCGATTGCCAACCCGCTGCGCGACCGGCGCGTGCGCGAAGCGCTGTCGCTGGCGATCGATCGGCAGGCGATCGTCGGGCGGGTGATGGAAGGGCTGGCGATCGGCACCAATCAGATCATACCGTCGGGCTTCAGCGGCCACGATGCCGACGCGCCGCTGCCGCGGCCGGACCTGGCACGGGCCCGCGCATTGATGGCCGAGGCCGGCTACGGCGACGGCTTTCGCCTGACGCTGCACGCCACCAGCAACCGCTACGTCAATGACGCCAAGCTGGCCCAGACGATGGCGCAAATGCTGGCGCGCATCGGCGTCGAAGCCGGCGTCAACGCGATGCCAGTCGCCATCTACTACGGGCCGGCGCGCAAATTCGAGTTCAGCATGAATCTCGTGGGCTGGGGCCATCCCAGCGGCGACGCGATGACCGTCATGCGCGAGGCGCTGCGCACCGGCTCGATCAACAACTATGGCCGGTGGTCGAACGCCGAATATGATGCACTGCTCGACCGCGCCGAACGCGATATGGACCTCGCGCGCCGCGGCCAATTGTTGCAGCAGGCACAGCGCATCGCCACCGCTGACGTTGCCCTGCTGCCGACCCATTTCCAGGTCAATATCTGGGCGACGCGTCGCGGCTTGCGCATCGAGCCGCGCATCGACGAGCTGACGCTCGCCATGTCCGTGAGCCAGCGGTAACGCCGGACCAGCCCGTCCGGCGCGTCGTAAGCCCGGCTTGATACCCACCGCGTCTTGCCGCTAGTCTTCCGCCATGGAAATTCGCAACGGCTTCATCGACACCGTCGGCAATACCCCGCTCATCCGCCTCCGCGCCGCCTCCGCGGTCACCGGCTGCGAAATCCTCGGCAAGGCCGAGTTCCTCAATCCCGGCTGCTCGGTGAAGGATCGCGCCGCGCTGTACATCATCAAGGATGCGGAAGAACGCGGGCTGCTTCGCCCCGGCGGCGTCATCGTCGAAGGCACCGCCGGCAACACCGGCATCGGCCTGGCGCTGGTCGCCAACGCGCGCGGCTATCGCAGCGTGATCGTCATGCCGGAGACGCAGAGCCAGGAAAAGAAAGACATGCTGCGGCTGTGCGGTGCCGATCTCCGTCTGGTGCCGGCGGTGCCCTATAGCAATCCCGGCAACTACGTGCGCTATTCGGGGCGCCTCGCCGAAGAGTTGGCGAAGACCGAGAAGAACGGCGCGATCTGGGCCAATCAGTTCGACAATCTCGCCAACCGGCGCGCGCATATCGAGACCACCGGCCCGGAGATTTGGCAGCAGACTGCCGGCAAGGTCGATGCATTCACCTGCTCCGTCGGCACCGGCGGCACGCTCGCCGGCGTCGGCATCGCCCTCAAGGCGCGAGATCCGAAGGTCAAGATCGTCATCACCGATCCGATGGGCTCGGCCCTTTACAACCACTACGCTCGCGGCGAACTGAAGGCCGAGGGCAATTCCATCACCGAGGGCATCGGCCAGGGCCGCGTCACCAAGAACCTCGAAGGCGCGCCGATCGACGACTGGGAGCGCGCGACCGACGAGGAGGCCCTGCCCGTGATCTTCGACCTGTTGAAGAACGAGGGGCTGTGCGTCGGCGGCTCGACCGGTATCAACGTGGTGGGAGCGATCAAGGTGGCGAAAAAGTTGGGGCCGGGCCATATCGTGGTGACGATCCTCGCCGATTACGGCACGCGCTACCAGTCGAAGCTGTTCAATCCCGCCTTCCTGCGCGAGAAGAATCTGCCTGTCCCAAGCTGGCTCTGACGACATCATGGAATACGCTCATCCGGAATCTCTGATTTCGACTGCGGCGCTGGCGCAAGAACTCGGCGCGCCCGACCTGCGCGTGGTCGACGCCACCTATCACCTGCCGAATCTGAAACGTGACGCGCGCGCCGAGTACCTGGCCGGGCACATCCCGGGCGCGGCGTTCTTCGATATCGACGCAATCGCCGACACCGCGAACCCGCTGCCGCATATGCTGCCGTCGCCCGAGAATTTTGCTGCCGCCATGTGCGCGCTCGGCATCGGCGACGGCGATCGCGTGGTCGTCTATGACAGCTATGGCCTGATGAGCGCGCCGCGCGCCTGGTGGACGCTGCGCGCCTTCAGCCACCACCGTGTCGCGGTGCTCGATGGCGGCTTGCCGAAATGGAAGCGCGAAGGGCGGCCGCTCGAAGCCGGGCCGGTGACGCCGTCCGCGCGTCGGTTCACGCCGCGCTTCGACCGGCGCCTGGTCCGGGACAAGGCGCAGCTGCTCGCCAATCTCGCGATGCGGGCCGAGCAGGTGCTCGACGCGCGAGCGGCGGGGCGCTTCCAAGGCACGCAACCCGAACCGCGCGCCGGACTCCGCTCGGGCCATATGCCGGGCAGCCGCAATCTTCCCTATCCGCGGCTTGCCGACCCCAACGAACTGACGCTGCTGCCGGCGGCCGAGCTGCGCGACCGCTTTCGTGAGGCGGGCATCGACTTGTCACAACCGGTGGTCACCTCGTGCGGGTCCGGCGTTACCGCCTGCGTCCTCGCCTTCGGCCTGCACCTATTGGGCAACGAGCGCGTCGCGGTCTATGACGGATCGTGGGCCGAATGGGGCCTGCCCGGCGACACGCCGGTCGAGACGGGATGACCGCGCCGCCGGCGGCGCCGCCTCTCGACATCAGACCGTTCGCCCCCGGTGACCGCGAAGCGGTCAAGGCGCTGTGGCGTGCCTGCAATCTGACCATCGCCGCGAACGACCCCGACGCCGACATCGATTTTTGCTGCAATTCACGGCACGGCGCGCTGTTCGTCGGCGTGCGCGGGAGCGAAATCGTCGCCACGGTCATGGCCGGACATGACGGCCACCGCGGCTGGCTCTACTATGTGGCTGCCGCCGAACAGGAACGCCGTCACGGCGTCGGCCGCCGGATGGTCGTGCATGCCGAGGCGTGGCTCAAATCGCGCCGCGTGCCCAAGGTCAACCTGATGATCCGCATGCACAACGACGCCGTGCAGGGGTTCTATGACAAGCTCGGCTACGCGACGGAACCGCGCGTTGTCATGGGCAAGCGCTTTGCCGCGGCGGAGCGCGACGTGCTCACCGTCGTCATCACCTATCTCGAAATGAAGGCACGGCCGCTTACCCTGCCCGTGCCGCGGCCGGCGCAGAAGCTGGCGGTGCTGCGTGCCGACAACGTCAGCGTTCCGTTCTACCGCTACCTCTACAACACGGTCGGCAAGCCGTGGTTATGGCACGAGCGTCGGCGGCTTAGCGACGAAGCGCTGCTGGGCATCATTCGCGACCCGAAGGTCGACATCTACGTTCTCTATGTCGACGGCGAGCCGGCCGGCTTTGCCGAACTCGACCGTCGGCAGAAGCCCGAGATCGAGCTCGCCTATTTCGGCCTGATGCCGCATTTCATCGGTCGCGGGCTCGGGCCGTTCTTCCTGCGCACGACGATCGAAACCGCCTGGCGCCACAACCCGCTGCGATTCTGGGTCCACACCTGCAATTTCGATCACCCGAAGGCGATCGCGCATTATCAGCGCGCCGGCTTCGTACCCTATAGTCAGGAGACGCTGAGCATCGACGACCCGCGGCCGCTCGACTAACCGGTCGGCGGCGGCCTGCCGCGTTCAGTGGCCGAGGATCTGGCTCAAGAACAGCTTGGCGCGGTCGGTCTTCGGATTGGCGAAGAAGTCTTTCGGCGGGGCGGTCTCGACGATCTCGCCCTTGTCCATGAACACCATGAAATCCGCGACGGTGCGCGCGAAGCCCATCTCGTGCGTCACGCAGATCATGGTCATGCCTTCTTCCGCCAGGCCGATCATCACGTCGAGCACTTCCTTGATCATCTCCGGGTCGAGCGCCGAGGTCGGCTCGTCGAACAGCATGATCTTCGGCTTCATGCACAGCGAGCGCGCGATCGCCACGCGCTGCTGCTGGCCGCCCGATAGCTGGCCGGGATATTTCTGCGCCTGCTCGGGGATGTGCACGCGGTTGAGGTAGGCCATTGCCGTCTCTTCGGCTTCCTTCTTCGGCACCTTGCGCACCCAGATCGGCGCCAGCGTCAGATTCTCCATGACCGTGAGGTGCGGAAAGAGATTGAACTGCTGGAACACCATGCCGACCTCGCGGCGGATCTGCTCGATGTTCTTCACATCGTTGGTCAGCTCGATGCCGTCGACGACGAGCTGGCCCGCCTGATGCTCCTCCAGGCGGTTGATGCAGCGGATCATCGTCGACTTGCCGGACCCCGACGGGCCGCAGACGACGACCTTCTGACCCTGCAACACAGTGCTGTTGATGTCTTTCAGAACATGGAACTCGCCGTACCATTTATTCACGCCCCGCATCTCGATGATCGGTTGCGTTGCGGCAGTGGAACGGGCGGCGGCAGTCGTCGTCATGCAAGTACTCCCCAGGCTTAAGTCCTAGCGGTTCCGAGCTTGCGCGAAGTCGGCCTCGATCTTTTGGCTGTATTTCGACATCGCGAAGCAGAAGATGAAGTAGATGATCGATACCGAAATGTAGGCCTCGACGCCGAAGCCGCGCCATTGCGGCTCCTGGATCGCGGCCTTGACGGCATTGAGCAGATCGAACAGGCCGATGATCACGACCAGCGAGGTGTCCTTGAACAGGCCGATGAAGGTGTTGACCAGCGGCGGGATCACCAGGCGCAGAGCCTGCGGCATTATGATCATCCCGGTCTTTTGCCAGTAGCCGAGCCCCAGCGCGTCCGCCGCCTCGAACTGTCCCTTCGGGATCGCCTGCAGGCCGCCGCGCACGACTTCGGCGAGATAGGCCGCGGTGAACATGATGATCGCGACCTGCGCGCGCAGCAGCTTGTCGAAGGTGACGCCCTCGGGCAGGAACAGGGGGAACATCACCGAGGCCATGAACAGGAGGCTGATCAGCGGCACGCCGCGAATAAGCTCGATATAGCCGACGCACATCGCCTTGATCGCGGGAAGACGCGAGCGCCGTCCCAAGGCGAGCAGGATCGACAACGGAAACGCGAAGGCGATGCCGAAGGTCGCCAGGCTCAGCGTCAACGGCAAGCCGCCCCAACGCTCGTTCTCGACATATTTGAGGCCGAGGATCCCGCCCCACATCAGGACGCCGATGAGAGCGAGGCCGCCCACCCAGATGAATACGAGATTGCGGTTCCAAAATCGCCGCATCGCGCTCGCGACATAGAGCGCGATGAAAATCACGATGACGATGGCGGGCCGCCATTGCTCGTCATAGGCGTAGGTGCCGAACAGGATGAAGCGGTACTTCTCGGTGATCAGCGCCCAGCAGGCGCCGACTCCCTTGGCCTCGCGGCAGAGGCGGGAATCGGGCGCGGACCATATGGCGTTGAATACGCCCCAGCTCAAGAACCCGAACAGGCCCTTGAGAATGAAGTAAGCAAAGACGAGCGTGACTGCGGTATTGATCCAGTTGCTGAACAGGTTGGCGCGCGCCCACTGCACGGCCGGCAGACTCATCAGGCCGCCGGCGGGAAAACCGCCATCGATCAGCGCCTGCGGCTTGGCTTGAACGGTCGGATTGGCTGTCATCTCACCGCTCCACCAAGGCAATGTGCTTGTTGTACCAATTCATGAAGGCGGAGATCGACAGGCTCACCGTCAGATAGACCGCCATGATCAGGGCGATGCCTTCGATCGCCTGCCAGGTCTGATTGAGCGTCGTGTTGGCGATGGAGACAAGATCGGGATAGCCGATCGCCACCGCCAGGGAGGAATTCTTGGTGATATTGAGATACTGGCTGGTCATCGGCGGCACGATGACGCGCATGGCCTGCGGCAACACGACATTGCGTAAAATCAGACTTCGCCGGAGGCCCAGCGCCCCCGCCGCCTCCCACTGTCCCTTGCTCACGGCGAGGATGCCGCTGCGGACGATTTCGGCAATGAACGCCGCAGTGTAGGTGACGAGGCCGACAAGCAGCGCGACGAATTCCGGCGTCAGCGAGGCGCCGCCGACAAAGTTGAACCCGCGCAGCGTCGGCCAATCCATCGTCAGCGGAGCGCCAGCCAAAAGGAACACCAGCAACGGCAGGCCGAGGACGAGCCCGATCGATGCCGAGATCGTCGGAAACTGCGCGCCGGTCGCCTCTTGCCGGCGCTTTGCCCAGCGCGACACGAAGATGCTGGCGACCACGCCCAGCAGCAAGGCGACGAACATGTAGCTGAACACTGGATGGTCGACCGGCGTCGGGAACCTGAAGCCGCGGTTCGACAGATAGACGCCGGGCATCAGGTTGACCGCCTCGCGCGGACCGGACAGGCTCTCCGTGATCACCACGTACCAGAAGAACAGCTGCAGCAACAACGGAATGTTGCGCATGAATTCGACATAGACCGAGGCTGCCTTGGCCAGCAGCCAATTGCGCGACAGCCGTGCGATGCCGAGGAAGGTGCCGAGGATCGTCGCCAGCACGATGCCGACGACAGCCACCCGCAGCGTGTTGAGGACGCCGACGATCAACGCCTTCAAATAGGTGTCGGCCGGCGCGAACTCGATCAGCGATTCGCCGATGGCGAAGCCGGCCTCGCGCTGCAGGAAGGCGAACCCGGTGGCGATCTTGCGGGTCTCGAGATTGGCCAGGGTGTTATGGATCAGATACCAGGCGAGCAAAAGAACGCCGCCGACTACGACGATCTGGTAAATCACGGCGCGGACGACGGGGTCGTTCAGCGACAGGCGATGCGTCGGCGGCGGCCGTCGTCGCACCGTGGCTTGGAGGTTGGTGGCCATCGCGCACTCCTGCGGCGAGGGATTGCGGATCGGCTAAAGCGGCCGGAACCGGCTGGCGGAAATGAAACCGCCGCCCGGGTTGGCTGGGCGGCGGTTCCGAAATCGCCTTATCGCAGCGGCGGCGCGTACATCAGACCGCCATCTTTCCACAGCTTGTTGATGCCGCGCTCGATGCCGAGCGGCACGACGTTCCGCTCGTAGGATTCGGCGTAGTTGCCGACCTGCTTGATGATGTTATAGGACCATTTGTTGTCGAGCCCGAGCATCTTGCCGTAGTCGCCGGTGAGCCCGACGAAGCGCTGAATTCCCGGATTCGGGCTGTTCATATGCTCGTCGATATTCTTCGAGGTGAGGCCGTACTCCTCCGCTTCCAGCATGGCGAAGAATGACCATCTCACAACATCCCCCCAGCGATTGTCGCCATGGCGCACGGCAGGCCCCAACGGCTCCTTGGAAATCACTTCGGGCAAGATCAAGTGGTCGGCCGGGACGGGAAGCTGCGTCGAACGTACAGAAGCGAGCCCGGAGACGTCCGTAGTGAAAACATCGCAGCGGCCGGCGAGGTAGACAGCCACGTTTTCCTCAAGCTTTTCGATGACGACCGGCTTGAAGTCAATCTTGTTGGCGCGGAAATAGTCCGCGAGATTGAGCTCGGTCGTCGTGCCCGGCTGCACGCACACTGTCGCGCCGCCCAGCTCCTTGGCGCTCTTCACGCCGAGCTTCTTCGGCACCATGAAGCCCTGGCCGTCGTAGAAGTTGACGCCGACGAAATCGAGGCCGAGCGCCGTGTCGCGCTGCAACGTCCAGGTGGTGTTGCGCACCAGCAGATCGACCTCGCCCGACTGAATGGCTGTGAAGCGCTGCTGCGCCGTCAGCGGCGTGTAACGCACTTTGCTGGCGTCGCCGAATATCGCCGCCGCCACGGCGCGGCAGACATCGACATCGAGGCCCTTCCATTCGCCCTTGCTGTCCGGCGCCCCGAAGCCCACCACGCTGCCGTTGGCGCCGCACTGCACGAATCCCTTGGCCTTGACCGCATCGAGCGTCGATTGGCCCTGCGCCTGTACGGCGCCTGCCCCGGCCACCAACGCCACCGCCGCGCCTGCGGCGAGTCCGATGAACTTCTTCATGTTACCTTCCCTGTATTAAGGTTTTGACCTGCGACGCGGTCGACCAACGCTCCCGGCCAGTTGAAACTTCCCCACTGCCGGACTAACGCCGGTCTACGCGTCTTGTCACAAACCTAACACAGTCCGCCGCGGCGGCTCAAGGCGCGGTTGGCGGGCATATTGAACGGTGTCATGATAGGATTTTCCGCTGTCCCTAAGCATTTACGATGGCCCCGCCCACACCCGATCTGGCCGCGATCCTGCCGCAGATCGCCTTCAACGCCGAAGGCCTGGTTCCGGCCGTGGCGCAGCAGCACGACACCGGCGAGGTCCTCATGCTGGCCTGGATGAACCGGGCGGCGCTCGAGGAGACGCTGCGCACCGGCGAGGTTTGCTATTGGTCCCGATCGCGGCTGCGGCTGTGGCGCAAGGGCGAAACGTCGGGCAATGCGCAACACTTGGTCGAGCTGCGGTTGGATTGCGACGGCGATACGGTGCTGCTGCTGGTCGATCAGGCGGGCGTGGCCTGCCACACCGGGCGCCGAAACTGTTTCTTCCGCGCCGTCCGCGGCGGGCACCTGGAAACGATCGCCGAAGTCGTAATCGATCCGCAGACTCTCTATCGCCGCTGAACGAGCGACACGGCGATGCAGGCGAGGTAACCGTCGATGGACCACATTCCTCTCATCGATTTCGGCCCATTTCGCGGCGGACCGCGCGAAGCCCGGCAGATCGTTGCCCGACAGATCGGCAGGGCCTGCGAGACGGTGGGATTCTTCTATCTCGCCGATCACGGCATACCGCTCGCCAAGATCGACGCCGTGTTCGCCGCGGCACGGCGCTTCTTCACGCAATCCGAAGCGCTGCGCATGGCCGAAGACATCCGCATCACGCCGCGGCGCACGCGCGGCTATCAGCCGCTCTATGCGCGGCACTACGCCAACACCGACGCGCCCGACGTCAACGAGGCATTCAAATACCAGCGGGAGCTGCCGCCCGACGATCCCGACCTCGTCGCCGGCGACCGCATGCATCAACCCAACCAATGGCCGGCGGGAATGCCGGGCTGGCGCGAGACGCTGATCGAATATTTCGAGGAGGTCGAAAATCTCGCGCGGCACGTGCTGCGCGCCTTTGCGCTCGCGCTCGATCTCGACGAGACCTATTTCCTGAGTTTCTACCGCAAGCCGCTGACGCAGGTCAGCCTGCTCCACTATCCGCCGCATCCGCCCCTGGCGCCGGAGCGGCAATTCGGCATCCGCCCGCACGCCGACGCCACCGCCTTCACCATGCTGGCACAGGACGACGTCGGCGGCCTGCAGGTGCAAAGCGGCCCCGGCTGGATCGCGGCGCCGCCGATTGCCGGCAGCTTCGTCATCAATATCGGCGACATGATGGCGCGCTGGACCAACGACCGCTTCGCCTCGACCCCGCATCGCGTGATCAATGCCTCGGGCCGCGAGCGGTTCTCCGTCCCCTATTTCGCGATCCCCGACTTCGACGCGGTCGTCGAATGCCTGCCGAGTTGCAACGGGCCCGGCAGTCCGCCGAAATACCCGCCGCTGCCTGTCGGCCCGTCGATCGTGCGGAAATTCGCCACCGATTGGAGGAAGGACGCGGCGGCCTCGACGTGACGGCTATGTCGGCGGTGCCTCGTCGCGCGCGAAGACGAACGCCTCGGCCATGTCGCCCTGCACGGCAACGCGCCGGCCGACCGGCCAGCGCTCCGCCGTATCGAGGCTTGCCGCCCGTACGTTGACCAGACCGAGCCCGGCGCAGTCGACATAGACATCGACATGCGTCCCCTGAAAGACATGCGCCTGGACCGTGCCCGCGGCGAGCGCGGCCGTGACCTCGCCTTCCCGTGCCAGCCGCAAGGATTCCGGCCGCACATATAAGAGAACGTCGCGGCCGGGCGTGCGGACGCCGCAGCGCTCGAGCGGCACGTCGACGCTGCCGCCCGCCGCGACCTCCACCCGCGCGGTACCGCCGTCGATCGCCGCCAATCGCGCCGACAGGCGATTGACGTTGCCGATGAACGACGCGACGAAGCTGCTCGCCGGCCGGCGATAGACGCCGGCGGGCGTCGCCAACTGCAGGATGGCGCCGTCGGACATGACGGCAATGCGATCGGATAGACTCAGCGCCTCGCCCTGGTCGTGCGTCACGAAGACGGTCGTCACCCCGACCCGCCGTTGAATCTGCTTGAGCTCAACCTGCATCTCGGCGCGGAGATTCTTGTCGAGCGCCGAGAGCGGCTCGTCGAGCAGCAGCACCTTGGGATCGACGACCAGCGCGCGGGCCAGCGCCACGCGCTGCTGCTGGCCGCCGGAAAGCTGGCGCGGGCGCCGCTCGCCGAGTCCGGCGAGGTGGACGATGTCGAGCGCCTGCTGCACGCGGGCACGGATCTCGCCAGCACCGACCTTGCGCATCTTGAGGCCGAAGGCGACGTTCTGCGCCACGCTCATATGCGGGAACAGCGCGTAGTTCTGGAAGACGACGCCGAGCGAGCGCTGATAGGGAGGCGTTTCGGTGACGCGCTGCCCGTCGATGTAGATGTCGCCGCGGTCCGGCTCGACGAAGCCGGCGATGAGATTGAGCAAGGTCGTCTTGCCGCAGCCGCTGGGGCCGAGCAGAGTCAGGAACTCGCCGCGCCGGACATCGAGCGTGATGTCGGAAGCCGCGGTCACCGGGCCGAAGCGCTTCGACACCGCCTCCAGTCGCACCGCGTTGTCGCCGCTCATCGGCCCGCCTCGATCGCCAGCAGCCGCTTCAGGCCGAGGAAGCGATCCGCCAGGACCAGAATCATCGCCGTGGCGACGATGAAGACGGCCGAAATCGCCGCCAGCGACGGGTCGGCATACTCGCGGATATAGGTGTACATCGCCACCGGCAGGGTCTGGGTGCGCTGGCCGGTGACGAACAGCGAGGCGGTGAACTCGTTGAACGAGAGGATCGCCGCGAACAGCCAGCCGCCGGCGAGGCCCGGCGCCAGCAGCGGCAAGTCGATCCGCAAAAGCACGGCGAGCGGCGGCGCGCCGAGACTGACGGCGGCGCGCTCGAGCGCCGTGTCGATGTTCTTGAGCGAGACATAGACGCAGCGCAGCACGAACGGCAGCACCAGGACGACATGCGTGACGACCACCAGGCTGAAGGTCCGCGTAACGTTGAGCTGCGCCGCGAGAATCAGGAACGCCAGCCCGACCGTGAAATGCGGAATGACCAGCGGCGACAGCAGGATCGTCTCCAGCGTCGCCTTGCCGCGGAAGCTGAAGCGGTCGATGGCGTAGGCGAAGGTCGTGCCGACGGCGAGCGCGATGGCCGAGGCCCAGCCGGTCACCAGCAGGCCGTTATAGAAGCCCTTGCGAAAATCGTCGTAGTTGTAGGCCTTGACGAACCAGCGCAGCGACGGGTTTTGCGGCGGAAACGACAGGATCGCCTTGTCGTTGAAGGCGGCCATGATGACGACGAGCGACGGGATCGTCAGGTAAAGCAGGATGGCGCCGAGCACCGCTCCCGCCGACAGCCGCCACAGTCTGCGCCGGGTCGCACGACGCATCAGTGCAGCCCGACATGCTCGAAGCGGCGAACGCTCAGGCGCAAGAGTGTAAGCAGCCCCATGGTCAGCCCCAGCGCCGTCAAGCTCAGCACCGCGGCGAACGGGAAGTCGAAGTTGGAGAAGCCGACGTTGTAGACCATGTTGGCGATCATGTTGACCTTGCCGCCGCCGACCAATTGCGGCGTGGCGAAGGCGCTGAGCGTCCAGGCGAAGATCGTGATGAAGCCGGACAGGATTCCGGGCAGCGACAGCGGCAGGGTGACATTGACGAACACCTTGAGCGGGTTCGCGCCGAGGCTCGCCGCCGCCTTCTCGTAATCGACATCGATGTGGCTGATCGCCGCGGCGAGGATGATGACCATCACCGGCATCGAGTACTGCACCAGCGCGACGACCACGCCGAACGGCGTGTAGAGCATCTGCAGCGAGGTCGTGATGATGCCCAGCTCCTTGAGCACCACGTTGACGAAGCCGTTGTTGCCGAGGACGATGATCCAGGAATAGGTCCTGACGATGTCGCCGGTGAACAGCGGCGCGATGGTGGCGATGAAGATGACTCCTTTGAGCCACGCGGACCGCGAGCGGATCAAGGCGTAGGCGAGCGGATAGCCGAGCAGCAGATTGAGCAGCGCGGTGTAGAACGACAGCAGCAGGGTATCGACGAAGACCCGCGCATACACCCATTTCGCCATGCGGGCGAAGTTGTCGAGCGTGAAGCCGCCGACGACCAGCGAGCCGGGGATGTGCTGGCGCAGGCTGTATTGCAGCAGCGCGATCATCGCCGCGGCGAAAACGATCGCCAGCGTCGCCGACGGCAGCACGAACCAATAGAAGAACGGCGAGCGCTGGACGCGCATCGGGCGAACGCGCCCGCCCCAGTTCGCGACCGGGGCGGGCGCTATGCCGGTATGCCTACTTGGCGATGATGTTCTCGGTGAACCACGTCCGCCAATCGCCCATCATCTCCGAGCGCAGCTTGTGGTCGATGACGATCGCCTGCTCTTTCCATTGCTGCGCGGTGGTGAAGACGCCGGGCAGCTTGGCGATGTCGGCCGGCACCTTGGTGTCCGAATTCATCGGGCCCATCTTCTTGATCTGGATGATCTGTCCCTGAACCTCGGGATCGAGCGCCGCGTTGATGAATTTGTAGGCGAGATCGAGCTTCTTGGTCCCCTTGTTGATCGCCAGCGTGTCGATGCCGACGATCGCCCCCTCCTTCGGGATCACGAGATTGATCTTCACGCCCTGCGACATCATGTGAAAGGCGTTGCCGGACAGCAGCACCTGCACCGGCGTTTCGCCGTTGGCGATCTTCTCCTGGCTGGTGGCATCGGATGAATAGTACGCCTTGATGTTGGGCTTCAGGTCCATCTAGCCGATGGTGTAGACATACGACCACAATCCGACATGGTACGGGCTGATCTTCGCCTCCGGGAACATCTTCGCCGCATTGGGAACCCGCGACAGATCGAGTCGCTCGAACAGATCGTCGGAAACGTAAAGCCAGCCGACATGGGACGTCGTCAGGACAAGATCCGTCTCCGGATTGCCCTTCTCCAGCTTGGTCTTGTTGAGACGATCGATCGTGCCGCCGGTCACATATTCAACCTGCGCGCCCGTCTCGGCCGTGAACTTCTTGCCGATGGTATCGGCAACCATGTCCTTCCAGCTGCCGCCCCATGAGCTGACCGAAATCTTATTCTGCGCGCCCGCCTCGCCGGCGGCGAGAGCCGCGACGAGCGCCAACGATGCAACGAAAAGAATCTTCCTCACGTGTCGCCCTCCTCTGCCATCGGTTCGATATCGCGCGTGCGCATGCACAGCATTTGCGCACGAATCTTTTTGCTGCGCGGCTCCCCCGGCGCCTCGGCGCCTCGGCGCGCGCGCCGCCCGGCTTGCGCCGAAGCGCGGCACGCGACATTTGCTGAAAGCCCCGAATTGTCTTAGCAAATCGGCAGCACCCGGGAAAGGGATATGGCCGCCGATCGCCGCCGCCGGTATCATCGCGCAGACCGATTCACAGCATCGTGTAATCGCATATTTGGGGGAGATGAATGACGGCAGCGAAGAAGAGCAAACGGCCGGCGCGCCGGGCGGGACGGACCGCGTTGATTGTCAACGGGCCCAACCTCAATCTCTACGGCGTCGGCGAAACGGCCATCTACGGAGCCGAGACGCTCGCCGACATCGAGGCGAAATGCCATGCTCGCGGCAGGGC
>JACQDQ010000045.1 GCA_016201015.1 Pseudomonadota bacterium | reverse complement strand
TCGCCGACGGCATCGAGGTCGCCGCCAACCCCGACGCGCCTCAAGCCCAAGCCGCCGCCTGATCCATCAGGCCATCACCAAGAATCGGCGATAGCTCTCTCGGTGACGTTGCCGCACATCGTCAGGGAGGCTGTCGATCACGTCTTTGACGGCCCGTTGAACCAATTCGGTTCCGTCTGGGCCGGGAAACCGGAAAAGCGGATCGGCGACAGCAGCGGCGGCCGATCGGACGGATAGTAGGTGTCATAGTCTTCGCATTTTGTGTCCGCCGCCGGACGCGGGCCAAAGGACTGGGTCGACTGGAGCACCTGTGCAAGCTGCGCGTCGTCGCCGGCGAAGGCGAGCTGCACGGGCCGCCGGCCGGTGCGCAGATAGTTGCCGTGGGCGGTGCCGCCGTTCTCCGGCGCGAATTGGCCGCCGATGCTTCCAGGCGAGCCGGCCTCCCAGCGCGCCTGATCGTCGCGGTATTTCTGCGCCGCCTGCCGCGCGGCGAAGAAATTCTCCATCCGCGTCACCAGGCGTTCGAGGGCGATCCAAATCTCGCGCTCGACCTGTCTTTCCTCTGGCGTCACGACCGCCTCCGCTTCGATGCAATAGGAACTTTACGTTCTTATACGCTTGTAGAGTTCCATTGTCAAGAACGAAATGAAGACATACGACACGCCAATGTTTTCTGAATGCGGCCGTCATTCGCCGTTTTTCTAACAATCTGTGGTCTCTAATCTAACTACAAATCGTTCTTACCCGGCGCCCCATCGGCGACGCGGCTGGGGCTAAGAACGCCGGCGGCGCAGCAGACCGAGGCCGACGAGGCTGGCGCCGAACAGCGCGAGAGTTCCCGGCTCGGCGATGTCGGCGGCGCCGATCAGCATCATGCCGACGGACGCAAACGTGGCGACCTGACCGTCATCGCCGAACATGAGGTCGTTGGTGAACAACCAGAACGTCGACATTGCCGCCGTCGAATCGGTGTCGAACAGAGCCTGCTCCTGGTCGAGGAAACACGAGCCGATGCTATTGGTGATGCCGGCGCCGGTGAAGGGCGGTGGGATGTCGAGATAGCCCTGAATCATGCCGGCAAAGCCCGGCAGGCTCGACGGCATATAGGCCATTTCCCATAGATAGCCGTGTAGCAAAGTGGAATCGCCGGACGCGATATTGAGCTCGCCAGAGCCCAATCGCATCGTCCCGTTTTCCTGCTGGCCGATAACCTGCAGCGAACCGATCGAGATCGTTGCGCCGTCGAGCGGATCGCCACCGCAGCTTGTGAACGCGACGGCGCCGCCGGACATGTCGAATGACAGGCGGAAGCTGTCGGGGTCGAGCGTGACCAAGGCGGGTCCGGACGCCGCACTGGCAAAGCCGTCGAGGGGGACGAGCGGTTTCAATCCCGACGCCTGGGCAAGGCCCAGCTCCTTTTTGGCAGCCGCCTTGCCGTCGGCGGTATTTACCGTCTTACTGGTGCCGCTGTCGGTGAGTTTGTCGTATTTCTTGTTCAGGGTATCGGTCTGATCGGCAATTCCCTGCGCCGCTCGCTTTTCAAGGGCCGCGACCGCCTTGTCGGCTGTGTCTTGGGAGTTCTGCTTACGCTCCTGTGCCGTGGCGCCGGGCACCGGGACCTTCGTGCCGACGAAGTTGCGAAACGTGTCTTCCGCCTTGGCCTTGGCCAGGCGCTTATATTCCTCTGTGTACAAATCGACGTGACCCTGCTCGTGACCTTTCAGGGTCGGATCGGCGTTGGTAGGCAGCCGGACGGAGATTGTCGCATCGACCGCGACCCCGGTCAGTGAAATGAACTTGATCTGCGTTCCGTCGAAGGTGAATTGAAAATCGCCGGCCGTCACTTTCGGCACGATTTTCGTATCAGCGTCCTCATTTGCCGGGAGATCGGCCGGCTTTTGATCGGGTGGGAATGTGGTGGGCTCAGGTACAGTCGGATCGTTCACCGTAACCGGCGGCGGATCGGCGCGCGCCGGCGCGGCCAGTCCGGTAGCAAGTACCACAGCAACGACAGCTGAAAATTGCAATGCCAAAGCGGAGACTACACGCACGCGCATGTTTGAAACCTCCCAATTCAGGGGTTCAAACCGATCCGGCGTAACACGATCCGGTTGTACTCGGATTCGAAAGCACTCTATCAGAACCCTGCGCCTGGCGCGAGCCGAGTCGACTGCGGGGGTGGGGCTGAACCCCTCCACCGGTCGGCGCGTGAAAGGCTACGCGACCACCTCGAGCCGGCCGTCGAGTCGCGCGCCGGTGGCGGCGCCGATCGTGCCCGCCGCGCGGATATGGGCGACGATCTCGTTGCGGAAGACGAGGCCGAGATCGTGCTTGTCGAGGCGCCGGAGATCGTAGGACGGGATGGCGCCCGGCACGCCGCCGCCGATCGGCTTGCCGTTCCACGATTCGCCGTAGGCCCCGGCGCCGAGATAATTGGTGAAGGCGACGCTGAGCGTGCGATCGAGGCAATCCTCGATCGGCGCGCCGAACAGCGTGATGCGCTCGGCCGTCGCCTCGCGCGCCGCGCCGCCGAGGCGGATCGCGTAGCGCAAGGCGGCCGAGAAGTGCAGGAAGCCGCGCGAGACATAGGCCTTGAGATTCGGCGGCGCCGCGCCGGCCAGCTCCTCCGGCCGGACGATGCGCTTGGCGTTGTTGTCGAGGATTTCGCGAAGCTGGCGCCCACTGAGCCTGCCGACCTGCAGGCAATCGGCGAACGGCATGACGCCATACCAATGCTGGAAGGTGAGCGGCCCCCGCGGCGGAATGCCGTCGGCGACCGCGGTCGAGTTGACGATGGCGAGATCGACCGCGCCTTGCGGAAATTCGGCGCTGCGCGCGACCAGCCCATCGGCGATGAAGTTGACCAGCGCGCTCTCGCCCACATAGCGCTGGCGCAAGGTCGTCGCCGGCGACACCTCCTCGCCCGCCGCGACCGTGGCGACCACCTCCTT
>JACQDQ010000044.1 GCA_016201015.1 Pseudomonadota bacterium | reverse complement strand
TTGCTCGCGACGCTGATCGGGCTCAGTCTCGGCGCCGCGCCGTCGCCGGCGCAGGATCGCTACGGCAAGCAGAAGGTCGTCTACCACATCGACCTCGACGGCGGTCAGGACGCCCGCTACTACCGCGGTGCGATGGGCAACATTCAAAATCACATCAACGCTGTCGGCGAGGCCAATATCGAGATCAAGGTGGTGATGCACGGCGACGGGTTGAATCTCGTCCGCTCGGCGAAGACCGACGATCGGCTGCAGGCGACGATTGCCAGCTTGAAGGGCCAGCGCGTCGATTTCCTGGTCTGCAAGAATACGCTCGATAGCCGCAAGATCGGCCGCGACGAGCTCTACGATGTCGACCAAGAGGACATCGTGCCCTCGGGCGTCGCCGAGATCTCGCATCTGCAGATGCAGGGCTACACCTACATCAAGCCGTAGCCGCCGCCATTCAATACGCGTATTCGCCGAACAGCGGGTCGACGCTGCCGCCCCAGGCGCCGTTGAACTTCTCGATCTTTTCCTCGGCCGGACAGCGGCCGCTCGCGGCGATCTCGACCAGCGGGTCGAGGAAATGGCTTTCGTCGCGCTCGCCAATGCGGTCGCGACGATCGCGGCGCTTGAGCCCGGCGCGCGCGATCTCGACCACTTGGATCGCCACGTCCTGCAGCGTGCCCTTGCGGAACGGCGTCTTCAGCGCCATGCGGGGCACCAGGCGCCGCAGCTCCGTCATCTCCTCGATCGTCCAATCCTTGATCAACTCCGCCGCCGCATCGAGCGCCGACTCGTCATAGAGCAGCCCGACCCACAGCGCCGGCAGCGCACAAAGCCGCCCCCACGGGCCGCCATCGGCGCCGCGCATCTCGAGAAAGCGCTTCAGCCGCACCTCGGGAAACGCGGTGGTCAGATGGTCGACGAAGTCGCCGATCATCGGCATCTCGCCGGCGACGTTATGCAACCGGCCGGCCATGAAGTCGCGGAACGACTGGCCGCTGACATCGATGTAGCGGCCATTGCGATAGATGAAATACATCGGCACGCCGAGGATGTAGTCGACGTAACGCTCGAAGCCCATGCCGGGCTCGAAGACGAAGGGCAGCATGCCGCAGCGGTCGGGATCGGTATCGGTCCACACATGGCTGCGATAGCTCATGAAGCCGTTGAGCCTGCCTTCCGTGAACGGCGAATCGGCGAACAGCGCGGTGGCCACCGGCTGCAAGGCCAGCGCAACGCGGAACTTGCGCACCATGTCGGCTTCCGAGGCATAGTCGAGATTGACCTGCACCGTGCAGGTGCGCAGCATCATGTCGAGGCCGAGCTTGCCCTTCTTCGGCATATAGGCGCCCATGATCTTGTAGCGGCCCTTGGGCATCCACGGGATGTCTTCCCGCCGCCATTTCGGATTGAAGCCGAGGCCGACCATGCCGATGCCGAGCTCGGCCGCCACTAGCTTCACCTCGTTGAGATGCTGGCTGACCTCGTCGCAGGTCTGGTGGATCGTCACCACCGGCGCGCCGGACAGCTCGACCTGCCCGCCCGGCTCGAGCGTGACGCTGCCGTCGTCGCGCGTCAGCGCGATCGGCTTGCCCTCCTCGAGCACCGCCTCCCAGCCGAAACGGGTCATGCCCTCGAGCAGCGCACGGATCGAGGCGTCCGCGCCGTTGTAGGGAACCGGTCGCAGATCGTCGAGGCGGAAGGCGAATTTCTCGTGCTCGGTGCCGATACGCCAGCGATCCTTCGGCTTGCTGCCATCGGCAAGATATTGAACGAGCTGTCGACGGTCGGTGATCGGGACGCCGCCGGACTTGGGAGGAGCGGACATTCGGTACTTCCGGTGTGATGTGGCTTACGACGCGTGGGCACGTGGCGGCGGCGAGCGCAACCGGTCCCCGGACAGCGCCAGAAATGCCGCAAGCGCGGCAAGTGCTGCCGTGTCCGCCCGGAGCACGCGTGGCCCCAGGCCGATGGGCGTAACAAAGGGCAGTTTCCGCAGCGCGTCAAGCTCGCCGCGCGCGAAGCCGCCCTCGGGTCCGGTCAAGACGGCGTGAGGGCCGTCCGTGCCCTGGCGCGCCAGCACGTCGGCCAGCGGCGCCCCGCCGCCGGTCTCGTCGCACATCAGGATGCGCCGCCCGCTCGGCCAGCGCGCCAGCACCGCCTCGAGCGCCGCCGGCGCATGGATCGTCGGTACGGTGAGACGTTCGGACTGCTCCGCCGCCTCGACGCAAGTGGCGAGGAGGCGCTCCGTATTGACCCGCGACACGATCGTGCGCTGGGTGAACACGGGCCACAGCGCGGCGACGCCCAGCTCGGTCGCTTTCTCGGCCAGGAAATCGAGCCGCGCCCGCTTGATCGGCGCGAAGACCAGCCACAGATCGGGCTCGGGCGTCACGTCGCGGCGCTTTTCCTCGAGCGACAGCGTGCACCAGCCCTTGCCGAAGCCGTCGATGCGCGCCGCCATCTCGCCGTCGCGGCCGTTGAACACGGCGATGCGGTCGCCGCGCTCGAGCCGCAGCACGTGGCGCAGATAATGGGCGCGCGCCGCGTCGAGGCCGAGCGTCGCTACCGCCAGGCTCTGTTCGACATGGAGCCGCGCCTTGACCCGCTCGCGTTCCGCCATCTCCTGTCCTTTGTCGCCCGCCGCTTGGTAAGATAGACCATGGCCGGAGCGGTCGGAACCACGGCGAGCGACATTCCCAAGAACGGCTGGTTGGACCGCTGGACGCCGCTGGCGCTGCGGCCCTACCTGCGGCTCGCCCGCCTCGACCGGCCGATCGGCACCTGGCTGTTGTTGTTCCCCTGCTGGTGGGGCGTGGCGCTCGCCTCGCCCGGCTGGCCGAGCCTGTGGCTGCTGGCCGCCTTCGGCCTCGGGGCCATCGTCATGCGCGGCGCCGGCTGCACCTACAACGACATCGTCGATCGCGGCTTCGACGCCCGCGTCGCGCGCACGGCCGACCGGCCGATCCCCTCGGGCGTCTGGCGGTTCTGCTGACCTTCAATCGCCCGACGATTATTCTCGGCGTGCTGTCGCTGCTGCTCGTCTTCACCTACCCGCTGATGAAGCGCATCACCTGGTGGCCGCAATTCTTCCTGGGCCTCGCCTTCAACTGGGGCGCGCTGATGGGCTATTCCGCGGTCAATTTCGGGCTCGGACTGCCGGCAATTCTCCTCTATGCCGCCGGCATCGCCTGGACCCTCGGCTACGACACGATCTACGCGCACCAGGACAAGGCCGACGATATGCTGGTCGGCATCAAGTCGTCGGCGCTGTTCCTCAAGCAGGCGACGCGCCCGGCGCTATTCGGATTCTATCTCGCGGCGGTGATGCTTCTGAGCGCGGCCGGCATCGCCGCCGGACTCGCCTGGCCGTATTGGGCGCTGCTGACGGTGGGCGCGGCGCAGCTCGCCTGGCAGGCGCTCACCGTCGATCTCGATCAGCCGCCGGATTGTCTCGTCAAGTTCAAGTCGAACCGCTTATTCGGCTGGCTTGTGCTTGCCGGGGTCATCGTCGGCCGGCTCGCGGCGACAGCGTGACGGCGATTCACGCGCCGCAGGTACTCGCCGACTTCATTCGCGCCCACACCGCCATCGGCGCACCGACGTTGGTGCCGGAAATCCGCCTGCAGCTCGCGGGCGAAGCGACGGTGCTATGGGAGGCGACCGAGGCGTCGCTGCACGAATCCGGCCTGCCGCCGCCCTATTGGGCTTTCGCTTGGCCCGGCGGCCAGGCACTGGCCCGCCACGTGCTCGATCATCCGGAAATCGTGCGCGGCCGTCGCGTGCTCGATTTCGCCGCCGGCGGCGGGCTCATCGCCATCGCCGCGGCCGAGGCCGGCGCCGCGCGGATCACTGCCGCCGATATCGATCCGTTCGCCGCCGCGGCGATCGGCCTCAACGCGGCGCTCAACGAAGTGACGGTCGCGGTGACCAGCGCCGATCTTCTGAGCGATGCGGCGACGGCCTGGGACGTGATTCTCGCCGGCGACGTCTGCTACGAGCGGCCGATGGCGGAGCGCGTCATCGCCTGGCTACGCGCGGCGGCGGCGGGCGGGACGCTGGTGCTGATCGGCGAGCCCGGCCGCGCCTATGCGCCGCGCGACGGCATCGAAGAACTGGCGCGCTACAGCGTGCCGACCGTCCTCGCGCTGGAAGATCGCGAGATTCGCGAGACACGGGTGTTGCGCATGCTTTAGTCGAGTTTCATCGCATTCGTACTATCACTACCAGCCCGACAATTCGTCATCAGGGAGGGGGCCGAACAAAGCCGGCCCCGTCCGCGCTCGCCCCCTCATGGCGCCGAATTTACGCTTCTTCCCGCCGTCGACTGGCTCCAATCGCACCGCCGACTTTTGCCGACTGGCAATGATAATATCTTCCCCAGCACAGGCACGGTCGATCAGTGTCGACAGCTTAGCTTTGGCACGATGAATGGTGATCGTCGGCATCCGACGTCCTGTCTCGGCAGCCAGATTCAAACCTGCCAAATATAATCCGTCATGCGCGGGCTTGTCCCCTGGGCGGCCTTCGGCCGTCCCAGCCACGAATTTTTCTAATTTGCCGATCCAAATGGATGGCCGGGTCGCGGCGCTTCGCGCCGGCCCGGCCATGACGAAGTGATGGGGCGGCAATTACGCGCAAGAAGCGGGTGGCTTGGTGGCGTGCATCGTCGCTAGCCTGGCCCTCATCTTCCACGATCATTCGGCGGATTCGCGACCATGACGACGCCTTCGCTTCTGCGCCAACCCGGCTTCCGCCGCTTCTGGGCGGCCCAGACCACGACGCAGCTCGGCGAGCAAACCACGCTCGTCGCGCTGCCGCTCATCGCCGCCGTCGCGCTCGACGCGACGCCCTGGCAGATGAGCTGGCTCAACGCCGCGCAGACCTTGCCGTTCCTGGTGCTGGCATTGGGCGCCGGCGTCTGGGTCGATCGCCTGCGGCGGCGGCGCACGATGATTGCCGCCGATCTCACGCGCGCGGCGCTGCTGCTGTCGATTCCCGCAAGCGGGCTGCTCGGCGGGCTGACAATCGAATTGCTCTGCCTGGTCGCGCTGCTGGCGGCGACCGCGACTCTGTTCTACAGCACCGCCTATCAATCGTACCTGCCGAGCCTGATCGCGCGGCACCAGATCGTCGAAGGCAATGCCAAGCTGGAGCTCGGCCGCTCGGCTGCCGCGGCCGCAGGGCCGAGCCTCGCCGGCGCGATCCTGCGGTTCGCCGCGCCGGTCTTCGCCATCGCCATCGCCCCGCTGGCGCATCTTGCTTCGGCCGCGCTGTTGGCGACGATCCGCGTGCCGGAGGCGGTGCCGAGCGAGTCGGGCCGGCCGACGCCGTTCCTGCGCGCCGTCGGCGAGGGCATCGGCTTCGTCTTCCGCAACCCCATTCTGCGGGCCTTCGGCCTCTGTGCCATGTTGTGGAATCTCTCCTGCTTCACGCTGATGACGGTTCTGGTGCTGTTCGCCGTGCGCGATTTGGGGCTGTCGCCGCAGGCAGTGGCCGGCGTGCTGGCGATGCAAGGCGTCGGCATGATCGCCGGTGCCTGGAGCGCCCAGCCGCTGCGGCGCCACGCGACGCTCGGCGCAACAATCCTGACCGGGCCGGTTCTCTCGGCGCTCGCCTGCCCGCTTTTCGCGCTTGCCGTTCCCGGCGCAGCTTCCGTGCTGTTCCTCGGCACCGGCCTGTTCCTGCTCGGCTTCGGCCCGATGATCTGGACCGTGCACCAGTTGAGCCTGCGCCAGGCGATGACCCCCACGGCGCTGCAAGGCCGCGCCAGCGCGACGATCCAATTCTTGAGTTGGGGGGCGCGGCCGCTCGGCGCGCTGCTCGGCGGTTGGGCCGGCACGACCTTCGGCCTACGCGCCGCGATCTGGTTCGCGGTCATTGGCTTCGCCGCACAGCTCCTGCCCGTTCTGCTTTCGCCTGTCCCACGCCTGCGCGATGTCCCGGCGGCGGAGTCGATTTCGGTGTGATGCGGCGAGATTGCGCCGCTATACTCCGCGCCCATGCCCCGACCCAGCCCCGACCTCTACGGCCGCATCTACGACCAATTCACCGCGGCGATCTCACGCTACGATTGCGGCAAGAAATGCGCGCCGCATAACGGCGGCGAGCCGGTGTGTTGCACGACCAAGCATGCGGTGCCGATCGTCGACAAACATGAGTGGCGGCTGCTCAAGTCGCGCACCGATCTGTGGCACCGTTACGAGCCGACCGACGCTTCCGGCCGCCAGATCGTCGCCGAGCTCCATGCGGATTGCATGGCTGTCGAATGCAAGGGCGCGCGTCATTGCGAGCGCGACAACCGCTCGCTGTCGTGCCGCGCCTTCCCGTTCTTTCCCTACATCACGCGCGACGATCGCCTGATCGGCCTCGCCTATTACTGGATCTTCGAGCGGCAATGCTGGGTGATCAGCAATCTCGGCATCGTCGACCGCGACTTCGTGCGGGAATGCATCGCCGCCTATGAGCTGCTCTTCGCCCACGACCACGAGGAGTACGACAGCATCAAGGAGCATTCGGCCTATATGCGGCGCGTGTTCACGCGCCGGAACCGCATCATTCCGTTGATCGACCGCGACGGCGGCTATTTCGCGGTCGAGCCGCGCACGCATGTCGTTCGCCCGGCGCGCCTCGACGAGTTCGCGCAGCACGGACCCTACAGGGACGAGCCCGCGGCGCTCCCGGCCGCCGCCGACTAGGCATAGAGGAACGTCCCCAGCACCACCCAACGGCGGGCCTGGCGCGCCTGCCCCGCTTTGGCGACCAGCGGCGTCGTGTAGTGCCAGAACGGCAGGCGGTAGATCGTGACGCCACCGGCCGTGTTGACATCCACCATCTCGCTGAAATGCCCGTCGCGCGCATAGACGAGATAGTGGTGTGCCACCGCCTGGCTGCTGAAGGTGAGATGCACGTCAAGATAGCCGCCGGCGGCGCGGGCGTCCTCCGGATGGTGATCCGTGTGCGGGCCGGCATAATCCCCCGGCCGGTAGCACAGCACCTGCCGCCCCAGGCGCCGATCGAGGGTGCGGCCGGCGATCACCTCCGTGAACTGCCGGAACGTCGGCGAGCCGAGCATGGCGACGAGGCCGATGCGCTCCGCCGCCTGCCACGCCTTCGAGCCACGGCGCTCCAGCATCGCCGTCCGCACCCGCGCGGTCTTGCGCAGCCGTTCCTGGTAGTTGCGCGTCTGGCCGGTGATCGATTCGGGTGGGATCGGCGCGGCGAGTGTCGTCAGCGTCGGCCACAGATGGCGGTCGAGCAGCCGGCGGCAGCCTTCCGCCTTGCCGCGATCGATCGCGCCGTCGATGGTGACGAAGCAGCGCCGTGGATCGGCAAGCGCCCCGCCGACCTCCGGCGCGCGGCCGTCGAGAATCAGACGGCCCCGGCGCGTCAGCAGATCGGCGAATTCGGCGGGAAAGGAATGCATCCTTTCGATACTAGCCCTGCAACCGCCGCGGTGGCGAGGCGGCTGGCCATGCCCTAGGATCGCCGCCCTTTCGCCGCAGCAAAGCCCAGCCGCCCGTGTCGACCATCGAACAGCGCGAAACCGCCAGAGACTTGGTGCTGAGCGAGCGCTTCGCC
>JACQDQ010000362.1 GCA_016201015.1 Pseudomonadota bacterium | reverse complement strand
GTGTCTTCGCCTTCATCCGCTGGGCCTCGAACGGCTATGGCACCGTGGTTTCGCGCATCGACATCGTGCGCGCGGTATCACTTGGCGACCCCTATCAGACGTTGCCCTGCGTGCGGCCAGGCGGCGACATCCTGCTCAAGATCGATGGCTGGCCGAAGGTGGAGCGCGTGCTCCAGCTCATCGACGCCATCGAGGCGCTTGAGTTCGATCCGGCCGACGCGGCGCCAGCCTATTGGCGCCACATTCACAATCGTCTCGTCACCGGACACGAGCCGCGCACCTACAGCCGCGAGCAGCACCGCGCCTGGCTTTTGCGCCGGAGGGCCGAGCCATGACCCCCTTCGGCTACGTCATGACGACTTACTTCCTTGTGCTGATGATCGGCGGACTGTCCTTCATTCACATCACGCCGGCGCTCATCTGGAACGCATCGGCCAGCATGCCCATCGGACTCTACGCCATTCATTCAGCGGACCGGCTCGAAGTGAGGGATCTTGTCGCCGTCAGTCCGCCGGAGCCGCTCGCGACCTTCCTTGATGAGCGCGGCTATCTTGGTCGCGGCGCGCTGCTGATGAAGCGCGTCGCCGCGCTCCGGGGGCAACGCGTTTGCAGGCACGAACGCTCCATCACGGTCGATGGCGTTTTCATGGGCGAAGCGCTGGAACGCGACCGGATCGGGCGCGATCTGCCCGTCTGGCGAGGCTGTCGGCGGATCGATGACGGCGAAGTCTTCCTCATGAACGCGCAAGTTCGCGACAGCCTCGATGGTCGCTATTTCGGCCCGATTTCAGCGAGCTCGATTATCGGCCGCGCGGTTCCGCTTTGGACCGATGAGGACGGGACCGGCCGCTACGAATGGCGCGCATCCACGCGCTGAACCTTCACGTCAAACCCAGCAGAGGAGATTTCATATGTCGCAGATCGGTCAGTTCAAACGCGAGAAGACGGGCTTTGTCGGACGCCTCCACACACTCTTCCTGTACCGAGACCTTACCCTAATAGCTACGGAACGCTCCGGCGCCGAGAACGCGCCGGACTATCGCATCCATCTCGGCGATCAAGATGGGCCAGAGGTTGGCGCGGGCTGGAAGCGCACCGGCGAAAGGGCCGGCGATTACGTTTCGCTGCTCATCGATGATCCGACGTTCCGGCAGCCGATTCGCGCCAACCTGTTCCAGTCCAGTGACGACGAAACCGTGTGGTCGCTGCACTGGACCCGTCCGGCGAAACGCAAAGAGCAGGACTGACGCCGTGCAAAGACCTGTCGTGCGCACGCGCGAAATCGTGCGTCACAATACCATCCCTCTGTTCGCGGAAGGGCCGTCTCATCCCTCCGTCCCGCTCGACGGTCCGTCGGCCGTCGCGCGCAGCATCGGTCAAGGGTGGTCGCAGACCGGCGCGTGCGCCTTGCCCTTGACGGATGCGAGCACGGTGGCTCGCTCTCGTCATCGCGGAATTGGATCGCCTGTCCGTATCGCGCTCCTGTTGTTTTCCGGCCTGTTCGCCGTCGCCATGCCGCCGGTCGCAGCGTTGGCGCAGAGCGTGACGATGGAACGACCGTCCCGCGCCGATCCATACATCGACGATATTGCGCAAGCCTCGCTGCGTTTCGGCATTCCGGCGGCATGGATTCGGGCCGTCATGCGCGTCGAAAGCGCGGGCAACCCGAGCGCGATTTCTCGGGCTGGCGCCGTGGGTCTGATGGAGATCATGCCCGATACATGGGCGGGCTTGCGTGTCCGTCATCGGCTTGGCAACGATCCCTCTAATCCGCACGACAGCATCCTGGCGGGTGCAGCTTATCTGCGCGAGATGCATGACCGCTACGGTTCGCCCGGCTTTCTCGCGGCCTACAATGCCGGCCCCGGTCGCTACGAGGAATATCTCGCGGGCCGCAGCGCATTGCCCGCCGAGACACGCGCTTATGTCTCGGCACTCGCGCCCCTTGTCGGCGCTGGAGAGATCGACAGCACGATCAGTATCGCGGCTGCCGATCCGCAATCATGGACGCGCGCGCCGCTCTTCGTCGCACGCCTGGTCAGCACAACTGCCGCAGAAAATGCGCGGTCCCGTGGTCGCGTCGACGATGCTCCAGTTGCGCCGATCACGCGCGATGTTTCTGCAATCGTACCGCAGTCGGACGGTCTCTTCGTTGCGCGATCAGGCGATGGAGGTCCGCGATGAGCAAATTCGCAGGTGCGCGTGGCCTCGGGTGCGACAGCGTAGGACAGGTGGGAAGGCGGAAGCGGCAGGAAAACACGACCAACGGATGGCGAGATAAAAGCGGCTCGCTACGCTTTCGCAAGCCATTGCTTTCGCATGGCTTTTCGCGTGCCGGTCGGTCGGGGCGCGTGCCGCGCCCAATGTTTTCACCAATGATTTCAACGGTATTGCCGGCACTGTCCGCCGGATCGCTCGCCGGAGACCGCAGATGAGCGACGGCGACAGCGACTTTCGTATCCGGCCTGGCCGCATCCGCAGCACCCGCGCGCCAAAGCCGAAGAGCTTCATCAACCAGGTGCTGCGCGCCGCCAAAAGAGCGGGCCACACGTCCAGCCAGTCCGCGCCCGGTAAGAGAGCGCCGGGCTACGGCCGATCCACCTTTGGGCGCGGGCGTATCAATTTCAGCAGGACGCGGCTGTTCAGTTCCGCGCGCCGCGTCGTGGTCAAGGCCCGCATCGCGCGCCATCAGGGCCGCGCCTTCCGCTCGGCGCCGCTCGCCGCGCATCTCTCCTATCTCAAACGCGACGGCGTCACCCGTGACGGTGAGAAGGCCGTCATGTTCGACGCCGGCAGCGACAGCGCCGACACGGGCGCTTTCGCCGAGCGGTGCAAGGACGACCGCCACCATTTCCGCTTCATCATCTCGCCCGAGGAGGCCGGTGACATGACCGACCTGCGGGCCTTCACCCGCGATCTCGCTGCGCAAATGGAAGCCGATCTCGGCACCCGCCTGGACTGGGTCGCGGCCGATCACTGGAACACCGACAATCCGCACGTCCACCTGCTCGTGCGCGGCGTCGACGAGATCGG
>JACQDQ010000352.1 GCA_016201015.1 Pseudomonadota bacterium | reverse complement strand
GGGGTGTTCGACGCTGCCGGGCGGCCGCTTGCCCGCGCGACGCAACCCTTCGCCATCAATCGGCCGGCGACGGATCACGCCGAGCACGGGTCCGACGAAATCTGGCGGGCGGTGTGCGCGGCGGCGCGGGCAGCACGCGCCGATGCCCAGGTGGCGTCCGCGCGCGTCGCCGGCCTCGCCTTCGACGCGACTTGCTCGCTGGCGCTGTTTGACGCCGCCGGCCGGCCCGCTACAGTCTCGATCGGCGGCGAGGATCGCTGGAACGTCGTCATGTGGGCCGACCACCGCGCCGTGGCCGAGGCGCAGGAGATCACCGCGACACGCCACCGCGTGCTCGACTATGTCGGCGGCGTCATGTCGCCGGAGATGGAGCTGCCGAAGCTGCTGTGGCTCAAGCGCCACCTGCCGCGGGCATGGGCGCGCTACGGGCTGGCGCTCGACCTCGCCGACTTCCTGCTGTGGCGCGCGACCGGCCGGCTCGCCGTCTCCGCCTGTACCGTCACCTGCAAATGGACCTATCTCAACCACGAGGATCGCGGCTGGCAGACGGATTTTCTCGCCGAAATCGGCCTTGCCGATCTCGTCGAGCATGCCCGCTTGCCGCCGCGCGCGTCGCCGATCGGTACGGTGGCCGGTCCGCTGACCGCCGATGCGGCGTCGGAGCTCGGCCTCGGCACCGACTGTATTGTTGGCGTCGGCTTGATCGACGCGCATGCGGGCGGCCTCGGCGTGCTCGGTAGCGCAGAGCCCGAGAGCCTCAATGGACGCTTGGCGATGATCGCCGGCACCTCGACCTGTCACATGGCGGTGTCGCCGGAGCCGCGGCCGATCGCCGGCATCTGGGGACCCTATTACGGGGCGATGAGTCCCGGCCTGTGGCTGAACGAAGGTGGGCAATCGGCGACCGGGGCGTTGCTCGATCACATCCTCGACTGGCACGGCGAGGGGCGGGCACTCGGCACCGATCGCCATGACCGCGTGAGCGCGCGCGTGGTCGAGCTGGTCGCCGCGGCGGGGCCGGCCATGGTCGAGCCGCTCCACGTTCTGCCGGATTTCCACGGCAACCGCTCGCCGCTGGCCGACCTCACCGCGCGCGGGGCGATTCACGGCCTGTCGCTCGATCATTCCTTCGATTCGCTGGCGCGGCTCTACTATGCGACGGCGATCGGCATCGCGCTCGGCACGCGGCACATCGTCGATGCGATGAATGGCGCCGGCTATGCGATCCGTCATCTTCACCTGACCGGCGGGCACGCTGGCAATCCATTGCTGGTCGGCCTCTACGCCGATGCGACGGGCTGCGACGTCGTGCTGCCGGAGGAGGCCGACGGCGTGCTGCTGGGGACCGCGACGGTGGCGGCCGCGGGGTCCGGCCTATACGCATCGCTTGCCGACGCCGGGCGGGCCATGGTGCGGTCTGGGCGGCAGGTGCGGCCCGATCCGGCGTCGCGGGAATTCTTCGACCGCCGCTACCGCGCCTTCCTCTCGCTGCACGAGCAGCGACGCGTGCTGGTCGCCGTCGCCGCCGGCGCCGATGACTAGGCGTTCACCATGCGGTATAGCCGCCGTCGACGGAGACGACACTGCCGGTAACGTAGCTCGCTGCGTCGCTGGCCAGGAACAGCACCGTCGCCGCCACCTCGGCCGGCTCGCCGACCCGCCCCGCCGGCGTCATTTCGAGCCAGGTCCGCCGCCATTCGGCGTTCGACAATCCGCGCTTGGTCAGCTCGGTGCCGATATAGCCGGGCGCCACGGCGTTGACGCGCACGCCGAATTCCGCCCATTCTGCCGCCAGCGACTTGGTGAGCATGTGGACCGCCGCCTTGGAGACATTATACGCGGCTTGCGGCTGCGGCTTGTTGACGATGAGGCCGGACATCGATCCGATATTGACGATCGCTCCCTTGCGCTGCTCGACCAT
This sequence comes from Pseudomonadota bacterium, assembly GCA_016201015.1. Lineage (GTDB taxonomy): Bacteria > Pseudomonadota > Alphaproteobacteria > CACIAM-22H2 > CACIAM-22H2 > JACQDQ01. Next base: position 10,647 of record JACQDQ010000352.1, on the reverse strand, counting down.
CAGGCGTCCGAATGCCTGCGCGCACCACCACACGCCGTTCAGATTGACGTCGAGCACCTCCAGCCACTCGGCCTCGCTCGTCTCGGCGGCGGGCGAATTGCGTGCAATGCCGGCGTTGTTGACCAGGATATCGACGCGCCCGTGCCGCGCGGCAAGGTCGACGGCGGCGCGGGCGACCGCCTTGCGATCGCCTACATTCAGGGGAATGTACTCGGCCTTGGCGCCTTCCTTGCGAAGCGAGTCCGCCGCGGCGGCACCGATATCGGCGGCCAGATCGGCGATGACGACATGCGCGCCGGCCTCGCCGAAAGCGCTGGCGATGGCGCGGCCGATTCCCTGCGCGCCGCCGGTGACGATGGCGAGGCGTCCGTCGAGGCTGAACTTCTCTCTGTACATGTGCGGGATTCCTTGTCGTACCTAGAAGGTGGCGGCGGCCGCGCCGAGTCGATTGCGGCTTGTGGCGGGCGACGAGGGCCGCGCCGGTGAACCATCTTAAAGTCTTCGCTATTGCGCTGGTTTTCGGTTTGATCGCCTATGCGGTAACGCTCGGGCTCGTCCACTTCACGCATCAGCTCGGTCTTATCTGAGTCACGCAAGCTGCCGCAGCGTGTCGTCGATGACGCGGCGTGCGTCGTTGAGCGCGTCGGTGACGCGGTTGCGCTCGCGCACCAGCTTGGTTTCCAGCATCCAGCGCTCCTCGCCGCGGGGCAGCGAGGCGAGCTGCGACACCTCGTAGAGGCAGGGGATCATCGTCGTCTGCGGTGTGTAGCCGTAAGGGTCGTGCCCGTAAGTGCCCTTGGCCGTGCTTGCCATCGGCACCAGCAGGCGCGACAGCCGCTTCATGCTGTCATTGATGATCTCGGCCGCGGTTTCGTCCTTGATCCGCGCATTGTGATAGCGCCCGCGCCACGTCTCGACAGCCGATTCGAAGCGGCCGGTGGCCTGTTTGAACCCCTGCGCCGCGGCCAATGCGCCGTCGAGCCCGACCGCCGCGCCATCCGGACTCAGCTCCCCGAGCCGGACCACGAACTGGTCGGCCACCGCGCCGAATTCGTAGGGAAGGATCGGCGCGGTCAGCAGCTCCCAGAGATAGGCGCCGTAGATGCGCAGATGATCGGCCAGCCAGTCGAAGTCCACCTTGTCGAGCGTGCATTCGATCGAGTGGTGCCACCAGCCGAGATTGGCCAGCGCGGTCGCCTTCAGCTCGTCCTCGGTGAAGGCGCCCTCGCCATGCATCATCGGAATTCCGAGGCCGAAGAACGAGGCGTCGCCGTTCTTCGCCTGACGCTTCCAGAAATACGGCCGGTTGCCGAGCAGACGCTTCTCGACCTCCTGGTGGAAGCGCTTGAGCTCGGCATTGGACGAGGAGCCCCAGCGCGTCGTGCCGACGCAGGCCGGCTGGTCGATCTGCATATAGGCGACCTGGTGCCGGCGCAGCCGGTCCCAGTTGCGGTCGACGAACCACGAGGAGCCGATCATCGTGCCGGTCTCGTGGCCGGGCCACAAGCCGCAGACCAGGCCGCGCCGCAGTTTGTCGCGATGCTGGTTGAATACCCGCGCCAGCTCGAAGATGCAGGAATTGCCGGCGGCGTTGTCGGTCGCCGCCTCTCCCGGCCAACTATCCTGGTGACCGCCGAGCACGACGAAATCCTCGCCCCTGGCCGCGCGCACCTCGCCGACGGTGAGATGGACGCCGTGCCAGCCGTTCTCGACATGGGTGCGGAACCACGTGCGCACCTTGCCCTGCGCACACATTTCCTTGAGCCGCAGGCCGGCGGTGCGCGCAATGCCGATGCAGGGCAGCGTCGGCATCTCCGTCCTGCAATTATCCGGCGTCGGATTGCCCCATACCGGCTTCACCGAGCCGAAGGGGACCGCCGTGTTTTCCGGGCCGCCCCAATTCATCATGACGCAGCCGATCGCGCCCTTGAGGCCGGCGATGCGCTGCTTCTCGTGGCGCGCCGGCGAGTAGGAGAGTTCCGTAAGGATGATCTTTCCGGTGACGTCCTTGCCCTGGTAGTCGGAGAAGGCGCCGGAGCCGACATAGACGAGCTCGCCCGAGATGCCGTCGGGCAGAGTCTGCAGCGAATGGCCGAGCGTATTGGCCTCGATCGCCGTCTCGGTCGGCGACAGCACGCGGAATTCAGCCTTGTCGGGGAAGCTGACGAGCCCGGGCAGCTCGATGACCTCGGCCGGCACCCCGGCATCGTTCAGCGCCTTGGCGCTGTACTCGGCCATGCGCTTGCCGTTCTCCGAGCCGGCAAGGCGCGTGGGAATGTTGCGGCAGATGAATTCCGTGTGCGCCTTGACGTTGGCAATCGACAGCGCCGAGATTATTGCCTGTTCTGACATGGCGGCGTCCTCCCCCTGAGCCTGTCGCGCGAAGCGGTGGCATGTTAGCGGAGGGCGCTCCCGCCTCAAAGGACCGCCACCGCTTGTATTCCGGCGCGCGATGCAGTCTGCTGGGCGCCCACGCCGGAGGAAATCATGCACGCCGATGCCCGTGGCCTTGCCCTGACTGCCAGCAGTGCCGACGCGGTCCGCCACTACGACGCCACGGTCGCCGCCTATCTCCGCTTCGACAAGACGATCGGCGACCACCTCAAGTCCACGCTCGCCGCCGATTCCGAGATGCCGATGGCGCTCGTGCTGCGCGGTTATTTCTTCCGCCTGTTCTGCAAGCGCGACCTGGAATCGCGGGCGACGAAGAGCCTCGAGGCGGCCGCGGCGTCGCTGGCGGCGCGCGGCGGCAGCGATGGCGAGAAGGGCCACATCGCCGCGCTCAAGGCATGGTGCGCCGGCGATTTCGTCGGCGCGATCGCCTGCTGGGAGGCGATCCTGCTCGACCAGCCGCGCGATATCGTCGCCCTGAAGCTCGCCCATTTCGGCCATTTCTACATGGGCGATGCCGAGAATATGCGCGATTCCGTGGCGCGCGCGCTCTACGCCTGGGATACGGACACGCCGGGCTATGGCTTCGTCCTCGGCCTCAGGGCCTTCGGCCTCGAGGAGTCCGGCGACTATGAATCGGCCGAGCGCGTCGGCCGCCACGCGATCGAGATCAACCCGCAAGACATCGGGGCGGCGCACGCCGTGGCCCATGTCATGGAGATGCAGGGGCGCGCGCGCGACGGCGTCGTCTGGATCGACGGCCTCGAAGACGCATGGGGCCACTGCAACAACTTCGCCTATCACGTCTGGTGGCACCGCGCCCTGTTCCTGCTGGAGCAGGAGCGGTTCGACGCCGTCCTCGCGCACTACGACAAGAAGGTGCGGGTGGATCTCACCGAGGAGTATCTCGATATCTGCAATGCGGCTTCGCTGCTGTGGCGGCTGGAACAGATGGGCGTCGACGTCGGCCAGCGCTGGGGCGAGCTTGCTGCGTGCGCGGCCCGGTTCAAGGACGAGCACATCCTGCCGTTCATCGACGCGCACTACATGATGGCGCTCGCCGCCGATCGTCGCGGGGAGGAGGCGCAGACGATGATCGAGTCGCTGCGCGCGCACGCGACGCTGAGCCCCGAATCGGAGGCGCAGATCTTCGGTCGGGTCGGTGGGCCGCTCTGCGAGGCGCTGCTTGCCTATCGCCGCGGCGAGTACGGCCGGGTCGTCGATCTGCTGTTGCCGCTGCGCTACGCCTGGCGGCGCATCGGCGGCAGCCACGCGCAGCGCGATGTCTTCACGCGCACGCTGATCGAGGCGGCGATCCGCGCCGAGCGCTTGGCGCTGGCGCGCGCGCTGCTGGCGGAGCGTACGGCGCTCAAGCCGAACGACGCCTGGACTTGGAAGAGCTTTGCGCGCGTGCTGGACGGCCTCAAGGACACGGCCGGCGCGACCGCGGCGCGCAGCCGGGCATACGCCCTGCTGACGTAAGGCGCCGCCCTAGTTCTTGAGGTGCTGCGCGAAGAAGGCGTCGACCGCCGCGATCGAGGCGGCGAGCGCCGCGGCGTCGCCGCCGACCGTGGCGCCGCAGCAGCCGCCGGGCTTGTTGATGTTGAGCACGCCGGGCAGCGCCGTCCGGCTGCCGATCGTCCGCTCATTGTCGAAGCTGTGCGCCGCGTTGGGGTAGACCACGATGTCGACCGGAAGGCCGGCCTGGTGCGCGACCGCGGCCATCCGCTCGCAAGGCGCGGCGGGCGTCCAGTCATCGTCGGCGCCGCTGAGGATGAGCAAGGGCGCGAGCGGCCGATAGACGCCCGACGTTGCAGTGACCGGCCCGGTGAAGCCGGGCCCGGCGCGCCGCACCGACCATTGCCCGTAGCGCGCGCCGCAGCCCGGGTAAAACGCGATGGCGGCGATGAATCCAGGCGCCGGCGCGGCGCCGTCGGCGAACGTCGCGGCGACGAAATCGGCGTTCACGGCCGCGAGCGTGGTGAGACCGCCATCGGCGAATCCCATCAACCCGACATGCCGCGGATCGACATAGGGGAGAGTCTGGATGTTGCGCAGCGCGCCGTAGGCGTCGAAGCTGCGCTCGGTCCACGGGCTGACCTCCCCGTCCGTGCAGGTCTGGCGGTAGCCGCGCGGACCGAAGCTGTCAGGCAGAAAGGCGACGTAGCCGGCTTCAGCTAGGCGCTTGGCCCAGGCGCGCTCGACGCCGTCGAGGATGCCGCTGCAGCCATGCAGCAGGATCACCGCGGGAAACACGCCCGGCTCGGCGGGCCGATAGAGCTCGCCGGCGATCAGCATTGCGTTGTCCGGCTTGGCGCTGCGGAAGATCAAGATGTTGCCGGCGGTGCAGCCGGTCGCAACGGCGGCCAACACGACGAGGATGATCGAGCGAAATACGATGTAATGGCGCATGTTGCTTCATGGCGGGAGCAAAGTTGTCTCGGAGACAACTTAGCGTTTGCCCGCGCCAAACGCGCATGAAATTCTAACGCCGTTCGCGCAACGGACGGTCCGGGCGAAGGATGGAGGAGGCCGACATGCGGCAGGCGATCTCATGGTGACCAATAATCGGTCGGCGGCCAGCATCGCGGCGCAGGCGCTCGGCTGGATCGAGCCGGTGACCAAGGCCGTGGTCCCGCCGATCCATTCGTCCTCGACGTTTATCCGCGACGAAGACAATCAATACCGCTCGGGGCGCGTCTACGCGCGCGCCGACAACCCGAGCTTCGACCAGGCGGAGGCGGTGCTCGCGGCGCTCGAGCAGGGTGCCCATGCCGCCGTCTTCGCTTCCGGCATGGCGGCGGCGACAGCGGTGTTTCTGGCGTTGGCGCCGGGCGATCACGTCATCGCGCCGACCGTAATGTACTGGTCGCTGCGCAACTGGTTGCTGGGCTTTGCCACGCGCTGGGGGCTGGCGGTCGATCTCGTCGACACCAGCGATCTGGCCGCGGTCCGCGCCGCGCTACGTCCCGCCCGCACCAAGCTGGTGTGGCTGGAGACGCCGGCCAATCCGCTGTGGACGGTGAGCGATATCGCCGCCATCGCCGAGCTTGCGCATGCGAACGGCGCGCGCGTCGCCGTGGATTCGACCGTCGCCGCGGCGATCCTGACCCAGCCGCTGACGCTCGGCGCCGATTTTGTCATGCATTCGGCAACGAAATATCTCAACGGCCATTCCGACCTGATCGCCGGCGCGCTCATCGCCAAGGCCGACGATGAGATGTGGCAGCGCATCAAGGCAATCCGCGCGCAGAACGGCGCCGTGCTGGGCGCATTCGAAGCCTGGCTGCTGCTACGCGGGATGCGCACGCTGGTCGCGCGTGTCGCCTGGGCTTGCCGCTCGGCGCAGCGCATCGCCGAACGCTTGGCGGCCAACCCGAACGTGGCCGCGGTGCTGTATCCGGGACTGCCCAGCTTTCCGGGGCACGCCGTCGCCCGTCGCCAGATGCAGGGCGGATTCGGCGGCATGTTGTCGATTCGCGTGCACGGCGGCGAGGCGGCGGCGATCGCCACGGCGGCGCGCGTCGAGCTGTGGAAGCGCGCGACCTCGTTGGGCGGCGTCGAGAGCCTGATCGAGCATCGCGCCAGCGTCGAGGGCGCCAACAGCCCGATTCCGCGCGACCTTCTGCGCCTGTCGGTCGGCCTCGAGGACGCCGAGGAGCTGGTCGAAGATCTGGAGACGAGCCTCGCCGCCGCGCACGCGGCTCGCTAGCCGCAGGCGGCGACGGCGGCCGTGCGCCACGCGCAGCGCGGAATTCGGCTTCAGCTATGGACGAGGAGAGCGTCGATCTCGGTCTGCGCCAGGGCGGCATCGGCGCCGTGGATGATGGCGCTGGCGCGGTCGATCATCTCCTGAATCATGCGCGAAGCCGTGCCGGTATGCCGGCGAATGGCTTCCGCGTCGCCGGCGGCGAGCAGCGGCGGCAGCTCCTCGAGGCAGGCGAGGACGGCCGTGTCGATGTGCGCGACCGTCTCCTCGAACGGCCGGCGGAACTTCGCCGGCACCGCATCATAGGCTTCGATGGCGAGTGCCTTGTCGCGAAAGGAGCTGTCGCGGAAATGATCGGGATAGGACTTGGGGGCCCAGTGGCGTGCGTCCTCGAAGCACTCCGGCGCGTCGGCCAGCAGGTCGAGCAGCATGACGATCTCGTTGAAGTGATTCAGGTAGTCGGTCGCCAGCAGCGTCCGCTCGCTGATGTTGGTGCCGCGCACCTTCTCGCGAAACGCCAGGAATGCGGGCAGCTCGTCCGCCACGATGCCGTCGATTTCGCAAGCGTCCGTCATCGTCCCCTGCGCGCGATAGATTTGGCCGCCGCGATTTGCGCCGTTGCCCTACCCCATTTAAAGTACCGAATTCTGTAATTTCGGTTAATGGGGGCACGCTGCGGCGGCGTGGCGCACACCGGAATGCCGGTCAATTTCAAGGGAAGGCGAAGGAAACGGAATGGACTATGTGAATCTCGGCAAGACCGGCCTCAAGGTATCGCGCCTGTGCCTTGGCACGATGAGCTACGGCACCAAGGCGTGGCGCGACTGGGTATTGCCCGAGGATGAGGCGCGCCAGCACATCAAGCAGGCGCTCGATGCCGGCATCAATTTCTTCGACACGGCCGACGTCTATTCGGATGGCGCCAGCGAGGAGATCGTCGGCCGCGCGCTGCGCGACTTCGCCCGGCGCGATCAGGTCGTCATTGCCACCAAGATCTACAATCCCATGGGGACGGGGCCGAACGATCGCGGCCTGTCGCGCAAGCACATCATGGACGGAATCGACGCCTCGTTGCGGCGGCTGCAGACCGACTATGTCGACCTCTACCAGATCCATCGCTTCGACCGCTCGACGCCGATCGAGGAGACGGTCGCGGCGCTCGGCGATCTCGTGCGCATGGGCAAAGTGCGCTATCTCGGCGCCTCCAGCATGTACGCCTATCAACTGGCGAAGATGCTCCACATCGCCGATCGCCACGGCTGCGCGCGCTTCGTCGCCATGCAGAACCACTACAACCTCATCTATCGCGAGGAAGAGCGCGAGATGATGCCACTGTGCCGCGAGGAGGGGGTCGGGGTGATCCCGTACAGCCCGCTTGCGCGCGGTTTCCTCGCCGGCAACCGCCGCCGCCAGGATCGCGGCGAGACGGTGCGGGCCAAGTCGGACGACATTTCCCGTCAGATGTATTTTCAGGACTCGGATTTCGCGGTGGTCGACCGCGTGACCGAAATCGCCGGCAAGCATGGCGCGGCGCCGGCGCAGGTCGCGCTGGCATGGCTTCTGCATCAGCCGGGGCTCACGGCACCGATCATCGGCGCGACCAAGCCGGGCCAGCTCAAGGATGCGGTCGGCGCATTGTCGCTGCGGCTCGACGAGGGCGAACGCAAGCAGCTCGAGGAACCCTATCGCCCGCGCCCGATCCTGGGGCACTCCTAGCCGATCCGGTGGCGGCCCGCGCGCCGTGGCGCGAATTTTCGTCGTCGCGTCGGTCGTCGCGGCCTTCGCGCTGCCGGCGGGCGCGGAAACGCTGACTCTGCCGGCGGGCTCGCCGATTCTCGGGCAGATCTCAGGCGCGTGCCCGACCTGCCTCGACGCCGGGTTCTTCGCCTGCGGCGGGCGCCATATCGGCTACGGCCGCGCTTTCGCGCCGAACGCCCTGCAGGGTGACCCGGCGCGGGGCTATCTGGTCACCTTCGTCATGCACGGGGCGGAGTTTCGTGCGCTCGCGCGGCAGACCCCGCGTGACGGCCTGGTGGCAACGCTGACCGCGCGGTTCGCCGCGGCGCGCCTCGTGGTGATCGGCGAAGACCTGGCCGCCGCGCGCGTGCTGCCGGCGGCGCCGAAGGTCGAGGTTTCGTTTCCCGAGGCATTGCATCGCTGCGTTTATGACACGCGCAAACCCTGGGGCTGTTGCGTCGGCGGGTGCGGCGATGGCGAATGCTGCGAGAAATCGCTGGGCAGCCCGCGCGTCGAGCTGTCGTGGGAGGAGGACACGCATGGCGAACGCCTTCGCTTCCGCTTCGATCACGTCGCTGGAGGATCGACGCTGACGCGCGAAACGGCGAAGGGGCGTATCCTGTACTATTGCCTGACCGACGGACGTGGCATTCTGCGATGAATAAGAATTCGGAGGAGCGCGCGGACCATGGAGCTGTCCCTCAATCATTTCATCGGCAACCGCGAAATTGAGCGGCTCAATCGGCCGACGGCCGAGGCGCGCGGCCTGCCGGGCCGTGTCTATTGCAGCGAGGAGTTCTTCGAGCTCGAGCGCCGCAAGCTGTTCCCGCGGCGCTGGACGGCCGCGGCGTTTGCCAGCGATATTGCCAAGCCCGGCCAAGTCCTACCGGTCGCAGTCGCCGGCTGGGAGCTCCTATTTGTCCGGACAAGCTCGGGCAAGGTGAACTGCTTCCACAATGTCTGCCGGCACCGCGGCATGAAGCTGGCGAGCGAGGCGCGCACGCTGCCGGCCAATCTTAGCTGCCCGTGGCACGGCTGGACCTACGATCTCGACGGTCATCTCGTCGCGACACCCAATATCGGCGGCACACGCGTCAACCAGGCGGAGGGCTTCGATTGCCGCGGGCTCGATCTTAAGCCGGTGCGCTGCGAGGAGTGGTTGAACTTCCTGTTCGTCAACATCGACGGCGGCGCGCCGCCGCTCGCGGACCATCTGCAGCCGCTGCTCGCGCGCTGCGCCGATCACGATCTGTCGCTGCTGCGCCGCAGCGATCTCACGCTCGAATTCGAGTTCCACGGCAATTGGAAGCTGGTCGCAGAGGGGGCGGTCGAGGACTACCATTTCCCCTGGGTGCATCCGCAGCTTCTCCCGCAGGGCGATTTTCGGCCGGAGATCGGCGGCGACTGCTATGTCGGCATTTCCAGCCGGCCGACGGAGAAGGGCGGGCGGTTCAAGTACAACGAGCCCGGCGATGGCGCGGGCCATCTCCCGAAATTTCCGCATTTCGCGGCGAAGGATGTCGATTTGGAGGGCATCTTTCTCTTCATTGTCCCGACCTGCGTCTTTTCCCTCAATCCCGACCACGCCGTGACGTCGTTGTTCACGCCGATCGCCCATGATCGCACGCATGTGCGGCGGACATTCAGCTTCCTCGGCGAGGCGGCCACCGCCCCGGCCTACGCCGAGGCGCGCCAACGCGTGTGGAACGTGTGGGACACGGTCGGCCGCCAGGACAAGGTCAATGTCGCCGCCGTCCACGGCAACGCTTGGCAGCGCGAGGCGCTCGGGCTCGAAACGCGCTTCTCGCCGTTTTGGGAGCCGGCCGTGCATCATTTCCAGAAGATGATCGTCGAGACGCTACGCGATTGAACGCCACCGCCAAGCGATTTCATGATCGAACCTGACACGTCCGTCATGGCCGCCGGAGTCGATCGCGTCGGCCGCGGCATCGCCTACATGTTGGGCGCGGCGTTTTTCTTTTCGGTGGCAAATGTGCTGGTGAAATTGCTGACCGCCGGCTTCTCGGTCTCGCAGGTCATGTTCTTTCGCAACCTGCTCGGCGTGCTGCCTTGCCTGGTGGTGGTGCTCTATGGCGCGGATTTGGGCGTGCTGCGCATCAAGCGCCCCTTCGGATTGGGGCTGCGGGCGCTGGCCGGGCTCGGTTCGACGATATTCCTGTTCAACGCCTTCGCCTTGCTGCCGGTCGCCGACGTGGTCGCGCTGACCTTTTCGTCGGGACTATTCGTCACGGCGCTGTCGGTGCCGGTGCTGGGCGAGCACGTCGGGCCGCGCCGATGGGCGGCGGTCGTCGTCGGATTCTTCGGCGTGCTGATCGTCGTGCAGCCGGGCTTCTCGACATTCCACCCGGCATCCCTGTTCGGCATCGGCGCGGCGGTGTGCTTTGCCTTGACGGCGGTGCTGCTGCGCAATCTGCGACATACGGAGAACAGCCTCGCCATCGTTTTCCACTACCAGATCCTGGTGGCGACCGCGGCGCTGCCGGTGCTGATCTTCGATTGGATGACGCCGCGCCCGGTGGAATTCGCCCTGTTCGTCGCGCTGGGCCTCAGCGGCGGCATGGCGCAATTTCTGATGACGCGCGCCTACCTCTACGCGCCGGTAGCGGTCATCGCGCCGTACGACTATACGATGATCGTGTGGACGGCGCTGTTCGGGTATCTCCTATTGGGCGACGTGATAACGATACCGGTGGCCATCGGCGCGATGCTCGTGATCGCCAGCGGGTTATATATCCTGCATCGCGAGACGCAGAGCAGGCGGGTGCGTGCGACGGTGAGCGCGGCCGATC
>JACQDQ010000351.1 GCA_016201015.1 Pseudomonadota bacterium | reverse complement strand
GCGTGCCGTATTACCGCATCGTCAACGCCTGGTTCTGCCACGCCCATCCGCTGGGCAGCCGCTTCAACGGTCCCGGTCGCGGCGCCTGGTATGCCGCCTTCGCGCTGAAGACGGCGCAGGCCGAGATCGCTTTTCACAAATCCGTCGCGCTGGCCGAGATCGATTGGTTCGACGAAGAGTCGACCTAAGACGACTACCTGGCGGATTTCAGCGGCGAGCTGCACGACATTCGCGGCGACCGGCGCTCTCGCAAGTGTCTGGCGCCCGACAGCTATGTGGCTTCGCAGGAACTGGCGCAACGCCTGCTCGATGCGGGCGCGCTCGGTCTCGTCTATCCCAGCGTGCGGCAGCGCGGCGGCACCTGCCTCGCCTGCTTCCGTCCGGCGCTGGTCATGAACCTGCGCCGGGACAAGACCTATCGCTTCATCTGGCGCGGCACGCCGAAGCCGGTGATCCGCGTGGAGGCCTGAGCCGACGGTGACTCCGGTTCATACCTATTCCGTCATCACCGGCCGCGCCTGAGGCGCGTGACCCGGTGATCCACGAATTCATCGAGCGACCAGGGTTAAGCGCGGAAGTCGCGGAGTGATGTTTTCGTAAGGGCGGGTTTCAAACCCGCCCCTACATCCCATCCGCCTCTCCGCGCGCTCTGCGCCGTCTTTGCGTCCTCTGCGTTGAAATCGCGCTCGGCCCCGCGCTCACGCCTTGCGCCACACCGTCGCCAGCCAGGGCTGCTGCGCGCGCGGCAGTCCCGGCGGGCGGTAGTAATGCCGGATTTCGGCAAACCCCGCCGCGACGACATGGCCGCGCCAGGTCGCGAGATCGTAATAGCAGCCATAGCGCTCGCCGTGCCAACCCTCCTCGTTGTTGCCGCGCGGGTTCGAGCTGAACAGCACGCCGCGCGGCCGCAAGGCGGCGTGGAGCTGGCGCAAGACGCGCGGCAGCTCCCGGCTCGGCACGTGGAACAGCGAGGCATTGGCGAACACGCCGTGGAAGCGCCGGCGGGCAGGTCGAGCGCCAGGAAATCCTGGTGCAGCACCTCGCAGCCGGAATAGGCGCGGGCCATGGCGACGAATTCCCGCGCGCCGTCGAGGCCCACCGCCTCGTGCCCCAGCCCGCGAAAATAGCGAAGGTCGCGGCCCGGTCCGCAGCCCAGATCGAGGATGGTGAAGGGCGGCTCGCCTTCGATCGCCTGGAGCAGCGCCGCATAGTTCTGGCTGACATCGTGATCGCGCGTGCTGTCCCAGAATTTGTCGGCCGAACGGTCGTAATGGGCGATCGTCGCCTCGGACGTTCGCTCGGCCGGCGGCGGCGGCTTGGCGGGTTCATTCATCGGCTTGCCCACGCTGTTCCACCTTACCCGCCGGCGAGGAAGCCGCGGACCTCGTCGAGGAAGCGGCCCCAGGCCGGCTCATCCTCGAGGATGAGGTGGTTGCGGCCCTCGAGGGCGACGAAGCGGGCGCCTTGGATCATCGCCGCCATCCGGCGCCCTTCCTCGAAGGGCTGCACCGCGTCGCCGCGGCAATGCAGCACCAGCGTCGGCGTCGTTACCCGGGGCAGCAGGTCGCTGACATCGATGTCGTCCGCCACCGTGCGGATGCGCACGGCGTTCTCGGGCGAGCAGGTGATGCGCTGCAGGTCGTTGAACCACTGCATCTGCTTGGCCGTCGCCTCGGGCATGAACAGCGAGGTGAAGACCTGGCGGAAGGCCGGGTTCTCCTGGCCCCAGCCCAGGCGCATGAGGGTGAGCAGCGCCTCCGCCTGCTCGGTCTCCTTGCGCGAGCCGCGCCGGCGCCGGCCGCGGGCGAAGCCGCCATAGAGCACCAGGCGGCGCACGCGCTCGGGATGGCGCACGGCATAGGCGACGGCGACGGCGCAGCCCTGCGAGATGCCGAGCAGGTCGAAGCGCGCGACGCCGGCGGCATCGACCACGCATTCGAGATCGCGCACGAAGGTGTCGAACGAGATGTCGTCGACGTCCCAGTCGGAGAGGCCGTTGCCGCGCGCGTCGTAGCGGATCAGGCGATGCGCGGCGGCCAGCGCCTGCAGCAGATGGCGCCACACCGGGCTCTCCCAGTCGTATTCGAGATGGTTGAGCCAGTTCGCCGTCTTGACCAGCGGCGGCCCGTCGCCGATCGCGGCATAGGCGATCTGCACGCGGTCGGCCGCCGCGCAGTAGCGGATGTCCTGGCGGATGGCGGCGGGCGCGGCGGCCGGCGGCGGCGCCACGCCGCCGTCGAGGCGGATCTGGTAGACGCGGATCGGCTTGACGATGTTCTTGACCTGCTGCTCGCCCAGATCGTCGAAGCCGACGCCGCTCTTCGACTCGACCTGGTCGAAGGCCTGGCGCGAGATGCAGATGCGGCCGGGCGCGGCGAGGCCCTGCAGCCGCGCCGCGATGTTGACGCCCTCGCCGTAGATGTCGTCGCCCTCGACGATGATGTCGCCCAGATGGACGCCGATGCGGCACAGGATGCGGCGCTCCTCGGCCACCGCGGCGTTGCGCGCCGCCATGTCGCGCTGGCTCTCGGCGGCGCATTGCACCGCCTCGACCACGCTGGCGAACTCGACCAGGGCGCCGTCGCCCATCAGCTTGACCATGCGGCCGCCATGGGCGGCGATCCTGGGGTCGATCAGCGCGCGGCGATGCGCCTTGAGCGCGGCCAGGGTGCCCGCCTCGTCGCGCTCCATGAGGCGGCTATAGCCGACCACGTCGGCCGCCAGGATGGCCGCCAGTCTTCGTTGCAAAGTCGTGGACTCCCGCCGCAAGCAACCGGCGGAAATCCTAGCCCAGCGCGGCGCCGGCGGCCAGCCGGGCCGTCCGCGCCACCCCGCCGGGGGTTAACGCAAAATTCACGATAAACTGCTTACGCTCCTGTTTCAGTTGCACGATGCGGCGCCTTTTCCCGCGGGCCGAGCCCGGGAGCCGCTTTAGGGGGCCTGCGAGCGGTAGCATGATCTCCCGTTCGATCCTGCGTTTCGTCGCCTTCGGCAGCCTCGTGCTGCTGGGGCTGTCGGCGTTCTTCGCCTATCAAATCCGCTCGGGTTACGAGCAGCAACTGGCGCAGGCCGAACGCGACACCGCGCGGCTGGCGCGCGCGGTCGAAGAGCACGCCTTCACCAGTTTCACGGCGGTGGACGCCGCGCTGCAGACCGTCATCGCGCGCTTCGAGAAGCAGGCGCCGGCGGATATGGGCCGCGGCTATGTCCACGGCGTGCTCAAGGAAACCGGCACCGCCTTCCCGCAGATCCGCAACCTGGCGGTTCTCGGGCCGGACGGCCGGCTCAGCCATGACTCGCGGGCGCTGGCGCCGATCAGCGACGACTCCGACCGCGATCGCTTCGATGCGCATCGCGCCGCCGATACCGGCCTGATGATCGGCCGCCCCTACACGAGCCCGGTCACTGGGCAGACCTTGATCAGCCTCAGCCGCCGCTTGTCCGACGCGGACGGCGCCTTCGCCGGCGTCATCCTTGCCGTCGTCGAGCCGCAATTCTTGGAGGATTTCTATCAGGTCCTCGGCGTCGGCATGCGCGGCCTCGTCGTGCTCATCCGCGACGACGGAATCATCCTCGTGCGCGAGCCGCGCGACGCGAAGACTCTCGGCCGCTCGATCGGCGACGGGCCGCTGTTCACACAGGATCTGGTGCGATCGTCGACCGGCGTGCAGCGCGTCACCATGCGCTCAGACGGGATCGAGCGCATCATCGCCTACCGCCGGCTGGCGTCGCTGCCGCTGGTGGTCAGCGTCGGCGTCGCCGTCGACGACGCG
>JACQDQ010000348.1 GCA_016201015.1 Pseudomonadota bacterium | reverse complement strand
CGCGCGTCTCGGTCAGCATCAGGACGCGACCTTGCATGGATTGGCCGCACCGGCTCGATTGCGGATCGGTGATGCGGCCGGTCCGCGGATCGACCCCGCCCCAGAAGCTGAGCGGCTCCGGCACGCGCAACACCGGCCCCCGCGCCACGCCGGCGATGACCATTTGCGCCTTCATGACCACAGCGCCGGATCGCGCCTGAGGCACCCCGCCGCCGCCGTCTCGACGCAGTCGCCGAGGCTGCCAAAGACCACGTCGTAACCGGTATTCGGCTTTGTGTAGTGCGCGAATTTACCGGAATTGGTGAGCAGCACGCCGCGTCCATCCGGCAGGATCGGTGCGACGACGATGCAGGTGTCGACGACCAGCACGACGCCGGCGCGCTCGAGCAACTCACGCAGACCCGCTTGCTCAAGCTCGGCCACCGCGTGCCGGCCGGTGCAGGCATAGAAAGGGATGGCGCAGCTTCGGCCGTCGAGCCGCCGGGCAAGTTGCTTGAACTCTGCGAGGGAAAAATGGGGGCTGCCGACGGCGACGGCATCGATGGCCTCGCCGTTCGTGGCGGCGCTGGTCGATAGGCGCGTGCGGGCGATGGCCAGCATGTCGGCGGTGAGCCGGATCGTCTCGCGCGGGCGGCGGCCGCCGAAGGCGGCGGCGAGGTCGGGCGCCTCGGGCGTCACGCCGACGACATGGAAGAGGCCGACCGCGCCGGTCGAGGCGGCAGCGGCACCGAGCGCCTTCAGCCGGTCCTCGCTCAGTGGCGCCGGCAATCCGATGATCGCGGCAACGGCATCGCCGACGGCGCTACCCAGCCAGGCGCCGAGCACCGGATAGAAGGCGTCCTCGTCGCGCAATGCCGGCTTGAGGCCGCTGGCGTCGATCAGGATCGTGGCCAGCCGGTTCTCCGGCAGATGCAGCCCGGCGCGCGGCGCGCGGCCGGTCAGGGCGGCGCAGATGTCCAAGAAATCACCATAGCGGTCGGTGCGGGCGCCGAGCACGGAGTTGCAGAAGGCGACCGCGTTGCTTTCGCCCCAAGCCACGTCCTCGCCGCGTTTGGGCCGGTGGCCGGCCTGATACGGCGCGCAGGTCCAGGTTTCGCGGCAGCCGAGCTGGACGTAGGCCTGCATCATCCGCCGCGCCATTCCGGCTGTGCGGGCATCGAAATGAACGCGGTTCGGGTGCAACAGGTCAAGGGCACCGACGTTGAGCGTCGTCGGCACCCGCACGCGGCCGCCTTTGGCGACGAGCGCCTCTGCGAACGCCGTGCCGCTATCGCCGTGGTACAGGCAGCCGTCGATATGGGCCGACGCGATGTCGATCAGGCAGTCGGCGCCGAGCATGCGCGCTGTCTCGGCGACGATGCGCATGGCCATCGCCGCCGCCGGCCCTTCTTGGCCTTCGGCGAGCGCACGATCGGATTGACTGAGTTGGACCATGGGCCGCTACGCTATGAAACGTTGGACGGTCTTGCCAAGAACTTCTCGATGAACGGTCGCGCCTCGTTCGCGAGCGTAACGCCGTCGGCCGCCGTGTGCACTATTTCCGCGGCGCTGTGTTGCGCATCGCGCCGCACCGCTTCTTCATCGAAGGCGAGAATGCGGCCGTTGCGGTAGACCCATGCCCCGCCGGCCATGACGGCGCGCACGGCGTCAGGCCCGCCGTGCTGGACGATCTGGTCGACCGAGGCGGTGCCGGCGATCGTCGCCGCGATGCCTGGATCGAACAGCACGAGGTCCGCCGCGGCACCTTCGGCGATGCGCCCGGCGCGGCCGGCAAGACCGAGCGCCGCGGCGCCGCCCTCGGTCGCCATGCGCAGGACATCGCGGGCCGACGGCCAGGTGCGCCAGTGCTGCCCGCCCAGGCGCGGCAGCATCATCGCCAGACGCATCAGCTCGAAGAGATCGGCCGGACCGCCCGTGTTGGCCGAGTCGCTGCCGAGCGCCATGGCCACGCCGCGCGCCGCGTAATCGGCGTAGGGCATGAGACCCGAGCCCAGCATCAGATTGCTCGCCGGATTATGGACGATGGTGACGCCGTGGCGGGCGAGCAGGGCGCGTTCCTCGGGCAGCAGCCAGATGCCATGCGCCGCCGCCAGCCGCCGATCGAGCAGGCCGCGCCGCGCCATCTCGGCAACTAGGCCGCCGGGCCATAGGGCGCGGCAGCGCTCGGCCTGCGCGCGTGTCTCGAGGAGATGGGTGTGCACACTGAGGTCAAGCTCGTCGCGCAAGCTCCGCCACAGATCGAGCAGCGCCGGCGAGCAACGCTGCGGCGCGTTCGGCCCAAGCAGGATTGCGACGCGGCCGCCATCGGCGCGGGCTTGTGCGGCCAGGCCGCGAAACATCGTGGCGAGGCGATCGGCGGGAGCGAAGCCGGCGCCGTCGAGCCGGCGGCGGAGATCCTGGGGCAGGTCGATGCCGAAGAAGTCGTGGTCATGGATATCGTGAAGGAACGGCGCGAAGCCGACGCGCAGACCGGCTTCGCGATGCGCCGCATAGGCGGCCTCGGCCTGGCGCAGATGCGGGAAGTGATCGATATAGGCCGTGACGCCGCTGCGGATCATCTCGGCGGCGCCGAGCAGGATCGCCAGGCGGAT
>JACQDQ010000371.1 GCA_016201015.1 Pseudomonadota bacterium | reverse complement strand
TGATCCAGCGGTAATCGACCATCGCCGAGGCGCCGGTCAGCACCCGCGCGACGCGGTCGGCGGCGATGCGCTCCTGCCAGCGCAGCCAGCGCGGATAGGTCACCGCATCGCGCACCGTCCGGCCGTAGTCGCCGGCGCCATTGGCGCAGACCACCGCCCTGATGCGCGGGTCTTCTGCTGCGGTGGCAATGACGATGCCGCCGCCCAGGCCCCAGCCGATCAAGGCGATGCGCGCCGGATCGATCTCGGGCTGCTGCTGCAGAAAGGTGATCGCATTGCGGACGTCGGCGATCTCCTCGCGCGGGATCATCCGGCCACGCGTGCCGTCGCTGCTGCCGAAGCCGCGGTAATCAAAGGCAAAACAGCTATAGCCGGCGTCGATGAGCTGGGGCCACCAGCGGGCCGGGACCCACTCTTTGAGTCCGTGCAGGCCCGAGCAGATCAGCACCACCGGGCGGCGCTCGCCGGTCTTGAGCCCGTCGGCGGTCTGGATCATGCCCTCGAGGCGGATGCCATCGCTGAAGAACTCAACCGCGCGGGTCTTCATGACGATCCCTAAGAGACAAGATGTCGGCATCGATGGAACCGATGCCGGCGCGAGCAACCCAGGTCGACACCGGCCATTATGTTCGTACACATATGATCGAGTCAATAATATGTTCGTACAAATACGATCGCACCGCTCAGCGCAGTTCGAGGACCCGATTGCCCGAGCTATAGCGCCTGAGCCCGCGCTCGAAGACGAGCGCGGCAAGCCCGGCATAGACGACGGCCGCGCCGAGCACGGCGAGCGCTTGCTGCGGATCGTGGTCGCGCACCGCCTCGACCGGCAGCAACGAGATGAAGGCGGTCGGAAACACCGTGAACAGCACGAGCCGCACGGCGAAGCCGTAAGGATGCTGCGGATAGAAGGCGACCATCATCAGCATGTTGAACAGATCCTCGCACAGCGACAGCGCCCCCGGCAGCCAGAACACGATGCATTGGCTGATGGTCAGGGTGGCGGCGAGGACGATCGCCGCCGCGGTGGACACGGCCACCAGCAGCGGCAGATCGCCGAGACCGATGCCGCCGAGCCACAGCCAGAAGACGAAGGCGCTCGCCATGTCGCCCAACCCCGAAGACAGCGAGCGGCTCATCAGCAAGCCGGGCAGCGGGTGGCGCGGGCGGCCCAGGTGAATGTCGAGCCGGCCGTCGACGATGGTCTGCGCCAGGTCGCGCACGCCGCCGGTGAGAAACACGGTGAGCCCGAACGCCCAGGCGACGACGCCGATCAGCAGCGCGAGATCGGCCAATATCCAGCCGCGGATATTGGAGAAATTGGCGAAGTAGATCACCCAGACCAGGAAGAAGATCAGGTTGTTGCCGAACATCATGACCGCCGAGGTCGCGGCGAGCAGCGGCCGGGCGAGCGTCTCCGTCACCGTCAGGCGCAGCAGCGCCGCGAGATAGAGGAGCGAGGAACGAAGCTTCATGATTCGCCTCCGTCAGACGCCGCGCTCGGCGAAGCGTGACGCGGCGGCACGATCGACGAGAAAGGTCGCGGCGGCGAGCAGCGCCAGCCAGATTAGCTGCGACACCAGCGTCGCCGCCGCCCGCGCCGGCGCCGCATCAAGTACCAGCGAGGCGGGCGCGAACAACATGGCGGCAAACGGGGTCGCCTCGGCCACCGCCCGCAACGGCTGCGGATAGAGCGTCAGCGGCAGGATCAAGCCGCCGAGCACGAACAGCAGTTTTTGCCAGATCCAGAACAACGGCGCGGCCGAGCCGACCCAGGCGGCGGCGTAGCCGAATTGAAGCTGGAAGAGCAGCATGATCGCGCAGGCCAGCAAGGTCGAGATCAGGATGGCCGGGATCGCCGCCGGCGAGACCGGGGCCATGCCGGTGAGCCACACGCCGGCGGCAATACCCGCGGCGTCGAGCACCAGCAGGCGATGGAGCGTGTTGCCGCTCCACTCGGCCAAGGTGGCGAGCGCATAGGGCAGCGGCCGCATCAAGCCGGCGGCGATCTGGCCGCTCTGGATGTCGCCTTCGACCGCGCGATAGGGATAACCGACGGCGATCGCTACGCTTTCGGTGACCACCATGTACCAGAACAGATGCGCCGGCGCGTTCCGCCGCCGCGCGCCGCCAACCCAGCGCGACGAAGGCGCCGAGCGCGCCCCACTCAGCCCGGGACATGACGCTGCTCCATGCTGCCGTCGCCGCGATAGATGGCCTTGACGATGTCTTCCAAAGGCGGGTTCTCGATGACCAGGTCCTGCACCGTGAGGCGTAGCAGCGCGGCCCCGACCACGCGCTCGACCGGCGATATCGCGGTATCAACGCTGAGCGTCAGGCGGTAGGGCTCGGCAGTCGACACGGCGACGCCCGGCATGTCGAGCGCCGGCTTCTCCTCGGCGGTGATGAGGACCACGGCGCGGCGCTGCATGAAGTCGCGGCGCAGCCGCTCGAGCGGTTCATCGAGCAGCAGCCTGCCGTGGTCGATGACGATCACGCGGTCGCAGATCTTCTCGATGTCGCCGGTGTCGTGCGAGGTCAGCAGCACCGTCGTGCCCTCGTCGCGGGCCAGGGCGGTGAGATGATCGCGCAGCGCCGACTTCGCCGTCACGTCCAGCCCGATGGTCGGCTCGTCGAGCAGCAGCACGGCCGGCGCGTGCAGCAGCGCGGCGGCGATCTCGCAGCGGATGCGCTGGCCGAGCGACAGCTCGGCGACCGGGCGGTCGAGGAAGCCGCCGATGTCGAAGATCGCGGCGAGGCGGGCCAGGCGCGCGGCGGCGGCGGCGCGATCGACGTCATAGATGCGCCGCAGCAGGTCGAAGCTGCCGCGCACCGGCAGGTGGTACCAGAGCTGCGAGCGCTGACCGAAGACGATGCCGATCCGGTGCGCCAGCTGGCGGCGCTGGCGCCACGGCACGAAGCCGGCGACCGCCGCATGCCCGGAGGTCGGATGGAGGATGCCGGTCAGCATTTTCAGGGTCGTCGACTTGCCGGCGCCGTTGGGGCCGATGAAGGCCACGCGCTCGCCGCGCCCGATGGCGAAGGAGAGATCGCGGACGGCGGGAACATCGGTGGCCGGCTCCGGTCGCAGTAGCGCGGCGAGCACTCCGCGGGCGGAGGGCGGCCGGACGCGGAAGCTCTTGCTCAAGCGGTCGACGACGATGGCGGTCATGGCACAAACCCTTCGCGGCAAAACAAAAGCCCCGCCAGATCGGCTGGCGGGGCTTTCGGAGCTTGCAGATTTCGCTGATGTCAGCGCACGCGCAATTCCCTCGCCCCGCCGGGGCAAACCGGAAAGCCTTCAAGCATCGATTGATGGAGCGTTCGCATGGCCGCAACCTATGGGAGGCGCGGGCGATTGTCAAAAATTATCGCCCCGCGGCGCGCCTCAGGCGCCGCGCAGATATGCCGCAAGACCGTCGAGGCACCCCTGCCAGCCCAGGGCGTGCCGGTCGCGCGTGGCGGCGTCCAGGATCCGCTCGTGGACGATCACGACCTCGGTCGCGCCGCCGCGCGGCTCGAAGCGAACCGTGACCCGCTCGGACGCCTGCGATGCCGGCTCGAGGCGCCACGTATAGATGAGCCGATGGGGCGGTTCGACGATCTCGAACTCGCCGGCGATCCACAGCAGTTTTCCGTCCGGGAACTGGTTGGCGATGCGATAGCGGCCGCCGACCCGCAAATCGATCTCGGCATCGGGGCAACGGACCGAGTCGGGCCCCCACCAATTCACCAGGTGTGTCGGCTGCGTCCAGACCTCGAACAGGCGCGCGGCGGTCGCGTGAATTGTCCGGCGGAGCACGAGATTCACGGTTCCGGGTCCGGCATCGGTCGGCGAACGTTCATCGGTCATCGGCGGTACCGCGCGTCATTCGCGGCCATTCTTCTCGTCGCGCTCGACGTAGCGAGCCAAGGCGCCGAGGGTATCGTGCCAAAACGCGCGGTAGTGGCCGAGCCAGCGCTCGACATCCTGCGGCGCCGCCGCCGCCAACGAGCAGCGGTGGACCCGGCCGTCGATGGCGCGCACGACCAGCCGGGCGCGTTCGAGCACTTTGAGATGCTTGGACACGGCGATCCGCGACATCGCGAAGGGCGCGGCGAGCTCGGTCACCATTGCCGGTCCCACGGCCAGGCGGGCGAGCAGGTCGCGTCGCGTCCGGTCGGACAGGGCATGGAAGACCAGGTCGAGCCGATCCTCGGCGGCGGCACGTTTGGCCCTGGCGCTTGACGACATGGCAAATCCCCGATACAGGATTATAGGAAACCAAATGGTTTCATATTGCAACAACAAAACGGCCGTCGCCGATGGCGCGTGCCGACATAGGAGGGCCAGTCATGTCGACGCCCATTCATCAGGAAGTGGTGTTCAAGGCGAGCCCGAAGCGCATCTACGAAGCGCTGCTCGACGCCAGGCAGTTCAGCGCCTTCACCGGCGGCGCGCCGGCCGCGATCGACCGCGATGCCGGCGGCGCGTTCTCGTGCTTCGGCGGCATGATCACCGGACGCAACATCGAGCTGGTGCCCGATCAGCGGATCATCCAGGCTTGGCGCGCCGGCAATTGGGCCGAGGGCGTCTATTCGATCGTCAGATTCGAGCTCAAGGGGCAGGGAGCCGAGACGCGGCTCGTCTTCGAGCACTCCGCCTTCCCGGCCGAGCACCGCGAGCATCTCGCCGGCGGGTGGCAGAAAATGTACTGGGACCCATTGCGAATTTATCTGGCCTAGAGGCGGCCACACGCTGCCGCCCGAGAGGTGGCGCCGTGCCCTTCGCATTCTCGGTATCCGACATCATTCCGGCGAGCCCTCAGGAAATCTATGATGCGTGGCTCGACAGCCAGGGCCACGCGCAGATGACCGGCGGGCAGCCGGCACGCATCGTGGCGACGGAGGACGCCGCGTTCACGGCGTGGAACGGCTATATCTCGGGCCGGACCCTGACGCTGGAGCCCGGCCGCCGCATCGTTCAATCCTGGCGGACGACCAAATTCACCGCGGCGGACGCCGACTCGCGGATCGAGGTGCTGTTGGAACCGGCGGCCGGCGGCACCAGGGTCACGGTGCGCCACAGCAACGTTCCCGATGGCCATACCAGCTATCGCGACGGCGGCTGGCAGAACAATTATTTCGAGCCGATGAAACGGCATTTCGGCCGCCGACCCTGAGGCGGCATTGACGCCGCTCGCGGAGTTCCCCCGCCCCTACGACATGGCAGGGCGCGGTTCCTGACAGCCCCTGTCACGCGACTGCCGTTCCTGTACAATCCGTGGCCGTTGGGTGCCGGTCAGCATCAATTCGAGGAAATCGGCCGATGAAGAACGTTCTTCGTGAGGCGAAGCGGTCGCGCGGGATGCTGCTTATCTCGCTCGTCTTCGTGTTGCTCGTCGGGCTGCCGCTGGCGGTCTGGCTGGATCTGCGCAATCTGTCGGAGAGCGCGCTCAGCCGCCAGGCCGGCGATGTGAACATGGTGATCACCAGCGTGCGCGCCTTCTACGCCAACAATGTCGTCGGCCGCGTGCTGGCGTCGCCGGGATCGACCCAGGTGGTGCATAACTACGAGACGATTCCCGGCGCGATCCCCATCCCCGCCACGCTGTCGCTCGAGCTTGGCCGCGTGATCGGCGAGCAGCAGACGAATATCAGCTACCGCTTCGTCTCCGAATATCCATTCGAGAATCGCGCGCCGCATGCGCTGGACGAGTTCGAGCGAAACGCGCTGGCGTCGCTTCGCGCGCAGCCGAACCAGCAACTGACCGACATCTCCGGGTCGGCCTTCAGCCGCCGCGTGCGTCTGGTCGCGCCGGTGATCATGGGCGCCGCCTGCGTCAATTGCCACAATACGCATCCGGAGAGTCCGAAGCGCGACTGGAAAGTCGGCGATGTGCGCGGCATCCAGGAGGTGATCGTCGACCAGCCGCTCGCCACCAACGTCTTCTCATTCAAATATCTGCTGGTCTATTTCGTCTTCACCGGCGCGGTCGGCATTGCCTTCATTCTGCTGCAACGGCGCCAGGCGGCCGTGATCCAAGGGATGAACCACGAGCTGAGCACGGCCAACGAATTCCTCGCCGGACTGTCGATGAAGATCTCGCACTACCTGTCGCCGCAGATCTACAAGAGCATCTTCAGCGGGCAGAAGGACGTGACGATCCATACGGAGCGCAAGAGCCTCACCATCTTCTTCTCCGACATCAAGGATTTCACGGCGACCACCGAGCGCCTGCAGCCGGAGCGGATCACCTTGCTGCTCAACGAGTATTTCACCGAGATGTCCAACATCGCGCTGAAATACGGTGGCACGATCGACAAGTTCATCGGCGACGCCATGCTGATCTTCTTCGGCGACCCCGAAACCAAGGGCGCGGCAGAGGACGCCAGGGCCTGCCTGCACATGGCGGTCGACATGCAGCGCCGCCTCGCCGGGCTCAACGCCAAATGGCGCAGCGCCGGCGTCGAACAGCCGTTCCGCGTCCGCATGGGCATCAATACCGGCTTCTGCAATGTCGGCAATTTCGGCAGCGCGGACCGCATGGACTACACGATCATCGGCGCCGAGGCCAATCTGGCGGCGCGCCTGCAGTCGATCGCCGAGGCCGGCAATATCGTGCTCAGCTACGAGACCTATGCGCTGGTGCGCGAAATCGTCTCGGCGCGGCCACTGCCGCCGATCTCGATGAAGGGGATCAGCCGCCAGGTCGTGCCCTACGCCGTCGAGGGCATATTGGACGCGGCCGGCGAACGGACGCAGATCTTCAACGCGCAGATGACCGGGCTGAATTTCTATCTCGACCCGAGCCTGGTCGACGCCAGCGGCGCCGCGCACATCCGCGACGTGCTGCGCGAGGCCATGGCGGCCTTGGACAAAGGCAAACCCGACCCCGCGCCGACGGCTTGAATTCGCCGTCGGCTACGGACGAACGCGCCGCAAATCCACCGCTCCGTCGATCCGCGCGCGCGCGGCGCCGTGCAGGCGCTTGAGCATACGCATCGTCCACATGATGCCATCGGCCAGTAGCTGACCGAGAGCCATCTGCGCATGTGCACGGGCGAGCCGTTCGAGCTGCGCCGCCGAGACGTGCCGGTAGGGATTGTCGGGATCGGCCGCTTCGCCGATCAGGACTCTCAGAGTGTCGTCGTCAGACCGCATGGAAGGCTCCTTGAAAAAGACTCAAGCGCTTCGGCGGTCCTCCCAGATCGTTGTGGTATACGAACGATATTAGAGCGAGTCGCGGATGGAGCCTCGGCATTGATTGCATGGCACCCTTGCAACCATCGCAGCCGATTTTGGCGGCAGATTGCCGCGGAAAGATGCAGGCGCCTGGAGGATTTGCGGCGAGTGGCGCGGCCGCCGCCGGTCAGTCGCCGGTCCGCGCTTCCGGAAAGATTTGGCCGGCCATGATCATCTCGACCACGGCGTCATCGCTCGACAGCGGCAGCAGCAGCGCTTCGTAGTTGAAGCTGGTGCCGCTCGTGCCGATGAAGCACGGGCGAAAGAGATACGGCCGGCGCGTATCGACGACGATGCGGCAGACCGGCACCGCTTCCTCCCGCAGGCGCTGATCCGGGTGCTCGTCGAGCAAACTGCCGGTGAGGTCGACGCCGCGCCGCCATGAGAGGTTGGTGCCGACCAGGCGGTAGCGGAAGCGCAGCGGCTCGGCGAGCACGTCGAACAGGATGAGGCTGCCGAGGATGAAGCGCAGGGCTTCGGGCTGGAAATCGGCGCGTGCCGGCATCCTACGCCCGCGACGGCGAGCATCCCATTCCTGCAGCAGGCGTTGCAGCAGCGGCGATGCCACCTGCTCGGCAAGCGCCGTAACATCGGGATCGATCATGCGGCCCGGCTTCTTCTCGTTGGCCCGCGACGGCCGGCGGTTGCCTCCCGCGGCCAGTCTACGCCCTCGCGCGGCGATTGCCGATGCAAATAGCGCGTGGGGCCCGCGTCCGCGTCGTTCCTACATTGTTAGGTCGAGGCGCCACGCGTCGCGGCAATACCGACATTGCTCCGGCACCGGAGCAATCGCCGCGGCGGCCGACGCACCATTGGACCGGACGCGGCGAAAGTGCTAGCGTAGCTTTCGGGATCATCGCTGTAGGCGACAATCCCGATCGGCTTCCGGTTCATCACGCGCGTTGGTCGCGAGCATGGGTTGAGTCCCTAGGCCGCGGCCGCCCCGTGTCACTGATTTGGCCCGCCGATGACACTTGCTCGTCACATCATGTCCATGGAGGCTGTCCATCCGGCGATATCGCATGCGCCGGGTGCGCAGGCTATTCACGTGCCCGGAAACGCAGCGCTTCGACCCGGAAGCCAAGCTCGGCAATGCCAATCCCGGCAATGGAGGTGACCATGCTCGTCAAGGACTGCATGACGACAAAAGTCGAATGGATCAACCCCGATCTGACGGTGCGCGAGGCGGCGCGCCGCATGAAGGAAAACGAGGTGGGCTGTCTGCCGGTGGGTGAGCACGACCGTCTGGTCGGCATGATCACCGACCG
Source organism: Pseudomonadota bacterium (assembly GCA_016201015.1). Classification (GTDB taxonomy): domain Bacteria; phylum Pseudomonadota; class Alphaproteobacteria; order CACIAM-22H2; family CACIAM-22H2; genus JACQDQ01. Next base: position 1,986 of record JACQDQ010000371.1, on the reverse strand, counting down.
CGACATCGTCTGCCGCGCGGTCGCCGAAGGCACCGATCCGGCGAAGGCCAAGGCGCGCGACGTGATGTCGAAGGGCATCACCTGGTGCTTCGACGACCAGAACATCGAGGAAGCGATCCATCTGATGGACGAGAAGCATATCCACCATCTGCCGGTGCTGAGCCGGCAGAAACGGATGGTCGGCATCCTGTCGCTGTCGGATCTCGCGCAACGGAACACGCAGGGCCTGAGCGGCGAGTTCTTCCACGCGCTATCACGCGACAGCACGAAACACGCCACGGCCGCGGGCAAGGGCGCGCACTAGATCCGGCGTTCGTTGCACGGAAGCGGCGGCCCTCATCGGCCGCCGTTTTCATTCGGCGGCCACAAGGCCGTTTTCTTTCGACGCTCGCGGCGGCCTAGGCCGTCGGCGGCGGCGGCGATGCGGTGAAGGCGGAGACCTGGCGGCGGTACAGATCGGCGAAGTCGAGCGGGGCGATCATCAGCGGCGGGAAGCCGCCGTCGCGCGTGGCGTTGGCGATGATCGCGCGGGCGAAGGGGAAGAGCAGGCGCGGGCCCTCGATGAGCAGGACGGGCCTGAGCTGCTCCTGCGGCAGCGGCGTCACCGTGAACACGCCGGCATAGGACAGCTCGACGACGAAGGCCGCCTCCTCGCCCGTTTTCGCGTTGGCGTTGAGCACCAGCGTCACCTCGTAGACATTGTCGCCGAGCTGACGCGCGCCGACATCGACACCGACCTGCACCTGCGGGTTGGCGCCGGCGCCGAGGAAGACCTGCGGTGCGCGCGGATTCTCGAACGAGAAGTCCTTCACGTACTGCGCGTTGATGGTGAAGGGCATGGCGGTCGGCGCCGTCGCCGGCGGCGCGGCGGGCGGGGCGCCATCGGTCTTGGCGCCGTCGGAATTCGGATCGGCCATTCGCCAGAAAACTCCAGGGCAGCTCGGAAGGCAGCAGCCCTAACACGGATTGCGGCATGCCGCAACCGAGGGCGTCCCGGCGCGAAGTCTCAGCTTTGCCCCGGTTCAGAACGCCGGGTGCCGCGCGGCATTACGGCCAGATCGACAGGCTGTCGCGGTCGATCGAGACGGGGCGATGCGGGTCGAAATAGGGCAGCGGCGCATCCGGCGAGTCGACGCTTTTCACGGCGTGGCGCGGCAAATACGGCTCGCGGCGGATACGCACCGGGCGCAGAGCGTCGGGCGCGACCAGGCGCAGGACGAAGGTGGTGGCGCCCGCCGCCAGTGCTTCCCAGCCCTCGCGCGTCGTCAAGCTGCGGAGCTGGGCGACGAGACCCGGCAACGCATCCAGCCAGGCGCGTGTCAGCGATGCGGTCTTGGGCCACAGATCGAGGTCCCAGGGTTTCGACGATGAATGGATTTCGCTCATTGGCGCGGCACCCGTAGAAGAAGTGTTCCATTGGCCAGTCTACGCCGCGATTATCAACAAAAGGTTGGCGCGGCGGCGGCGGCGCGCTCGATTGGATCGAAAAAATTTGCCGAAATTCCAAGAGATCGTCATCGCCGGGCCGTTGAGCTCCCGTAGGGGCCGGTTTCCAACCGGCCCTGGGTCTCGCCGATGGAAACAGCGGCGGGCGGGTCGGAGACCCCCCTACACCGAATGAACAACACTATTCCATTTCCTCATCATCATCACCGGGCCGCCGCTCCCGAGCTTGTCGAGGGAGCGGTGAGTCCGGGTAATCCACGAATTTCGCCGTTGCCGCCGCTTGCTGCCGGGGATTTAACGCAGAGGACGCAGAGTGATCGCGGAGCGCGCAGAGGAACAATTTCGTAGGGGCGGGTTTGAAACCCGCCCCTACAATCAATCCGAATCTCCGCGCCCTCGGCGTCACCTCCGTGTCCTCTGCGGTGAATTCGATGGCCGTTCGTCGAAGGTCGCGCGGCCCGGCCATGATGGGGTGGATGGCCCCCTCACGGCATCGATGTGCCAAGTTGGATCATTGCGATAACCAACTGACGGGAGCCA
>JACQDQ010000370.1 GCA_016201015.1 Pseudomonadota bacterium | reverse complement strand
CCAGCGGCGGTGCTCCGCCTGCTGCTGGGCGGTGTCGAGCGCCGGATCGAAATTGCGGACGTGAATAAGGTCGCTATGAATCTCGGAATTGTCCGGCGCCAGCGCCACGGCGCGTTCGAGGCTGGCGAGCGCTTCGGCGAGCCGACCGGAAAACAGCAGCGCCAGGCCGAGACTGGAATGCGCCATGGCATAGTCCGGCTGCACTGCGATGGCGCGGCGATAGGCCGCCTCGGCTTCGGCCAGGCGGCCCTGCTTTTGCATCGCGATGCCGAGATTGCACTGCGCCGTGGCGAAATCCGGACGCGCGGCGACGGCGGCGGCGTAATGCGCTTCCGCCTCGCGCGTCCTGTCCTGCGCCAACAGGATGCCGCCGAGATTGTTATGGGCCTCGGCATAGTCGGCCTTGCAGTCGATCGCCCGGCGATAGGCGGCGATGGCGCCGGCTTGATCCGCCCGCTCCTCGCAAGCGACGCCGAGATTGTAGTGCGCCTCCGCATAGTCGGGCTTGGCGGCGACGGCGCGGGCAAAGGCGATCATCGCTCCATCGACATCGCCCGCCGCCCGCGCAGCAACGCCGCGGTTAAGCAGCTCCGCGGCATGCGGCTCGCCGACGATGGGATCGCGCCGGCGGCACCAATCGCGCCACAATCGGCGATAGACCGCTTCGACCGCGGGCGCATAGCGCGCGGGATCGCCGAACTCCGCCGCGGCCAGGCGCTGGCGTAACGATCGGCGCAGCCCGGCGAGCGCCGGCAAATTGTGGGCGAGGCTCTGGCCGATGGCGACGTAGTGCGATTGCGTCTCGGCGATGAGATCGTTCAAGCCGAGCGCGCCGAGCACCGAAGCGCCGACCCGCGCCGTCACCGTCCGCCCGCGCAGAGTGACCACCGGCACGCCCATCCACAGCGCCTCGCAGGTCGTGATGCCACCACCATGCGGAAACGGATCGAGCGCGATATCGATGCGGTGATAGGTCGCCAGATGCGCGACATGGGAGGAACCGCCGATCAGGATGACGCGCTCGGCGCCGATGCCGTGTGCGGCCAGCGCCGCATGAATGCGCTGCTGCTGCGACGGGTCCTCGATCTGCCAGTACTTGAGAACGAGCCGGCTGCGGGGACAGCCGGCGAGCACCGCCGTCCAGCAGCGCAACACAGCGTCGGACACCTTCGACAGCCGGTTCAGGCTGCCGAAGGTGACCTGGCCCTGCGTGATCGCAGGCAACGCCGAAACATCGGGCGCGTCCGTCATCGCCTCGAAGCCGATGACGCAGGGCAGATCGACGACGTCTTCGACGAAGTGCCGACGCTCGGCCGGCGGCACGACGATCGGATCGGCGAGCAAGGCATCGATCGCCGCAAGGCCGGTTCCCGCGGCGTGGCCCCAGGCGGTCACCTGCACCGGCGCCGGCTTGCGGGCGAAGACGGGCAGCCGGTTTCCCGCCGTGTGACCCGACAGATCGACCAGGATGTCGATGCGATCGTCGCGAACCTGCTGCGCCAGCGCGTCGTCGCCGACATCGAGCGTCGAGCGCCACAGCGCGGCGCGGGCGCGGAACGCTTCGGTGACTTCGTCCTCGCGGACGACGCCGGAATAGCAGACGATTTCGAAATCGGGCGCGTGGTTGCGCAGCACCGGCCCGAACGACAAGGCGGCCGAGTGGCGGAAGAAATCGGCTGAGACATAGCCGACGCGCAACCGGCGTTCCGGATCGGGATCGTTGCCGTGCGGCAGCATGGCCGGCGCGAAGCGCTGGCCGTGGAGAAGCTGGTAGCGCTTGTGCTCCGCCTGCTGCGCTGCGGTGTCGAGCGCCGGATCGAAATTGCAGGCGAAGATCAGGTTGCTGTGCGCCTCGGCATGATCCGGCTGCAAGGCCATTGCCCGGCGATAATGCGCTTCGGATTCGGCCAGGCGGCTTTGCGACAGCCGCAGATTGCCGAGGTTCATGTAAGTGCCGGGGCGATCCGGCACCAATGCCAATGCCTGCGCATAGCACGCCTCGGCCTCGGTGAGACGGCCCTGTCGTTGCAGCGCGCGGCCGAGATTGAAATGCGCGCTCTCCATCCTGGGATCGAGGGCGAGCGCCCTGCGGTAACAGGCGATCGCGGGCTCGGCTTCGCCCTGCGCATCGCGGGCGACGCCGAGATTGTAGTGGGCGAGCGCGAATTCGGGCTGGCGCGCAATCGCCGCCAGGTGGCACGCCGCCGCCTCGGCGAATTTGCGCTGATCCTGGAGCGCGAGGCCGAGATTGGTGTGGGCCTCGGCATAGTCGGGCCGGTCGGCGAGGGCGCGCCGAAGCTGCGCGGCAGCCAGGTCGAACTTGCCCTGCGCCTTGAGCACATTGCCGAGATTGTTGCGCGCCTCGGCGTAATCGGGCCTGAGGCGGATCGCCTCCTCATAGGCCACGGCGGCCTCGTCCAGTGTGCCCAGCTGGCGCAAGGCATTGCCGAGATTGTGGTGCGTCTCGGGTGCATCCGGCCGCAGGGCGAGGGCGCGGCGATAGATCGCCGCCGCCCGATCGAAATGGCCCAGCGCCTCGAGCGCGCCGGCGAGGTTGTGGTAGGCGTCGGCGAAGTCGGGCCGGGCGCGGATCGCCTGGCGATAGGCGGCGACCGCTTCGGCCAACCGCCCGCCGCGCTTGTGCAGAAGCCCGAGATTGTAGTGCGCCTCGGCCAGGCCGGGCGCCTGTGCGACCGCGCGCGCATAGGCGTCGGCCGCCGCCGCTTGATCGCCGCGTGCCTCGCAGACCAAGCCGAGAAAAAAATGCGCCTCGGCGCGGCCGGGCTCGTCGGCAATCACGCCGCGATAGAGGGCCTCCGCCTCGTCGAGGCGGCCGGCTTGATGGAGAGCGCGGGCCCGTGCCAGCGCATCATCGAGCCCGGCCGGAAGCGGCGTCATCGCTCAATCGTCGAGCGCAAGCGCCGGTCTGGCCGCGGGTGCCACAGGGCCGGGCAATCGCTTCATCAGCCACAGCACCATGACGAGGCCGGGCAGCGCGGCGACCGTGGTGATCAGGAAGAACGGCACCCAGTCGACATGGTCGGACAGCCAACCGCCGCCGGCCGACAGCGTGGTGCGTCCGACCGACGCCAGCGACGACAGCAGCGCGTATTGCGTCGCCGTGAAGGCGATATTGCACAGGCTCGAGAGATAGGCGACGAAGGCGGCCGAGCCCATGCCGCCGGTGAAATTCTCGATGCCGATGGTGGCGACCAGCATCCAATTGTCGTGGCCGACCATGGCCTGAATCACATACATGAGGTTCGACAGCATCTGCAGGACGCCGCAGACGAGCAAGCCGCGGTAATAACCCAGGCGGAACACGACGAGGCCGCCGGCGGCCAGCCCGGCGAGCGTCGCCGCGACGCCGAACAGCTTGCTGATATTGGCCACCTCGATCTTGGAGAATCCCATGGCCACGTAGAAGGGGTTGGCCATGACGCCGGCGAGCGCGTCGCCGAATTTGTAGAGCACGACGAAAACGAGAATGACGATCCACCCCGGCCGGCGCATGAACTCGGCGAAGGGCGCGATCACTGCAGTCTGAATCCAGGCGACGACGCGCTCGGCCGCGGGCGCGCTGGGCGGCGGCGCCGAATCTTCCACCGCCACCGCCGGCTCCGGCGTCAGCCAGATCGTCGCCATGCCGACGCCCATCAGCGCCGCCATCACGGCATAGGCGACGGCCCAGCCGCCGAACTCGGCGACGTAAAGCGCCCCGGCCGAAGCGGCCATCAATCCGAAGCGGTAGCCCCATTGCGTCGCCGCCGCGCCGGCACCCTGCTCATCGGCCGTCAGCAGCTCGATGCGATAGGCGTCGATGACGATATCTTGGCTCGCCGAGAGGAAGGCGACAACGACGGCCAGGAAGGCAGTCAGCCCGGGGGCGCTTTTGGGGTCGGCCAGGCCAAGGACGAGAATCGCCACGGCGAGCGGAACCTGGATGGCGAGCGCCCAGCCGCGCCGCCGTCCGAGCCGGTCGGTGAGCGGCCGCAGCGCCAGCCGGTCGATCACCGGCGACCATAGGAATTTCAGGCTGTAGCAGGTGCCGACCAGGGCGAACAGGCCGATATCGGTCCGCGAGACACCGATCTCGGCCAGCCAGAACGACAGCGTGCCGAAGGTCAGCGGCAGCGGCAGGCCGCTCGAGAAGCCCATGAACAGCACGGCGATCAGCCGCGGCCGGGCATAGATGCGCAGGCTGTCGAGCCAGGTGGACATAGGGCGCCGCTGACAAAATCCGGGATGGCGAATCGCCCGAGTCTAATACCACAAGCGCGGTGGCCGCGGGCGGTCGTCGGTGGCGGCGAGCGCCGCCGGCGCGCCTCGCGGAGGGGCGTCGTAGGGGCGTCCGCGGGATTGGACCCGCTGATCAAACCGCCTCCTACGCTCTATCCAATGGGCCGTCAGCGGGGCGGCAAGGGGCGCCGATCGAACCAGCAGATCGGCTCGGCCAAGTCCGGATCGTGTTCCAGCGCCTTCCATTCCCGGTCGATGCGCGCCAACACGCGATCGATGCTCATGTCGTCCCAGAAGCGGAACTCGCTATTCACAAAGTTTCCGGGATACAAACCTCTGAATAATGCAGTGTTTCGTAGGGTATTTCATCCACATATACGTTTACGGCCGGCGGACCACTTCTCGATACGGGCCTCAGTCCCACGAAGCCGACACCTCCCGGCAATCGAACCAACGTCCCGGGGTAGTTCGTATTATGGACCACGGTGCCACCGACCCTCAGATGTTCAAACGCCTGATACGCCGCATCGTGTCCGCCCGAAACCTCCAGGATCGTTGGTCCGCGTCCCGGTCGTCCAGTTGGAATGCCGTTCGGCATCACGAAATTGGTGATGCGTCGAACGACAGCTCCGTGGAGCTCCTCGGTCAGTCGGTTAAGCGCCTCGACGCTCGGCGTCGACTGAATGTTGGAGAGATAGGCGATATGCGGATTGTCCGGCTCCACCAGCCGCAACTGGTTGAGCCGCGCGATATACAAAGTGGTCCGCAGCGGGGCGAGGAATTCAGGCTCCTATGGCGGAACGCCCCGCGGCGGTGGCGGGCCGCCGCCACGTCCGCCGCCAGGTCCGCCGATCTGCGCAAGCTGCGCGTCGTCGCCGGCGAAGGCGAGCTGCACCGGCCGCCGGCCGGTGCGCAGATAGTTGCCGTGGGCGGTGCCGCCGTTCTCAGGCGCGAACTGGCCGCCGACGCCGCCGGGCGAGCCGGCCGGCCAGCGCGCCTGGTCGGCGCGGTATTTCTGTGCCGCCAGTCGCGGCGAAGAAATTCTCCATCCGCGTCACCAGGCGTTCGAGGGCAATCCAAATCTCGCGCTCGACCTGTCTTTCCTCCGGCGTCACCGCGGCCTCCGGTCATATTTGTAGAACGATATGGTCTTATATGCCTGATCGCCATCGACGTTAAGAACAAAATGGGGACTGCCGGAATGGCCACGTTCGCGCCGAGAGGTCGGCGCTGGTCGCCTCCCTCAGGGTCGGGTGCAGCAGGATAAACTACAAATCGTTCTTATCCGGCGGTCGGCCGGGCGTGGACAGGGGGGCGCCGGCGCGGCGTCAATTGGCCGGCGCGCGCACCGCTAGCTCGAACTTGTCGAGGTCCTCGGGCGCGAGATCGGAGATCGCCCAGAAGGTCATGCCGCCGTCGCGCCAGCGCCGCAAGGCGTAGCCTTGCCGCGAGGTGGCGGGCGGCGCCACGCCCGGCGCGGCATCGCCCGGCAGGATGAACAGGTCGATGACGTGCTGATTGTGGCGATAGACGAGCGCCGCGACCGGCCGCTGGCCGACATAGTCCAACCGGCCGCCGACCAGCGGGAAGCCTGCCGTCGTCAGGTCGCGCACCGGCGGCGCCAAGTCGAGCTTGCCGCTGAACCACGGCTTCACCGTATGCTGGTCCGACGAGGCGATGTCGATCATGCGGTTCGACAGCAGCGCGCGCACATGGCTCGACACGACCTCCTGCGTCAGCCGGTCCTGGCGGTCATAGGCGGCGACCAGCCAGGTCGCGCCCGAGGACAGGATCATCGCCAGCACGAACGACGCCGCCAGCGCCAGCGGGCGCCACGCCGCGCGGCGCAATGGCACGACGCGCGCATCGCCCTTCGCCGCGTCGAGCGCCGCGCCGATGCGGCCGGCCAGATGCCCGGGCGCGGCAAAGCGCTGGGCGCCGCGCCGCACCAGTTGCGACAATTCCCGCTGATGCTCGACCCCGAGGCGGCAATCGGCGCAGCCCTCGAGATGGCGCTCCAACGCGGCAACCGCGGCGGCATCCAACTCGCCGTCGACATAGGACGAGCTGGCGCGCGTAACGTCGTTACAGTCCATTTCCGTCATCCTTCTTCAAACGCCGCTTCATGCCGCGCTGCAGCAGCTTGCGCGCCCGCGCCAGGCGCGACATCACCGTGCCGACCGGAATCGCGGCGATCTCGGCGATCTCGCGATAGGCGCAGTCGTGCAGCTCGCGCAGCACCAGCACCTCGCGGAACGGCGGCGGCAGCTCGGCGATCAGCTCGTTGACCAGCGCCGCGTCGGCGCGGCGCAGCAGCGCGCGCTCGGGGTCGTCGACCCGCGAGGCATCGGACAGCGGCTCGGCGCCCGCCGCCAGAGCGTCGATGTCCTCTACAGAAACCAGTTCCGTCGGGCGGTTGCGCGCCAGCCCGTCATAGCAGCAGCGCCGCACGATCATCAGCATCCAGGCACGGAAATTGCCGCCCTGGAAGCTGCCGAAATAGTTGAAGGCCCTGAGATAGGCGTCCTGCACCGCATCCTCGGCATCGTGATCGTTGCGCATCAGCCACCGCGCCAGGTTGTAGGCCGCGTCGAGATGCGGCAGGGCAAGCCGCTCGAACCGGCGGGTCCTCGAATCGTCGGTCACGGGCGCAGTCCCCGAAAAATGCAGCTCCTCAGAATCATCCTATACCGCCCAGCGGCTGCGTTTATTCCCGGCCGGCGCCGGCATTTTCCGGGAATAAGCCGGGCCGGATCGCGGTCTTCAGGCGGCGTCACGCAAACCTCCAACCAGGGATGAAGCTCATGCCGTACCATGTCGACCGCAGGGATTTCATGAAATTGGCCGGGATCGGCGGGGCGGTCTTCGCCTCCGGGCTCGGACTGCCCAAGGCCGCCGGCGCCGCCGTCCAGCAGGATTTCTTCTTTGTACAGCTTTCCGACACGCATTGGGGCTTCGCCGGGGCGCCCAATCCGGAAGCCGCCAACACCCTCAAGCGCGCCGTCGCCGCCGCCAACGCGCTGGCGCGGCAGCCCGACTTCATCGTCTTCACCGGCGACCTCACCCACACCACCGACGACGCGCAGGAGCGGCGCCGGCGCATGGCCGAATTCCGCGACATCGTCAGCGCGCTCAAGGTCAAGGACGTGCGCTACATCCCCGGCGAGCACGACGCTTCGCTCGACCGCGGCGCCGCCTACCAGGAATTCTTCGGCAAGCCGAACTACACCTTCGACCACAAGGGCATCCATTTCATCGCGCTCGACAACGTCTCCGACCCCGGCGCCCTCATCGGCGAGTCGCAGCTCGCCTGGCTGAGCGCCGACCTGGCGCAGCTCAAACGCGATCAGCCGATCGTCGTCCTGACCCACCGGCCGCTATTCGATCTGCAGCCGGATTGGGACTGGGCGACGCGCGACGGCGCCAAGGCGGTCGAGCTGCTGACGCCGTTCGCCAACGTGACGGTGTTCTACGGCCATATCCATCAGGAGCATCATCACATGACCGGCCGCATCCCGCACCACGCGGCGACGTCGCTGATCTTCCCGCTGCCCGCCCCCGGCTCGCAGCCCAAGCGCGCGCCGCTCGCCTGGGACCCGGCGGCGCCGTTCAAGGGGCTGGGCTTCCGCGAAGTGGCGGCGCGGACGAGCGGGCCGGCGCTGGGCATCGAAGAACTGCCGCTCAACAAGGGCTGAGCCGCATGTCGCGCTTTGCCTTCGCTCTCGGCGCGATCCTGGTTGGGGCGGCGGCACTGGCCGCCGCCCTGCCCGGCATCGCCCAGTCGGAGCGCGTCGTGCGCATCACCGCCAAGAAATATGAGTTCGATCCGCCCAAGGTGACGTTGAAGCGCGGCGAGCCGGTGGTGCTCGAATTGACGACCCTCGACCGCGTGCATGGCTTCAAGCTGCCGGCGTTCGGCGTGCGCGCCGACGTGGCGCCGGGCGAAGTGGCGCGCGTGCGCATCACGCCGGACGCCGCCGGAAAGTTCGACTTCCTCTGCGACTCGTTCTGCGGCTCCGGTCACGAGGACATGGACGGCGAGATCGTCGTCGAATAGTGGTCCGGCCCGGAATACACTGGCCCGGCGGATCGTTGACTGCCTGAGGCCGCGCCATGCTTCGCCCACTCGCCACGCTCGCTGTCGTCGCTATCGCCGCGCTCTTGGCCGGCCCGGCCACCGCCGCGCCGCGCGACCCGGACGTGCCCCGGCCCGATCCGCCCGGTCGCTGGCGCGTCATCGATCACACCGACGAAAAGAGCACCAGCAAGTGCATCGGCAACCCGATCACCCCGCTCTGCACCGTCGAGACGGATCGCGCCTGCCTGCTGCGAAAAGACGACAAATTATGCGCAGCCACCGTTGGACGCACGGTGGACGATATACGCCTGATCAGGGAGGAGTCGGAGCGGGATTACGACGAACGGATGCGAGCCGTATTTGCAAAGTCCCGGATACCGAGGCTCGATGAGTATGAGAAATTTCGCGTGATCAAGGCGGAGCGTGCCAGTGCCAAGAATCTGCCCCGGCTGAAAGCGCCGATCAATCGTCGATCCAAACCCTATCGCGTCGAAATCGGCGACATCGTTATCACGATCGACGAAGTGAACTGCTGGCGCAGCGGTCCCATGCCCGGCTGCTCTACACCTCCGTACGGTCTGAAATGGATATATTTCTTGCACAGGAAAGGCGATCAATGGGTCATCGTCGATGAACATTATCCGGGCGACTAGACGCGATCACGGCCTACCGCGAAAGCGGAAGTGATCGTGGCGCCAGGTTTCGCGAGGGTCCTCTTCCTCGCCCCGCCGTCTTTGCTGTTGCCGTATGGTTTCGATTCGCTCTTCCCGCTTATCGGCGATGGCCTCCCGCAAATGGGGGCCATATCCCTCCTGCTCCAGAGCAACAATCGCCCGCATGGTGGCCGGCCCAAATCGTCCATCGACGGTCAGATTCGCCAACGCGGCGCATTGGCGCCGACGGACTTCTTCGGGCAGCCCGCTGATCACCTGATTGGCGGCGTCCTGCACGAGCCGAGTTCCCCTCGGCCCGCCGAGGCCAAGAAGCGGATCGGCGATGGCCGCGGCCGTATACGGGCTGGAGATCTGCGACAGCGCGTCGCGGCCTTCCAGCCGTGTCGTGGCCGTCCCTTGCAAGGCATCATCGAGCAGCCAGCGGTAAATTCGTGCCCGCTGCTCATCGGTAAGGTTTCTAGGGTCTGCGACCCCTCGCAAGTCCGGAAACAGAATATTGTTTCCGGCCGCGAGCCGCAGTGTCGTCCGCGTAATTCCGGCGACCGCGCCGCCCCGAGCTGCCGCGGTTCCCCCTTCGGCGGCAAAGAATTCGGAGTAGAAGACCACTTCGTTGATCGACGCATTCGGAAGATTGCCGAAGGCCGCAACGGCGTCGTCCCATTCGTGCTGCCCGATACTGCCGCGCTTGTAGCACGGTGGACCGAGATGCAAGGGCGGCCGATTCGTCGGGTAGTAGTTGTCATGGTCGCCGCACGCGGTATCAGCGCTGGGCGGCTCGCCGAATTGGGAAGTCGCCGGTGCGCCCAGCAGGGTCTGCGCATCTCGGTTGGCCAGCATGGCGAGCTGCGCATCGTCGCCGGCGAAGGCGAGCTGCACCGGCCGACGCTCGCCGCGCAGATAGCTGCCGAAGCTGGTGCCGCCGTGTTCGGGTGCGAACTCGCCGCCGATGCCGCCGGGCGAGCCGGCCGGCCAGCGCGCCTGATCGGGGCGGTACTTCCGCCGTGCCTTAAGCTCGGCAAAGAAGTTCTCCATCTCTGTCACCAGGCGGTCGAGCTCTATCCAGATCTCGCGCTCGACCTGTTTTTCCTCCGGTGTCACCGCGGCCTCCACTCGCCATCCGACTAGAACGTCATGTTCTTATACTCTTCGCGATTGGCCTTGTCAAGAACAAAACGGAGGTGATCGAATCGACCAGACCTTGCTGGAGAATCGGATTTTCGCCGTATCCGTCAGGCTCTGACGTGACGAACTAAACTACAATTTGTTCTTATTCGATGCCCGGCCGGCCGGGGCCGCCGGGGGGGGGGCAGCGCCGCCCGGCACGCGACCGCCTCAGCCCGCTTCCGCCTCGGCCGCGCGCTCGGCCCGGCGGCGGTGATTTTGATCGAGCAGCCGCTTGCGCAGACGGATCGATTTCGGCGTCACCTCGACCAGCTCGTCGTCGGCGATATAGGCGATCGCCTGTTCGAGCGCGAGGATCTTGGGCGGGGTCAGCCGCACCGCCTCGTCCTTCGCGGTCGTGCGGATATTGGTGAGCTGCTTGCCCTTCATCGGGTTGACGTCGAGATCGCTGTCGCGCGCGTGCTCGCCGATGATCATGCCCGGATATACCGGCGTGCCGGGATGGATCAGCATGGGGCCGCGAGCCTCGAGATTCCACAGCGCGTAGGCGACCGCGTTGCCGGCCGAGTTGGAGATCAGCACGCCGGTATGCCGGCCCTCGATCGGCCCCTTATAGGGCGAGTAGCCGTAGAACGTCCGGTTCATGATGCCGGTGCCGCGGGTGTCGGTGAGGAACTCGCCGTGATAGCCGATCAGGCCGCGCGACGGCGCCTGGAAGGTGATGCGCGTCTTGCCGCCACCGGAGGGGCGCATGTCGGTCATCTCGCCGCGGCGCTGACTGATCTTGTCGACCACCACGCCGGTGAAGGCGTCGTCGACATCGACCTGGACCTCCTCGATCGGCTCCAGGCGCTGGCCGGTGTCGGGATCGGTGCGGAACAGGACGCGCGGCCGGCTGATCGACATCTCGAAGCCCTCGCGGCGCATCGTCTCGACCAAGACGCCGAGCTGCAGCTCGCCGCGCCCGGCGACTTCGTGGGCATCGCCGCCATCGACCTCGCGCACGCGGATCGCGACATTGCCCTCCGCCTCGCGGAACAGCCGGTCGCGGATCATGCGGCTGGTCACCTTCGTGCCCTCGCGCCCGGCGAGCGGCGAATCGTTGACCGAGAAGCTCATGGCCAGGGTCGGCGGGTCGACCGGCGTCGAGGGCAGCGCGTCGGGCGCCGCCGGATCGGCGATGGTGTCGGCCACCGTCGTCTTGGTCAGCCCGGCGATCGCGACGATGTCGCCCGCCTCGGCCTCGTCGATCGGCACGCGATCGAGACCACGGAACGACAGCAGCTTGGTCAGCCTTCCCTCCTCGATCGTCTTGCCGTCGCGCGACAGCGCGCGCACCGGCATGTTCACCCGCGCAATGCCGCTATGGATGCGGCCGGTGAGCACGCGCCCGAGATAGGAATCGTATTCGAGCGTGGTCGCCAGCATGGCGAAGGGCCGGTCGAGATCGCGTTTGGGCGGCGGCACGTACTCGACGATCAGGTCGAAGAGCGGCGCGAGATTCTCGCGCGGCGCCTCAAGGCTGGTGGCGGCCCAGCCATTGCGGCCCGAGGCGAACAGGGTCGGGAAGTCGAGCTGCTCGTCGGTGGCGCCCAGCGCCGCCAGCAGGTCGAAAATCTCGTCATGGACCTCGTGCGGCCGCGCGTCCGACCGGTCGACCTTGTTGATGACGACGATCGGCCGCAAGCCCTGCTGCAGCGCCTTCATGGTGACGAATTTGGTCTGCGGCAGCGGGCCCTCGGCGGCGTCGACCAGCACGACCACGCCGTCGACCATCGACAGGATGCGCTCGACCTCGCCGCCGAAATCGGCGTGGCCGGGGGTGTCGACGATGTTGAGGCGCACGCCCTTCCACTCGACCGAGGTGCACTTGGCGAGGATGGTGATGCCCCGCTCGCGCTCGAGGTCGTTCGAGTCCATGGCGCAGTCCGCCACCTGCTGATTGGCGCGGAAGGTGCCCGATTGGCGCAGCAGCGCGTCGACCAGGGTCGTCTTGCCGTGGTCGACATGCGCGATGATGGCGATGTTGCGCAGATTCATGCCAAAGCCGTCCCGGAATAAACAAGGGCCGGGCGTGGCAAAGCCACCCCCGGCCGCATTGCAATGCAATATAGGCGCTCGGGCGGTTCCGTAAAAGCGGGAAAACCGCTTTATTTTACCGAAATTTGCCGCCGACTTTTAGCGAAAATTCACCATACGGGGCCGACCCGGCCGGCCGCTCCGGCAGGGCGCCGCTTCAGCCCGGCTTCGACTTGACTAGCGCGGCCAGCGAAACCTCCGGCCGGGCGCCGTAATGCGAGATGATTTCGGCCGCGGCGATGGCGCCGATGCGGCCGCAGCTCGGCAGATCGCGTCCCTGCGTCAGGCCGTAGAGGAAGCCGGCGGCGTAGAGATCGCCCGCCCCTGTGGTGTCGACCACGCGCGCCACGCGCTCGGCGGCAACTTCATGCGCTTCGCCGTTGGCGACGACCACCGAGCCCTTCGAGCTGCGCGTCAACGCGGCGAGGCGGTCCGGCCGCCCGCGCACATGGCCAAGTGCCGCGTCGAACGTCTTCTCCTCGTAAAGCGCGGTGATCTCCGCCTCGTTGGCGAAGAGGACATCGACATGATGCTCGACGAGGTCGCGGAATTCGGCGCGATGCCGCTCGACGCAAAACGGATCGGACAGCGTCAGCGCCACCTTGCGCCCAGCCTGGTGGGCGATCTCTACCGCCGTGCGGAAGGCGGCCTTGGCCGCTGGCTTGTCCCACAGATAGCCCTCGAGATAGGTGATCTGCGCCGCGCGGACGGCGTGCGGAGCGACATCGCCCGGTCCCAGCTCGACGCAGGCGCCGAGAAATGTCTGCATCGTGCGCTGCGCATCGGGCGTGACGAAAATCAGGCAGCGCGCCGTGGGCGGGCCGTCCTCGGCCGGCGACGTGTCGAAGGCGACGCCCGCCGCGCGGATGTCGTGGCGGAATACTTCGCCGAGCTGGTCGCGCCGCACCTTGCCGATATAGGCCGCGCGGCCGCCGAGCGAAGCGAGGCCGGCCACCGTGTTGGCTGCCGAGCCGCCGGAGCATTCGATGCCGGGACCCATCGCCCCATAAAGCGCATCCGCACGCTGCGCGTCGATCAGCGTCATCGCGCCCTTGGCCAGGCCGAAACGCGCGAGAAACGCATCATCGGCCTTCGCCAGCACATCGACGATCGCATTGCCGATGGCGACGACGTCGGTATCGGTTCCAGTCATGACTCGCTCGTCTAAGCTGCGGGGCAGGCGGCCGGCAGTATAGCGGCGGTCAAAAGTCAAACAAGCGCCGTAAAAATGCCGCGATCGACTCTTACACAACGCGCATGACGATTGAACCGGCGCGCCGCGCCGCACTACAACACCGCGATGCTCTCCGCCTTCGCCCGCGCGCTGGCGCAGCTCTCCGATCCGGCCTTGCGACGGCCGCTGTTGGTGAGCCTGGCGCTTGCCGCCGTGGTCTTCGCCTTGTTGTGGGTAGGCCTCGGCTTCCTCGCCGGCCGGACGCGGCTGTTCGAGACATGGTGGCTCAACTGGGCGGTCGATGCGCTTGGCGGCTTGCTCGCAGTCGGACTTACCTTCGTCCTGTTCCCGACGGTGGCCGCCGCCATTCTGTCGCTGTTTCTCGACCAGGTGATCGCCGCGGTCGAGGCCCGATACTACCCGGGCCTGCCGCCGGCCCGGCCCCGCGGCTTCGCCGAGCAGATCGGCGCGGCGGCGCGCTTCCTGGGCCTGGCACTGACGCTCAACCTCTTGGCCTTGCCGTTCTATTTCGTGCCGGCATTGAATCTGTTGGTCTTCGCCGGCGTGAACGGGTATCTTCTGGGCCGCGAATATTTCGAGATGGTCGCGCCGCGCCGGCTCGATCGGGAGCAACGGCTCCGCCTATGGCGCCGCCGGCGGCCGTGGCTTCTGTGGGCAGGAGTGGTGTTCGCGCTTGCCTCGTCCGTGCCGCTGCTCAATCTGGCGGCGCCGGTTTTTGCCGTCGCGGCGATGACGCACTTGGTCGAAGCCTATCGATAAGATCCGCCGGCCCGCAGAGGCCGGCTGCCAATCGAGCAAGGAACGCTTATCGGGGACAAATACGAGGAATCAGGATCCATGTTTCGGCGTAAAAGAGACAGCAGCGATACCCCCAAGATCGCCCCGGCGAGTAGCGAGGAGCCTGCGATGACGGACCATGGAAGCTCGGCAAGCAAGCCGTTCCCGCGGCAGGTGCCGCCATCCGCCACCGGTACTGCAAGCGGCGGTACGGTCGGCCGCCCGGTGCAGGCCGCCGTGCGCCCGGTCGCCACGGGTGCGACCTGGCGTCCCGATCGGCCCGCCGGCGAGGGCGAGACGAAGAAGCTGATTGTCGGACGCGAGATTTGCCTCTCGGGCGAGATCACGTCCTGCGATCGGCTGGTGGTCGAGGGCAAGGTCGAGGCCACGCTCACCGAAAGCCGGGCAATCGAGATCGCCGAGCCGGGTTACTTCAAGGGCTCGGCGGAGATCGAAAGCGCCGAGATCGCCGGCCGCTTCGAGGGAACGCTCAACGTGCGCGACCGCCTGTTCATTCGTTCAACCGGACGCGTCAGCGGCCAGGTCCGCTACGGGCAGATCGAGATCGAGCCCGGCGGCGAAATCTCCGGCGACATCCAGGTCGTCGGCAGCCGGTCGCAGTTGACGCTGAAGGCCGTGGGCGATATCGCCACGGGCAGCGAAGGCACGAGCGAGCGCGTCATCGCCGTAGGTGAGACGCACGCCACCTGAGCCGGCCCGATCGTGGGGGAGGATGCGGCCCTGACCCGGCGCCGCCGGCGGGACGGCGTAGTTTGGCTGTTGGCCGGCCTGGCTCTCGCCGCGTGCGGCACCGTGCGGTCGTCCTCATCGACCGTCGCCAGCAATGCGACGACGGGCGTTACCATCGATCTCCGGGCGAATGGCAGTGAAGCCGCCCCGATCGAGGAATTGGCCACCATGTTCGCGGCTGTCACACCCGCCGCCGCGCCGCCGCCCGCCGACATCGCGCGGCTGACCGGCGCCAGCCGCGACCGCCTGCGCGACATGCTCGGCCCGGCGAGCTTCGTGCGGCGCGACGGACCAGCCGAAATCTGGCGTTATGCCGCCGAGGATTGCTATCTCGACGTGTTCCTCTATCGCGAGCGCGACGGCTTCCAAGTCTCTTATCTCGAGGCGCGGCCGCGCGGCGCGGCGCGGGTAACGCCGCACAGCTGCTATGCGCAGCTCGATGCGGCGCGGCGGCGGCGGCCGGCCGGCTGAGCGCCGCGGCCGGCGCCGGTCAGGCGCCGGTTCTTGTCTTCTGCGGAAAGGCGCAGAGATCGCGCACGACACAGGCAGCGCAGTTCGGCTTGCGCGCCGTGCAGACATAGCGCCCGTGCAGGATCAGCCAGTGATGGGCGTGCTGCTTGTAGACCGCCGGCGTCGCCTTTTCGAGCTTCAGCTCGACGGCGAGCGGCGTCTTCCCGCGCGCCAGGCCGGTGCGGTTGCCGACGCGAAATATATGCGTGTCGACGGCAATCGTCGGCTCGCCGAAGGCGACGTTGAGCACTACGTTGGCCGTCTTGCGGCCAACGCCGGGCAACGCCTCCAACTCCTCACGCCGCCGCGGCACCTCGCCGCCGTGCCGCTCGATCAGCAGGCGGCTCAGTGCAATCACGTTCTTGGCCTTGGTGTTGAACAGGCCGATGGTCTTGATGTAGCCCTTGAGCCGCGCCTCGCCGAGGGCAACCATCTTGGCCGGGGTATCGGCGACGGCGAAAAGCGGCTTGGTCGCCTTGTTG
The DNA here is from genome assembly GCA_016201015.1 of Pseudomonadota bacterium. Lineage (GTDB taxonomy): Bacteria > Pseudomonadota > Alphaproteobacteria > CACIAM-22H2 > CACIAM-22H2 > JACQDQ01. Next base: position 2,247 of record JACQDQ010000370.1, on the reverse strand, counting down.
ACGCTGACATCCGTCGCCTGGGCCGACAACACGACGGCGACAAGCAACGTATAGGGGGTTTCGTGCTCGAGCTCGGACCTGGGATCAGGTCGCGCAGCCGCGAGACGACGATAGAATTCAGCGATCTGCGGAGGCTTCATGGCCGCACTCTAACGGCGGCGATGGCCGGCGGGAAGATGCCCGCTTTGACCCGAATGCACGCCGCGGCCTATGATTCGGCATGGCCAAGACCGATCCGCGGGAGACCCCGGAGCTCGACCTCATGCTCCACCCCCATCGCAGCCTGTCGCCGACGGGGTTCTGGATTCTCATGAGCGTGCTCGCCGGTTTGAGTTTCGCCGGCGGCATCGTCTTCTGGTCGATCGGCGCCTGGCCGGTGATCGGCTTCGTCGGCGTCGACGTCATGCTGGTCTATATCGCGTTCCGCGCCAGCTATGCAGGTGGCCGCGCCTATGAGCAGCTCCGCCTGTCCCCGGAGGCGCTGCTGGTGCGTCGCGTCAGCGCCGGCGGCATCGAGGAAACCTACACGTTCCAGCCCTATTGGCTGCGCGTGGAGATCGAGGCGCAGCGTGGCCGGCAGACGCGACTCATGCTGATCAGCCACGGGCGCTCATTGGCGATCGGTACATTCTTGGCGCCGGAGGAGCGCGCCGCGTTGGCACGGACGTTGCGCGCGGCGCTGGCGCGACTGAAGCAGGCGCCCGCGGCTATGTAGGGGCGGGTTTCAAACCCGCCCCCTACGCCCAATCTGCCTACAACGCGAGAACGTCTTTCATGCCGTAGAGGCCCGGCGGCTTGCCGCGGGCCCACAACGCCGCGCGCACGGCGCCGCGCGCATAGATGCGGCGGTCGGTCGCCTTGTGCGCGAGCTCGATCCGCTCGGATTCGCCGAAGAACAGCACGTGATGCTCGCCGACCTCATTGCCGCCGCGCAGCGCGCCGAAACCGATCGTACCCGCCTTGCGCGCGCCGGTGATGCCGTCGCGGCCACGCACGGCCACGTCGGCGAGCCTCACCTTGCGCCCGCGCGCCGCCGCCTCGCCCAGCGCCAGCGCCGTGCCCGACGGCGCGTCGACCTTGTGCTTGTGGTGCATTTCGAAGATTTCGATATCGAAATCCTGCGCCAGCCGCGCCGCCACCTGCTCCACCAAGGCAAACAGCAGATTGACGCCGAGGCTCATATTGGGCGCGCGCACGATCGCCGTGCGCCCGGCCGCCGCGGCGATGCGGGCATCGTGCGCCGACTCGAACCCGGTCGTACCGATGACCAGAACCTTGCCGGCCTCGGCCGCCAGCTCGGCATGGGCGACCGTCGCCGCCGGGCTCGTGAAGTCGATCACCGCGTCGGCCACGGTGAACAGCGCGCGCGCGTCGGCACCGATGCGCAGCTGTACCGGCCCCAATCCAGCCACCTCGCCGATGTCGCGGCCGATGGCCGGGTTGCCCGCCGTCTCGGTGCCGCCGGCCAGCGCGCAGCCCTCCGCCGCAGCGATCTCGCGCGCCAGCATCTGTCCCATCCGGCCGGCACAGCCGGCCACGCCGATTCGATATGCCGCCATAGCACTCCCCGATCAGATGTTGAGCCGCTTGAAGATGCGCTCGGGAATATTGCGGATGATCGCCATAATCCCCCACCAGAAGAGCGGCGTATAGATTTCTTCGCGACCCTTGAGCGCGGCATTGAGCGCGGCGCGGGCCACCGCCTCGGGCGCGGCGACCAGGGCCTTGGCCGATCCATAGACATAGTTCTTGCGCCGGCCACGATCGCCGGCGACCGACCCGATGATGACGATGCGGCCCTTGCCTTGCGCCTCGAAGATCGGCGCCGCTTCCTGCAGCAGGTTGGCCGCGCCGGCAAAGTTGGTGTCGATGACGGTACGGACCAGTTCCGGCCGGCCGTCGATCTCCGCCTGCGGCGGCATGACGCCGAAGGCGACGAAGAGATTGATCGTGCGTCCCGCCGCCGCGGTCCGCACGCGTTTCAAGAAGAGGACGTGCACCGAGAGATTAGCGGCATCGAACTCGAGCACCGTCGCGCCGCGGCCATAGCGCGCGCGCAGGTCGGCGGCGCCTATCTCGAGATCGGCGTGGTCACGCCCGGCGAGCACGATATCGGCGCCGCCGGCGGCGGCGGCGCGCGCGAAGGCGCGTGCAATCGCCGAGGAGGCCCCAAGCACGACCCACATCTCGCAGCGGTCGCTCACGGAGCCGTACTCGTCGAGCGCGCCGGCTTGAGGTCGAGGCGGC
>JACQDQ010000350.1 GCA_016201015.1 Pseudomonadota bacterium | reverse complement strand
CTCGCGGCTGGCGCCGCCGCATTCGGCGCTGGCGCAGCAGTCCCGCAGCGAACGCAATGGCCGCGACATCGACGCCCTCAAGGGGACCGGCGCCCCCATTCACCTGACGCGCGACAGGCTGTTGTTCCAGGAAGGCGAGGACGCCGCCTATTTCTACAAGGTCGTCAGCGGCGCCATCCGCACCTACAGGATGATGGCCGACGGCCGGCGGCAGATCGCCGATTTCATCCTCCCCTACGACTTCTTCGGCTTCGATAGCACCGACAGCTATGGATTCTCGGCCGAAGCGATCACCGACACCACGGTCATCCGCTATCCGCGCCACAGCGTGCTGGCGCAGATCGAATCCTCGCCCGAGCTTGGACGGCGGATGTTCGCCATGCTGTGCGGCAAGCTCGCCGCCGCGCAGAACCAGATGGTGCTGCTCGGCCGCAAGACCGCCGAGGAGCGCATCGCCTCGTTCCTGATGAAGATGGCAAACCGCATTCCCGATCGCGACACGGTGACCGGCGAGGTCGACCTGCCGATGACGCGCGCGGATATCGCCGATTATCTCGGCCTCACCGTCGAGACCGTGAGCCGCGTCTTCAGCCGCCTGAAGCGCAGCGGCATCGTCGGCTTGCCGAGCCCGCAACATGTCGTGCTGCGGCGCCGGGATGCGCTGTCGGAGCTGGGCGACGGCGGCGGCGAAAGCTACGCGTGCTGACCGTCCGGGCGCGCCCGCACTCTAGCGCGATCGGATCAAGTTGACCCTCTCCGCCGCGCTGTGTTCAGACCGGGGAGAGGGTGGATTCGGCGCTGCTGCCGAGTTGACCTTGCTGGAAACCTGATTCGGTTTCAACCGATCGCGCTTTAAGGGCGGGACGCGCCGCTCTCCCGGCGTTCGCCGCCGAGATCGCGCGAAATCGCCTGCGCCGCGCGCAGCAGCGCCGCCACGAACTGGGCGATGGCCTCCTTGGCGAAGCGCTCGGTCGGCATGGTCAGGCTGAGCGACGCCGCCACCTCGCCGGAATGGCAGCGGATCGGCACCGCGACGGCGCATACCCCCTGCCGCCATTCCTCGTGATTGAGCGCGTAGCCGCGATCCCGGGTCAGCGCCAACTCCCGTTCCAATTGCCGGCGGCCGCTGATCGTGGTCGGCGTGAAGCGCGGCAGCGCGTGGTCGAAGAACGCGTCGAGCGTCGCCGCGGACTCGTAGGCCAGGATCGCCTTGCCGATCGCCGCGCAATGCGCCGGCGCGCGCTGGCCGACATAGGTGTCGACCTTCACCGGATGCGGCGTGTCGACCTTGTCGATGATGACGACGCCGCTGCCCTGCAGCACGCCGAGATGCACCGCCTCGCGCGACTCCTTGGCCAGCGCCTCGACCCATGGGCGGGCGACGTCGCGCATGGTCAGGCGGCGCACGGCACGGGCGCCGACCTCCCACGCCTTGAGCGTCAGGCGGTAGCGGCTGGTCTTGGCCGCCTTCTGCACGTAGCCGCACTGGCCGAGCGTGGCGAGGATGCGGAACAGCGTCGGCCCGGAAACGCCGAGCCGGCGCGACAGGTCGGTCAGGTTGACGTCCTCGACCTCGGCCAGCGCTTCGAGCACGTCGAGGCCCTTGGCCAGGGTCGCCGTGAAATACGGCGCCGGCGCGTCGTCCGCAGCGGCAAGTTTCCTTGACAGGGCCATCGCCGGAGCTTACTCAACCTTATCGAATTATGAAAGTACTTTTCATATATTGAAAAGAATAGGGAAACGGGAGACGCGCCATGGTGAGCAAGAGCTTTCCCATCTTCGACTGCGACAGCCACCTCGTCGAACCGCCGGCGATCTGGGACGAGTACGTGCCGAAAAAGCAACGGGCCTGGGTCAAGACCCAGTTCTGCTTCCACACCGACAGCGATGTCCTCTTCATCAATGGCCGCGTCGTGCCCGCCGCCCGCGAGCGCTCGAACGCGGCCGAGGTCGGCTGGGCGCGCTGGAACAAGAAGGAAGTCGGCGCGCTTACCCCGGGCACCAAGGAGTGGCAGGCGAAGTTCGGCCGCCTCGCCGGCTGCCGCGATCCGCATGCCCGCCTCAAGGACATGGACGCGCTCGGCACCGATCAGGTGATGCTGTTCCCCACCTGGTTCGTGCGCCTGGCGCTGCTGCGCGATCCGGCGGCGGCGCGCATCCTCGCCGCGGCCTATAACGACTGGGCCCATGACTATTGCGCGCCGAACCGCAAGCGGCTGTTCCCCTGCGCCGTGCTGCCGATCCAGAGCGTCGAGCATTCGATCGCCGAGCTGCGCCGCGTCGCCAAGCTCGGCTTCAAGGCGGCGGCCGTGCGCCCCTGCTTCTGGAACGGCCGCTATCCGACGCTGCCGGAATTCGATCCGCTGTGGCGCGAGTTCGAGGCGCTGGGGATGGTGCTGGCCATGCACACCTTCCCCTCGCGCGAGGCGCTGACGCCGGAATGGGGCGAGCGCATGGCCAAGGCCAGCGGCTCCGGCCAGGGCCTGCTGTTCACCAATGAGAGCATCGTCTATTCGCCCGGCCAGTTCGTCAGCAACATCGCCTTCGCTATGGACCCCGGCATCGATGCCTCCGAGGCGCTCGGCTTCATCTTCGAGGCGATGACCTGGCTGACCACCGTGCTGATGACCGGGTGGTTCGAGAAATTCCCCAAGCTGCGCGCCGCCGTGCTCGAATCCAACGCCTCGTGGCTGCCGCTGGTGCTCGGCCGCAGCCGCAATTTCCTCGACCTCTTCGCCTTCCAGCGCACCAGCAAGATCAAGGACCCGTTCGAGATCTTCTACGACCGCTGCTTCATCGGCTTCGAATCCGACGAGGAGCCGGTCTACCGCATGTGGGACTATTTCGAGAATGTCGCCATCTGGTCGTCCGACTACCCGCATCACGACGCCGAGGATGCCTGGGAAGCGCTCGAACTCATGGCCAAGCACAAGGTGCCGCCGGCGGTGCAGAAGAAGCTGCTCGGCGAGAACGCGCGGCGGCTCTACGGTATCGAGCCGATCGTCGCCGTCAGCGAGCGCATCAAGGACCACGCGCCGGCGATCCTGGCGTGGTAGTTGGCGACTGTCGCTGTTCGCGGCATAAAGAGCATCCTCACCCTGAGCCTGTCGAAGGGTGGGGCCGCCTTACGCGGCCGTCGTCGGCGTCGCGCGCAGGCACAGCAGCGCGGCGAGCGCGGCGAGGCAAAGCCCGGCCGAGAAGAGCAGCGACCACAGCCCGGCGCTGTCGAGCAGCAGCCCGAACAGCAGCGGGGCGAAGGCCTGCAGCGCGCGCGCCGGGGCGCCGATCAGGCCGGTGCGCTCGCCGAAGCCGCGCGGGCCGAAGATGGCCAGCGGCACGGTGCCGCGGGCGATGGTCAGCAGGCCGTTGCCGGCGCCGAAGAGCAGGACGAAGACCGCCGCGCCCGACGGGCCGATGAGCGCCAGCGCAGCCGCGCCGATCGGGTGCAGCACGGTGGCGATGCGCGCTGAGATCAGCGGATGCACCCGCCGCAGGATGAAGAACTCGCCGATGCGCGCCGCCACCTGCGCCGGCCCCATCAGCGCGGCGGCGGCGACCGCTTCCAGCGGCGTCGCGCCGGCGCGTTCGAGCAGCCGCGGCAGATGCGCCGCCATCGAGCCGGTGACGAACCAGGCCGCCGCAAAGACGAAGGCGAGCAGGAACATCTCCCGGTACGGCTTCCAGCCGACCGGCGCGGCGGCCGCCGCATGCCGCTCGCCGCCCGGCGCGGCCAGCGGCACCAGGAAGCGGTTGAGCGGCAGGCCGACGACCAGATGGAGCGCGGCCCAGATCAGGCAGGCCTCGCGCCAGCCCAGCGCGTCGTTGAGCAGCGTGGACAGCGGCCAGCTCACCGTCGAGGCGAAGCCGGCGATCAGCGTTATGCCGGTGATCGGGCCGCGCGCCTTGCTGCCGTAGAGCGTCGTCAGCGTCGCGAAGCCGGCATCGTAGAGCCCGAGCGCCATGCCGAGGCCGAGCACCGCCCATGCCGCGAACAGGCTGGCCGGTCCGGTCGCGGCGGCGAGCGCCAGCAGCCCGGCGGCCAAGACCAGATTCGACAGCACCAGCACGCCGCGCCCGCCGCGGCGATCGATCGCCCGCCCGACATAGGGGCCGGCGACGGCGGAGATCAGCAGCGATGCCGAGAATGCGCCGAAGAACCAGGCGCGCGAGAGGCCGAGTCCGGCGGCGATCGGCTCGGCAAGGATCGCCGGCAGGTAATAGCTCGACGCCCAGGCCAGGGTCTGCGATGTGCCGAGCGCCGCGACGACCAGCGCGCGGGATCGGGCCGGTTCGGCGTCGCCGTCAGCCAATCGAACCAGCCCGCTCGATCTCGCGCTGCCCCGGCGCCTCCTCCGGCGACACGCCGCCATGCAGCCCATGATGGCCGCAGATCGCCCGAACTCTTGCCATGTCCCCTCGCGCGACTCGCCGATCGCCCGACGCGGCCGGCGCATTCAGCAATTTTGACAGCCGCGTAATGGCGCCTACGCTATAAGCCTTTGGCGAGCACGATGTCGAATACGCCGCTCCGGCGCTTGCCTTCCTGTTTTAGAGCGATGGCCAGGGAGCGCTTGCGACGGGCCCAGGGATCATTGGCGATGAACGGGTCGCCCTTGAAGTAGAGCTGCGTCGTGAGCGGGACATGCAATGAGTCCATGATCCGAATGTGAATGTGGGCAGGCCGCGTCAGCCCGGCGTACTTCTCCAACCCCGGGAGACCCGGCGGGATCGGATATCGCCCCGGCAGGATCGTTTCAATCTCGTACTTTCCGTGTTCATTCGTAAGCAGCAGACCGCGCAGGCGGAACGTCGTGGCCTCGGTAAAATTGCCCGGCTTGTCAGTGTCATATAGGCCAGCATGGTTCGCTTGCCACACTTCGATCAATGCTCCTGGCAAGGGGGTACGGCAGTCCGAGCTGTAAACCGTGCCGGAAAGAATGAGTCTGTCGCCGGGCTCGTCGGGACCAGCCAGCTGGGTTCGAAACGGTGCGCCGAATCGATAGTACGGACCCAGGATGTCGGACTTTGTCAGCCGGCAGGCTTGCGTCGCAGCCGTAGCGGGCATGGCCAGGAAAGCGCCCCCCAATACCATTGCACTCCCGTGGAAGAACATTCGCCGAGACATGGCTGGTTTCACCCGCGGCTTCAGATCATCGCTCATGTTCGCCTCCTCATTCCGGCTTTCACACCCTGCCTGAATACGGCAACGAGGCCGTGAACTCATGAACCACCGCCGCCATGATCGCAGCAAGCCGGCGTTGGACCCGCGCCTCGGCCATTCAGATCGCCCGACATTCAGTTCACGGCCAAAGTCTATGGCGCAGAGAGCCCGGGTGTCTATCCAAGCAAGGTTGTCTGGAATGGGTCATAGGCAGACGTTGATAAAGGTGACATCAACAATCTGAACCGAATGTCTCCCTCCGAGGACATGGTGTAGGATTGCCCAAAGGGAGCAGCCATGCAGCCGAGTGAAGAGGGCCAGGTTGAACGCCGGCTTGCGGCGATTTTCGCCGGCGATGTGGCCGGTTACAGCCGGCTGATGGGCATCGACGAAGAGGGCACGCTTGCCCAGCTGAAGGCGCATCGGCGTGTTCTGGTCGATCCCAAGATCAAGGAACACCACGGACGGATCGTCAAGACCACCGGCGACGGGGTCCTGGTGGAGTTCGCCAGCGTGGTGGACGCGGTGCGTTGCGCGGTCGAGATTCAGCGCGGCATGGCCGACCGCAACGCGGATG
>JACQDQ010000361.1 GCA_016201015.1 Pseudomonadota bacterium | reverse complement strand
CCACCGGCGACGGCGGGATGACGGAGGAGGAGCGCCAGGCCTCGAAGACCCTCGTCTATCAGGTGCTGCCGTCACGCTATGGATTGAATCCCGACGACCTGCGCCGGTGCGACGCGATCGAGGTCGTGGTCGGCCAAGGCGCCAAGCCCGGCGGCGGCGGCATGCTGCTCGGTCAGAAGATCACCGAGCGCGTTGCCGCCATGCGCCGGCTGCCGATCGGCATCGACCAGCGCAGCGCCTGCCGCCATCCCGATTGGACCGGCCCCGACGACTTGCAGATCAAGATCCAGGAGCTGCGGGAAATCACCGACGGCGAGAAGCCGATTTACGTCAAGGTGGGCGCGACCCGCGTACGCTATGACGTGGCGCTTGCCGTCAAGTCCGGCGCCGACGTCGTCGTCGTCGACGGCATGCAGGGTGGCACCGCGGCGACGCAGGACGTTTTCATGGAGCATGTCGGCATTCCGACGCTGCCGGCCGTGCGATTGGCGGTCGAGGCGCTGCAGGAGCTCGACATGCATCGCAAGGTGCAGCTCATCGTCTCCGGCGGCATTCGCAGCGGCGCCGACATGGCCAAGGCACTCGCGCTCGGCGCCGACGCGGTGTCGATCGGTTCCGCCACGCTGGTTGCGCTCGGTTGCAACCGGCCCGACTATGTCGACGACTATCGCGCACTTGGCACCGAGCCCGGCTATTGCCACCACTGTCACACGGGCAAATGCCCGGTCGGCATCACGACGCAGCTTCCGGAGCTGCAGGCGCGCCTGCCGGTCGACAAGGGCGCGCGCTGGCTGCGCAACTATCTGACCGTCATGGTGCTCGAGCTGCAGGCGATCGCGCGGGCATGCGGCAAGAGCCATGTGCGCAACCTCGAACCGGAAGATATGGTTGCGCTCACCATCGAGGCGGCGGCCATGGCCGGCGTGCCGCTCGCCGGCACCGACTGGATTCCCGGGCGCGATTGAACGACGACCAACAGGGGGCGGCAATGACGATCGATCTGCAGAAGGTCGCTAAAGAGCGCGGCATCAAGTATTTTCTGATCAGTTTCGTCGATCTGTTCGGCGGGCTCCGCGCCAAGCTGGTGCCGGCGCCGGCGATCGGCGCCATGCAACGCGACGGCGCCGGCTTTGCCGGCTTTGCGACATGGCTCGACATGACGCCGGCGCATCCCGACATGTTCGCCAGGCCCGATCCCGATAGCCTGATGCAGCTCCCCTGGAAGCCCGAGGTCGGCTGGCTCGCCAGCGATCTGTGGATGGACGGCAAGGAGGTCGAGGCCAGCCCCCGTGCGGTCCTGAAGCGGATGGTCGCCGCGGCGGCGAAGCAGGGCTATCGCATGAAAAGCGGGGTGGAATGCGAGTTCCACCTGATTTCGCCGGACGGCAAGGCGATCTCGGACGTGGCCGATACGCAGGACAAGCCCTGCTACGACCAGCTGGCGCTGATGCGGCGCTACGACGTGATCACCGAGATCTGCGACGGCATGATCGCGCTCGGCTGGAAGCCGTATCAGAACGACCACGAGGATTCGAACGGCCAGTTCGAGATGAACTGGGAGTACGACGACTGTCTGCTCACGGCCGATCGTCACGCTCTTTTCAAATACATGGCCAAGTCGATCGCCGAGAAGCACGGTCTCCGCGCGACCTTCATGCCCAAGCCGTTCATGCATCTCACCGGCAATGGCTGCCACGTGCATTTTTCGCTGTGGGACAAGTCCGGCAAGACGAATCTGTTTCACGACGCCAAAGGCGAGCTCGGCCTTTCCAAGCTCGCCTATGGCTTCCTCGGCGGGGTCATGCACTCGGCCGAGGCGACCTGCGCGATAACCAATCCGACGGTGAACAGCTTCAAGCGCATCAATGCCGCCCGCACGCTGTCCGGCGCGACGTGGTCGCCGAATACGATCAGCTACACGGGCAACAACCGCACGCACATGGTGCGCATTCCCGACGCCGGGCGGTTCGAGCTGCGGCTCCCCGACGGCGCGGTGAATCCCTATCTGCTGCAAGCCGCGGTGCTGGCGACGGGCCTCGACGGCATCGCCAACAAGCGCGATCCGGGCCAGCGCCTCGACATCAACATGTACGAGAACGGCCAGGGGCGGAAGAATGTGCGTCGGCTGCCGCTCGACCTCATCGACGCGATCCGGCTGACCGATAAGAGCAAGATCCTGCGGGCCCAGCTCGGCGACGCCTTCATCGACAGCTATGTCAAGCTCAAGCACGACGAATGGCGGAGCTACGCGCGCCATCTTTCGGCCTGGGAGACGGCGAACACGCTCGACTGCTAGCCAGCCGATTGCTAGACCTTGCCGCAGGGGCCGCAGCGCCCCGGGGGAACGCCGAGCTTGGGCAAGGTCCGAAATATCCTGTTCGTCATGTGCGACCAGCTGCGCGCGGACTACTTGTCCTGCGCCGGGCACCCGACGCTGCGCACGCCGACGATCGATGGTCTTGCCGCCCGCGGCGTCATGTTTCGGCGGGCCTATGTGCAATCGCCGGTCTGCGGGCCCTCGCGCATGTCGTTCTATACCGGCCGCTATATGGCGAGCCACGGCGCGACCTGGAACAACGTGCCGCTACAGGTGGGCGAGGTCACGCTCGGCGACCATCTGCGGCCGGCCGGCCTGCGCGTGGCGCTCGCCGGCAAGACCCACATGGCGGCGGACGCGGAGGGCATGGCCCGGCTCGGCATCGCGCTGGATTCGGCGCAGGGCATGCTCGCCGCCGAGTGCGGCTTCGAGCCCTTCGACCGCCATGACGGCCTGCACCCTAAGGGCTACGGCAAGGGCGGCGACGGCTACGCGCGCCACCTGCGCGCACGCGGCTATCGCGGCGACAATCTGTGGGAGGAATGCGCCAACTCCGCCGATGGGCCGAACGGCGAGCGCCTGAGCGGCTGGCAGATGCGTCATGCGCGCCTGCCGGCGCGGGTGCGCGACGAGGATTCGGAGACCGCCTACATCACCGATCGCGCCATGGCGTTCATCGCCGAGCAGGGCGAGCGGCCGTGGTGTCTGCATCTCAGCTACATCAAGCCGCATTGGCCTTACATCGCGGCGGCGCCCTACAACGACATGTACGGCGTCGATCAGATCCTGCCGGCGAAATGCGACCCGCGCGAAAAGATCGATCCGCATCCGGTTTATGCCGCATATCTGCGACACGACGAAAGCGTCAGTTTCGCGCGCGACGAGGTGCGCCGCACCGTCGTCCCGACCTATATGGGGCTAATCAGGCAGATCGACGACCACCTCGCAAGGCTGTTTGCCGCGCTGGAGCAGTCCAGGCGGTTCGATGACACCATGGTCGTCTTTACCAGCGATCACGGCGACTATCTCGGCGATCACTACCTCGGCGAAAAGGAACTGTTCCACGAGCAATCGGCGCGCATCCCGCTCATCGTCTACGATCCCGATCCCGCCGCCGATGCGACGCGCGGCACCACCGACGATCGGTTGGTCGAGGCGATCGACATCGTGCCGACATTCGTCGAGGCCGCCGGTGTCGCCCCGCCGATGCATATCCTCGAAGGACGTTCGCTGCTGCCGCTGCTGCGCGGGCAGCGGGCTGCGCACTGGCGTGATGCGGTGTTCAGCGAGTTGGACTATTCCTTCCGGCAGGCCCGCCTCATTCTCGGACGCGCTCCGGCCGCGTGCCGCGCCGTCATGATCCGCACCGAACGGTGGAAATACATCTGCTACGATGGCTTCCGGCCGCAGCTCTTCGATCTCAAGTCCGACCCCGACGAGTTCGTCGATCGCGGCGCCGATCCGGCGCTTGCCGCCGTCCGGACGGAGCTCCACGAGCAGGTGTTCGCATGGCTGCGGGCGCGCAAGCTGCGACGGACGCTGTCCGACGAGACGGTGGCGGCGCGCACGGCGAGCGCCGGCAAGCGCGGCGTTCACGTCGGCATTTGGTAGTGCGCCGCCCAGCCGCCGCAGCGTGATAGAATGACGCCATGCCGCCGGGCAGGTGATCGATGAACGATTCACGCCGCAAGGAACCGCACCGCGCCGAAGGCGACGTCAACCTGTCGGCGCGGCGCAAGGCCTGGGCGGCGCGCCACGTCGACGCCGAGACGCGCGCGATGCTCGACGAGGACGCGCGCTACTTCCTCCACCAGTCGCTGTCGACGCCATGCCTGGCGGCCGTGCGCAAGGCCGAAGGCATCTGGATCGAGGACATGGCCGGCCGTCGCTACATGGATTTCCATGGCAACAATGTCCATCACATCGGCTACGGCCACCCGCGGCTGATCGCGGCGATCAAGCGGCAGATGGATGAGCTGCCGTTTGCTCCGCGGCGCTTCACCGCCGAGCCGGCCATCGCGCTGGCGCGCAAGCTGGTCGCGCTGGCGCCGAAACCGCTCGGCAAGGTGCTGTTTGCCACCGGCGGCTCCGACGCCATCGAGATCGCGCTGAAGCTGGCGCGGGTCGCCACCGGCCGCTTCAAGACGGTGTCGTTCTGGGATGCCTTCCACGGCGCCGGGTTCGGCGCGTCGAGCGTCGGCGGCGAGTCCCTGTTCCGCGCCGGCGGCATCGGCCCGCTGCTGCCGGGCAGCGAGCACGTCGCGCCCTTTGCCTGCTATCGCTGCCCCTATGGCTATCCCAGCCGCGACGGCAAGCCGATCCTCGAGCAGTGCCGCATGGTCTGCGCCGATTTCGTCCGCTACGTGCTGGACAAGGAAGGCGACGTGGCGGCGGTGATCGCCGAGCCGGTGCGCGCCGTCCCCTATCTGCCGCCGCCGGGATTCTGGCAGGCGGTCCGCCAGGCGTGCGATGCCGCCGGCGCGTTGCTCATCTTCGACGAGATTCCCAACGGCCTCGGCAAGACGGGACGCATGTTCACCGCCGAGCATTTCGACGTGGTGCCCGACATCCTCGTCCTCGGCAAGGCGCTGGGCGGCGGTATCCTGCCCATCGCCGCGGTGATCGCCCGGCCGGAGCTCGATGTCGCCGGCCACATCGCGCTGGGACACTACACGCACGAGAAGAATCCGGTGACCTGCCGCGCCGCGCTGACCACGGCGTCGACCTCGTCGAGGACCGCGCGACCAAGGCGCCGGCCGTCGACGCGGCGGAAGAGGTGCTCTATCGCGCCCTCGAAAAAGGGCTGAGCTTCAAGACGACGATGGGTCATGTGCTGACGCTGACGCCGCCGCTGGTCACCTCGCAAGGCGAGATGGATCAAGCGCTCGCAATACTCGACGACTGCCTTGCGGAGGCCGAGGTCGCGCGGGGGCTCCGCTGAGCCGATGACGCCGAGCGCTGCGAGATCGGCTCGCCCGTCACGGCGTCGGAATCAGCGACCGCCCTTCGACCAGAACACCACTTGGACCGTGGCGAGCAGAACCAGGAAGTCGAGCATCACGCTGTAGTTCTTGATGTAGTAGAAGTCGTAGGAGAGCTTTTCCTTCGCATCCTCGATCGACGCGCCATAGGGATAGTTGATCTGCGCCCAGCCGGTGATGCCGGGGCGGACGCGGCAGCGCTCGCGATAATAGGGTATGTCGCGGCACAGACTCTCGACGAAGAACGGGCGTTCGGGCCGCGGGCCGATGAAGCTCATGTCGCCGCGGAGCACGTTGAAGACCTGCGGCAGCTCGTCGATGCGCGTCTTGCGGATGAACTGGCCGATACGCGTGACGCGGCGGTCCTGCAGCGTGGCCCATTGCGGCACGCCGTCCTTTTCCGCATCGACGCGCATGCTGCGGAACTTGTAAAGCACGAAGGTCCGCCCGCTCCGGCCGACGCGTTCCTGGGTGTAGAGGACGGGTCCCGGCGAATCGAAGCGAATGACCACGGCGGCGACCGCCATCAGCGGCAGCACGAGCAGGAAAAATATTGCGCCGACCACCAGATCGAACAGCCGCTTGAGGAAGGTGTTGACCTGCGTGGCGACTCCGAAGCCGTCGGAATAGATCAGCCAGCTCGGGTCGAGCGCATCGAGCATGACCTTGCCCGATTCGCGCTCCCAGAACGTCAGGTAGCTCGTGACGGTGATGCCGTCCAGCCGGCAGTCGAGCAACGGATCGACCGGCACGCCGCGGCGATCGGTAAGGGCGACGACGATCTCCTGCACGCCCAGCCGGCGGGCCAGCGTATTGAGAGAATCGGTGTCCGACAGCACGCGCGACGGGTCGACCTCGGCCTGCTCATTCATCGCGCGGACATAGCCGACGATCTCGAATCCATGGTCGCGGCGGTCGCCGGCGAGCCGCTCGATATTCGCCGCCCGCGGCCCGGCGCCAAGCACCAGGATGCGCCGCTTCATGCCGGCCAGCCCGGCGACGTGCGAATAAAACAGCCGATTGGCGAACACGCCGGACAACGCGGCCGACACCACGAAGGCGCAGCCGAGCGACTGCGACATCGACGTTATCGAGCCTTGGCCGATCTGCAGATACGTAATCACCACCAGCAGCGGGAAGCAGAAGATGAAGCTGAT
>JACQDQ010000360.1 GCA_016201015.1 Pseudomonadota bacterium | reverse complement strand
GCGATCACCTCCGGGTAGGGGCATCGTGCCGCGATTCACGATCGGAAACGGCGTGTCTCACGCCGCGATGAACTGGTTCCACTTCTGAACCATGTAGCGGTCCTCATCCATCACCGCGTTCCAGCACGCGACCTTGCCCATGCGATCGGCGAACGAGCCGCCGTCGCGCACGGCGCCCGCCTTCTCCATGACCACGCCTTGCGGGTTCTTGATCTCGGTCTTGGCCGGCTTGCCCTCCATCCAGAACGCCCACTCATCGGCGCTCATATGCGCCTTGGCGGTGTCGAGCACCGCGCTGTAATAGCCCTGGCGGTTGAGATACGCGCCGACCCAGCCGGAGAGGTACCAGTTGATGTACTCGTAGGCGGCGTCGAGCTCGATGCCCTTGAGATGCTTGGCGAGACCGAGCCCGCCGCCCCAGGCGCGATAGCCTTCGGCCAGCGGCTGATAGACGCAGGGGACTCCCTTGGAGCGGACCGCGGTCACCGCCGGCGACCACATCGACTGGATGACCACCTCGCCCGAGGCCATCAGGTTGACGCTTTCGTCGAAGGTCTTCCAGAAGGCGCGGAACTGGCCGGCCTTCTTCGCCTCGGTCATGACGCCGAGGGTCTTGTCGATCTCCTCGCGGGTCATGTTGCCCTTGTCCTTGTACTTGATGGCGCCCATCGACTCGGAGATCATCGCCGCGTCCATGATGCCGATCGACGGGATGTTGAGGATCGAGGTCTTGCCCTTGAACTTCGGGTCCATGATGTCGCGCCAATTGGTGATCGGCCGACCGACGAGGTCCGGGCGGATGCCGAGCGTGTCGGCGTTGTAGATCGTCGGGATCATCGTGAACCAGTCGGTCGGCGCGCCGGCGAATTTGACCGATGTCTCGCTCTCGACGAAGCCGACCGAATGCGGCGCCGTGCCCTGGGCGATCTGGCTGTCCGATGTCAGCTTGCCGGTGGTGAAGATCGGCACGATCTTGTCGAACAGCTTGATCTTCTTCACCGACATCGGCTGCATCACGGCCGCCGGAAACACCTTCTTGACCATCCAGTATTCGATGTCGGCGATGTCGTAGGAGTTGGGCTGCGTCACCGCGCGCTGCACGACCGCATCCGAATCGAGCGCGGTCATCTGCAGGGTGATGCCGAGATCCTCCTTGCACTTCTCGCCGATCTGGTTCTGGTTCGACACGCCGGTGCCGAACTGGCGCAGGGTGACGTTCTTGATGTTTTGCGCCCAGATCGTGGGAAAACCGGTGATCGTGCCGCCGCCGGTCGCGGCGCCAACCGCCGCCGCCGTTCCCTTCAGCACCGTTCGCCGGGTCAGCCCGGTTCCGCCGTGACGTTTCATTGCTCGCCTCCTTCGTTCCAATAGCGGCGCTCGGGCCGCGGTTCAGCGCTCGATGACATGGATGTCGTCGAGCGCCCAGGACACCGAAACCGGCTGGCCGATGGCGACCGGCGCGGCGTAGAAAATCTGCTCGGGCAGCGATGCGGAGAGCGGATCGAGCCCGGGCACGTCGACGGCGATCTGCACCATCGCGCCGAAATACTCGATCGCCCGTGCGTTGCCGCTCAATTGCACGCCGGCGTTGGCGGCGCGCGCCTGCGCCGGCGGCGCCAGCGACAGGCGGTCGGCGCGCACCGCGAGATGGATGCGGCTGCCGGCGGGCGCCGCGGGCTGGCGCGGCAGCGGCACGTGCACGCCGTTGGCGAGCTGGGCGGTGGTGCCGCCGTTCAGCGTCGCCGGCAGCACGTTGTGGCCGCCGATGAAGCGCGCGACGAAGGCGCTGGCCGGCCGGTTGAACACCGCGCGCGGCGCATCGATCTGCTCGATGCGGCCCTGGCGCATGACGACGATGAGATCCGCCAGCGCCATCGCCTCCTCTTGGCTGTGCGTGACGTGGACGAAGGAGATGCCGAGGCGCTTCTGCAGCGCCTTCAGCTCCTCGCGCATGTGCCCGCGCAGGAACGGATCGAGCGCCGACAGCGGCTCGTCGAGCAGCAGCACGCCCGGGTCGGTGATGAGCGCGCGGGCCAAGGCGACGCGCTGCTGCTGGCCGCCCGAGAGCTGAGCCGGCAGGCGCGGCGCGAAGCCGTCCATCTGCACGCGGCGCAGAAGCTCCATTGCCCGCGCCCGGCGATCGGCCTTGGCGACGCCCTTCATCTTCAGGCTGAACGCCACGTTGTCGACGCAGTCGAGATGCGGGAACAGCGCGTAGTTCTGGAACATCATGGCGGTGCCGCGCTTGGCGGGCGGCAGCCCGGTGATGATCTCGTCGCCGAGCAGGATATCGCCGTCGCTCACCTCCTCGTGTCCCGCGATCATGCGCAACGTGCTGGTC
The DNA here is from genome assembly GCA_016201015.1 of Pseudomonadota bacterium. Classification (GTDB taxonomy): domain Bacteria; phylum Pseudomonadota; class Alphaproteobacteria; order CACIAM-22H2; family CACIAM-22H2; genus JACQDQ01. Next base: position 4,080 of record JACQDQ010000360.1, on the reverse strand, counting down.
TTGCCGCAGCCGCTCGGCCCCAGCAGGCAGCAATAGGTGCCGGCGGGGATGCGCAGGTCGATCCTGTCGACCGCGACCGTCGCGCCGTATTTCTTGCTGACCGCGACAAGCTCAACCGAGACTGGCGACGCCATCTGCCCTGTTCGAACCCCTGCGCAGAACGATGCAAGCCCCATGCCGATCCTGGGGCCGGCGAACCGGCCGGGATTGTATTCGGCGGGCGCGCAAAAATGAAATGTTGTTGCGGCAATCCGCCTAGGGAAGCAGCAGGCCGCCCAAAGCTTGGGCAGCGCCAAGTGTCGGCGTCGCTACCGGCCCAGAAACTCGCGCACGGTCTTGACCGCCTCGGCGAGGCCGATCCGCTGCACGGCGACGCCGGGCGGGAAGGCCGTGGTGAGGCGCGTCGGCAGCCGCGAATCGAGCATGACGAAGACGCCGAAATCGTCGGCGCGGCGCACCAGGCGGCCGAAGGCCTGCTTCAGCTTGAGCCGCGTCAGCATGTCGTCATAGGCGGTGCCGCCGAACGCCGCCTTGCGCGCCTTGTGCAGGATGTCGGGGCGCGGCCACGGCACGCGGTCGAAGACGATGAGGCGCAGGCTGCGCCCCGGCACGTCGACGCCGTCGCGCACCGCATCGGTGCCGAGCAGGCAGGAATCCGGCTCGGCGCGGAAGATGTCGATCAGCGTGCCGGTGTCGAGGTCGTCGACATGCTGCGCGTAGAGCGGCAGGCCGGCGGCTTCGAGCGCGGCGGCGATGCGGGCATAGACGGCGCGCAGCCGGCTGATCGCGGTGAACAGGCCGAGCGCGCCGCCGCCGGCGGCGAGGAACAGCTCGCGATAGGCCGACGCCGTCTGGGCGACGTCGTCGCGCGCCAGGTCGTTGACCACCACCACGCGCGTCAGGCGCGGATAGTCGAACGGCGAGGGGACGGCGGCGCGCTGCCGCTCCGGCAGATGGCGCGCGCCGGTGCGGGTTTCGGCGCCCTGCCAGGCGGGCTCGACATCGCCGCCGCCATCGGCCGGCAGGCCGTCGGTCAGCGTCGCCGAGGTGACGATGAGGCCATGCGCCGGCCGCGCGACGGCATCGGCGAACGGCTTGGTCGGATCGATCCAATGCCGATGCATGCCGAGATCGATGTCGTGGCCCTCGAAACGCTCGACCGCGAACCAGTCGACGAACTCGGGCGGCGTCTCGGCGGCGAGCGCCTTCAGCATCGCGCGCCAGCCGCCGATCTCGATCTCGCCGCGGCGGATGAGGCCGCGCGCCAGGCCGTCGAGGCGGATGCGGGTCGCGCTGTCGAGCTCGTCCGCCTCGGCGTCGAGCCGCGTCACGAAGCGCCGCGCCAGCGCCAGCAGCGGATCGGCCAACCGCGCCAGCGCCGCTTCGAGCCGCCGCGCCGCGGCAAGCAAATCGGGCGCGGCCGGCCGGGTCTCGGTCTCCAGGCTGTAGCCGTCATCGACGTCCTTCGCCCGCGCGTAGACCTGGGTGCGCACCAGGGCGAGAAACGCCTCGGTCGGTCCGACAGGCGCGGCGGTCGGCACGCGCTTGAGCCAGCCGTCGCCGGGCAGCACGTGGCTGGCTTGCAACGCGGCATCGAGCGCGCGCCGCGCCGCCTCGTCGCCGGCGGCCAGTTCCTCGGCACGCGCCTTGAGGCCGCGGGCGCGCGAGCGCCGCCCGCCTTCGGGCCCGAGCAGCCAGCGGCGCAGATCATGCGTCTCCTGGCCCGAGAGAAGGCCGGAAAAGGCGCCGTCGGCGGCGCCGAACACGTGATGGCCCTCGTCGAATACGTAGCGCGTCGGCAGGCTGGCATCGCCGAGCGAGCCGAGCGCCGCCTGCGTCATCACCAGCGCGTGGTTGGCGATGACGATGTCGGCCCGCCGCGCCCGCCGCACGCTCTTCTCGATGAAGCATTTGTGATAGTGCGGGCAGGCGGAATAGATGCATTCGCCGCGGCGGTCGGTGAGGCCGCGCGTGCGGGCGCGGCCGGCGATGTCGGCGAGCCAGGCGGGAAAATCGCCGCCGACCATGTCGCCGTCGCGCGATGCCCGCGCCCAGCGCGCCATCAGGCCGAGCGGCACTGCCTCCTGCGGCCGGGTGGCGAGGCCGCGCACCGCCTCCTCGTAATTGAGCAGGCAGAAATAGTTCTCGCGGCCCTTGCGGATCACCACCTTGCGCGCCTTCTCCTCGGGTTCCAGATAGAGGCGGTCGAGCTCGCGGTCGATCTGGTGCTGCAAATTGCGGGTGAACGTCGAGATCCACACCGGCCCGCCGTTCTGCTCGGCCCACAGCGTCGCCGGCGCCAGATAGCCGAGCGTCTTGCCGACCCCGGTGCCGGCCTCGGCCAGCACGACGCGCGGGTGGTCGATCTCGCCACGCGGCGTGAAGGCGTGCGTCACGGCCGAGGCGTAATCGGCCTGCTGCGGCCGCGGCTCGGCGCTGTCGCCCAGCAGCGCGGCGAGGCGCTGCCGGGCAGCGGTCGGCTCCACGGCCACGTTGCCGGGCGGCGGCTCCGGCGCGTGCTCGGACCAGGCCTGCAGCCGGCTCCAGATTTCGAGCGCCGTCATGCGGTGATGATCCTGGAACGCCTCGGGCGCGTCGCCGAGCGCCGCCAGCACCGCTGGCCCCCAGCGCCAGCCGCCGCGCGTCATCAGCCGGGCGATGCCGACCAGATCGGCATCGGCCGCGCGCTCGGCATCGGCAAGCTCGGCCAGCAGCGCACGCGCCGCATCGAGCAAGGCGAGGGCCTCGCCGGCCAGCGTCTGCGGCGGATCGAGGCCGAGCGCCGCCGCCAGGCCGCGCGGCGTCGGCAGGCAGAACTGCGCCGGCCGCACGAAGGCGAACAGCTCGAGCAGGTCGAAGGCGGGAAAGCGCTCGATGCCGAGCCGGCGCGAAGTGGCCGGCGCATGGGCGACGATCGGCGGCGTCTCACGCGCCCGCGAAGCCGCCTCGGCCCGCGGCAGCTCCTCGATCTCGCCGTCGGGCGAGAGCCACGCCGCGCGCGCCACGCCGGCGACCAGCACCGGCGCGGCCGGCAGACGCAGGGTTGGTGCGGCGGCGGTGGCTTGAGTCGACATGGCGCGCGACTATAGACCGGCGTCGCGGCGGGAACCAATCGTGACGGGGTTCCCGATTGCTATTTCGCCTTTGCCGTCGCCGCACTCAAGGCTGCTCGGGCCGTGTTCGGCAGCATTCCCGCGCCCGCCGATGGGGGAATGACCTTAATGTTGGTAATCGCAATAATTACCAACATTGGGGCCGAATTCGACTCTGGGCCGGTTCCGCCAGGTGCCCGCCACCGCTGATGACGCGCTGGTCGATCACGGCCGTGCCTGACCGTTCGAGGAGGCGCGCACGGCGATCGAGCGCGTCGGCGATGCGCTGCCGAATTCCGGGAATTACGGGGACAGTGCGCCGGGAGGCCGGCGAGGAGCAGGTGGTGCAAGTCCACGACGATGAAGGAGTAGCGAACCGCATCGGCCCCGAGCCGTGCGTCGTCGGCCGCGAGGCCGGGGGCGAAGCGTCGGCAGGGGTACGCACAGGCCAGGTATTGAGCCGCGAAAAGATCCTTTGGGGTGCCGACGCCGTTGTCCCTGCGGAAGGCAATATGGTCGCTTGCGTGAACGCGAGCGGGCGACCGACCCTGCGTGGTCGCAGACCCTGGCATGTGCGCACGCTCCTCGCCCGGAAACCGGGAGGTCTCGCCCTTGGCCGTTGGCGCATGCCGATGGTCCGTATCGGGAAGGCGACGAGCCGAAGCCGATGATGCACGAGGGCGAGAAGTCGGACGGGTGCGTAGTACCGATGAAATCCTCGAACAATGCTGGCCGTGCCGGCGGCGGAGAGGGTGGAGGGAAGGCGCCCGCTCGAGGGGAGCATGATCGGCAGGCTCGTGCCGGACACTGCGCCGGAAATCGCGAGCCGCTCGCCGCGACCATGCACGAACCGGAGCTCGATGGGTCGCCCAAACCCCGAATGCCGGTCCGTCACGACCCGAGAGAGGAGCCCGCTGCGGGAAAGCCGCACGGTGGGATCTGTGCGGGGGGCGGCGAGCAATCGCCGTCCCTACCGCGACCAATACTT
>JACQDQ010000354.1 GCA_016201015.1 Pseudomonadota bacterium | reverse complement strand
GCGCCGAGCGAATCGCGCGCGAGAACGAGCGCCGGTTTCGCAACCTGGTCGAGGGTTCGATTCAGGCGATCTTGGTCCATCGCAATGGCAAGCCCCTGTTCGTAAATCAGGCTTACGCACGCCTGGTCGGATGCGAGGGACCCGACGAGATTCTCGCTCTTGCATCCATTGACCGCTTCATCGCGCCGAATGAGCTGGATCGTGTCATGCGGAGCCGCGAGGCGCTTCTTCGCAACGAGCGCCCGTCGGTCGACTATGAAATCCGGATGCAGCGCAAGGATGGCTCCTCGTTCTGGGCCTACGGTCAAACCCGGATGGTTATTTGGAACGCCGACCCGGCGATCCAGGTGACGATTATCGATATCACCGACCGCAGAATGGCGGAGGAAGAGCTTCGCCAGGCCCAGAAGACTGAAGCCATCGGCCAATTGACGGGCGGACTCGCACATGATTTCAACAATCTGCTCGCAGTGGTCATCGGCAACCTGGAATTGATCGACGACAACGTTGAATCGGATCGTGATCTCCAAGAGACGGTCCGCGTGGCTTGGCGCGCCGCACAGCGGGCGGTGGACTTGACTGAGCGCCTCCTTTCCTTTGCGCGCCGGCAGCCGCTCGATCCCACGCCGACGAACGTGAACGAGGTAATCTTGGGGATGGAGAGCATGCTAAGCCGAACGCTCGGTGAAACCATCGAAGTGGTCACCCAGCGTGACGACGAGCTGTGGCCGGTTGTCATTGACCGCAGTTATCTCGAGAGCGCGATCCTCAACCTCGCGCTCAATTCGCGCGATGCGATGCCCGATGGCGGCAAGCTGACGATCGCAACCAGCAATTTGTCGTTCAAAGAACCACGTTCGGTCACGGTGCCCCCCATCCCGCCCGGGGACTACGTCACGATTACCGTGACCGACACCGGCGTGGGCATGACGCCTGACATTGCAGAACGCGCATTCGAGCCATTCTTCACGACCAAGCAGATCGGAAAGGGGACCGGCCTCGGCCTCAGCATGGTCTATGGCTTCGTTCGCCAGTCCAACGGATACGTCACCTTGGACAGCGAGGTCGGACGCGGGGCCTCGATACGAATCTACCTGCCGCGGGGTTCCGAGTACGAGGCCCCTGCCGTCACCGCCAGCGCCGAACCGGACGACCACGCTAAATCGGGCGTGGGCACGATCTTGGTGGTCGAGGACGACCCCGATGTGCAGAGTGTCGTCTGCGGCATGGTGCGATATCTTGGATACCGCGTCCTGAGGGCCGCCGACGGCGTTTCGGCCGTGCATCTTCTCGAAACGATGCCAGCGATCGATATCGTGCTCACCGATGTCGTGTTGCCCGGCGGCATGCTTGGCCCCGAGATTGTCCGGATCGCATTGTCCCGGCGACCGCAGATCGACTACTTGTACATGTCGGCGCATACCTACGCGCCTACTCTGCCCGACGGCTCGGCGTTCCCGACAGCTCGACTGATCCGCAAGCCCTTCAACAGGGTGCAGCTCGCACGACAATTGCGCCAACTCAAGAGAGGGGACCTACCGCAAGTAGAGGCGCGCAGGTCATCGGCCGGACCGGAGCCGGCCTGATGATCGGCGCGCTCATGACTTCGGGTCGACCCGCCCCGATGCTGCACCCGGACCGAACAGAGGCGACGGCCTGATCGTCGCCAAGGAATTCGACATGGCGAAAGGCTATGTTAAGTTCGGGCCGGCGCCCGAGGAGGCCAACGATGATGAACCTGCGGTTTCGGACTCCGTCGAGCGTCGCCGATACGGCCGGCTTGGCCTCGAATGCGGCCGCTCGATTCGCTACACGAACGGTCCGAGTATTGTTGGCTACTCTCTGCATGCTCGCCGTTTCGCGGCCCGCCCTGGCGAGGGTTCAACCGTTTCCATCCGGATTTCAAATCGAAGCGATCAAGACCGATGGCGCGACGATCCACGTTCGCGTCGGCGGCAAAGGACAAGCGGTCGTCATGCTGCACGGCTTCGGCGACACGGGCGACATGTGGGCGCCTTTGGCCGCAAAGCTCGCGCACGATCACCTGGTCGTCGTCCCGGATTTGCGGGGCATGGGCCTCTCGTCGCATCCCGAGGGCGGTTACGACAAGAAGACGCAAGCCGGCGACATCGCCCAGGTTCTGGACAAGCTGAAGATCGCCAAGGCCGCCCTCGTCACGCACGACATCGGCAACATGGTCGGCTATGCGTTCGCCGCGCGATATCCGGACCGTGTCACCCGCTTCGTCGCCATGGATGCTCCGCTCCCCGGCATCGGGCCATGGGACGAGATCATTCGCAGTCCCGTGCTATGGCATTTCTCGTTCCGCGGTCCCGATGTCGAGCGCCTGGTCAAGGGCCGCGAGCGCATCTACCTCGACCGCTTCTGGAACGAGTTGTCGGCCAATCCGAAATCGATCGACGAGGCGACGCGCCGGCACTATGCCCGGCTCTATGCACGACCCGGCGCCATGCATTCGGCCTTCAACCAGTTCGCGGCGTTCCCGCAGGACGCGATCGACAACAATGCCTTCCTGGCGAAGGGCAAACTGACGATGCCGGTGCTGGCGATCGGCGCCGACAAGTCCTTCGGGCCGGCCATGGCGTCGGACCTGCGCTTCGTCGCCACGGACGTGACCGAGCTGGTCATCGCGAATTCGGGGCATTGGCTGATGGAGGAGCAGCCGGCGGCCACCGTCGCTGCCATTCGCGCCTTCCTCGACAAACGATAGCGCCCGCAGCCATAGCAGAGGCACGCAATGACCAGATTGGTCGGACTTTCGGGCAGCCTGCGCAAGGGCTCATTCAATTCGGCGCTCCTGCGCGGCGCCGTGGAGCTGATGCCGACCGGCGCCGAGCTGACCATCGGAACGATCCAGGGCATCCCGCTCTATGACGGCGATCGCGAGATGGCCGCGGGCATTCCCGCGCCGGTACAGGCGCTGAAGGACGCCATCGCCGCCGCCGACGGCCTGCTTCTCGTCACGCCCGAATACAACAACTCGATCCCGGGCGTGTTCAAGAACGCCATCGACTGGTTGTCGCGGCCGGCGGCCGACATCAAGCGCGTGTTCGGCGAAAAGCCCGTCGCGCTGATCGGCGCGTCGCCCGGAGGGTTCGGCACCATCCTCAGTCAGAACGCGTGGCTGCCGGTGCTGCGCACGCTGGGCGCCGAATTCTGGAGCGGCGGCCGCCTGCTGGTGTCACGCGCTCCGGCCGTGTTCGGCGCCGACGGCACGCTTACCGACCCGAAAACTCGCGAGCAGCTGCGGAGTTTCGTTCACGGCTTCGCGGCATTCGCAGAATCGGCCCGACGGCGGCGCACATCCTGATCGCGGAATGCGGGTACCGGAATTTTCTCGTGCGTCCACCCGCTAAGACGCTGCCGGCGTTGCGTTCCAGATCTCCTCGCCGAGGGCGATGATCTCCTGCGCCGCCGGCGAGCCCGGCTCGGTTTCGACCACGCCGCTGCCCACGGCCATGCTCGCCGCGAAGGCGATGCGGTTGCCGATGGTCGTCCGCGCGACGCCGATTTCGTAGGCGGCAAGCTTGCCGATCATGTCGTGGGCGAGAGTGGCGCGCGACGGCATGCGGTTGACCACCAGCAGCACCGGCCGGTGCTCGGCGCGCGCCAGCTCGAGCGTCGGCCGCGTCGCCCACAGATCGAGCGGCGAGGGCTGCACCGGCACGATCACCAGCGTCGCCGCCCGCACGGCGATGCGCGCTTCGGTCATGGCGTGCGGCGGCGAATCGATGAGCAGCGCGTCGTGGAGGCGCATCAGGCGCTCGACCTCGCCGGCGAGACGCCAGCCGGACAGGGTCGACGGCGTGAAGCCGATGGCGCTGCCCATCGACTGCCGCCGCAGCTCGATCCAGTGCGACAGGCTGCCTTGCGGATCGATATCGACGACCGCAATGCGGCGGCGCTGCGCGATCCAGGCGATGGCGAGCTGGGCGGCCAGCGTCGTCTTGCCCGCCCCGCCTTTCTGCTGGGCGATGGTGAAGACCTTCGCCGTCATGAGCGCCCCCCGCGCCGCCGTGCTCGATCGCCGTCGGCGGCATAGTGCCGGCGCGCGGACGAGGCGGCAAGCCCCGGCATGGCGTGACGACGGCGCGGCGGCTGTGCTAAGGCCACGCGGCCCATTTCCAATCACCGAACCCTGCCCGTGGTGCACGCCGCCCGCCTGATGAAGCCCACCCGCGCCGCGCTTCGCCGCGCGGCGAAGCTGCTGCGTCGCGGCCGACTCGTCGCCTTTCCGACCGAGACGGTCTACGGCCTCGGCGGCGACGCCGGCTCCAGCCGCGCCGTCGCGGCGATCTACGCGGCCAAGTCGCGGCCAGGCCACAACCCGCTGATCGTCCATGTCGCCGACGTTGCGGCGGCGCAGCGCCTGGTCCGCTTCAACGATCGCGCGCGGGCGTTGGCGCGGGCATTCTGGCCGGGGCCGTTGACGCTGGTGCTGAGGCGGAGGCCCGGCGTGCGCATCTCGCGTCTCGTGGCGCGCGGTCTCGACACGCTTGCCATCCGCGTGGCCGACCACAAGGTGGCGCGCGCGCTGCTTCGCGCGACGGCGCGGCCGCTGGCCGCCCCCAGCGCCAACCGCTCGGGGCGGATGAGCCCGACGCGGGCGCAGCACGTCGTCCACGCGCTCGGGTGCCGCGTGCCGCTGACCCTCGATGGCGGACCCTGCATCGTCGGCGTCGAATCCACCGTCGTCGACCTGGCGGGCGGCCGAGCGGTCTTGCTGCGCCCAGGCGGCGTCCCGCGCGAGGCGATCGAAGCGGTGATCGGCCCCCTCGCCGGCGGCGGCGGCGACGCGCGCCCCAAATCGCCGGGCCAGCTTGCCAGCCACTATGCCCCGCGCCTGCCGCTGCGGCTCGACGCGCCGGCGCCGCGCCCTGGCGAAGCCTATCTCGCCTTCGGCAAGTCGCCTGCGGGCCTGGCGGCGCGTTCGACACGCAATCTGAGCCCGTCCGGCGATCTCGCCGCGGCGGCGGCCAATCTCTTTGCCATGCTGCGCGCGCTCGATCGTCCGGAATTCGCCGCCATCGCCGTCGCGCCGATCCCCGAGCGCGGCCTTGGCGTGGCCGTCAACGACCGCCTGCGCCGCGCTGCGGCGCCGCGCCGCGGCGCGCCATCGC
>JACQDQ010000353.1 GCA_016201015.1 Pseudomonadota bacterium | reverse complement strand
GGCGGCGAGGGCGCCGGCGATGCGCCGCCAGGTCTCCTCGATGGTCTTGTCGACCGGCGCACCGTCCGCCGCCTTCAGGCGGTACTTCATGTCCCAGATCTGCTGCGAGATGGCGGCGACGGGCTTCATGCGAAAATGCTGCACTGGGGTTATTGAGAATGGCCGCGCGAGGGTCCGGCTTGGCGTCCGACCGGACCTAGTACTGTAGGGTCGACGGTCGCCGCGGTCAAGTTTTTGTTCTCGAAATGTTTCTCCAATCGAGGATCAATTATCCAATTGTATTACAATGAGGAATTGACATTTTTCTAGTTATCCACAAAACCCGTTTCGGGGAATAACTCGGCGGTTATCCACAGCCTGTGGGTAACATCCGGCGGTTCAATTCCTGTAGCAAACTCCAGGTCATGGTCAGGGTCGATTTCGTGATAGGCGCGACGGAGCGGAGATGGCGAATGCTGGCCCAGCACGCGCCTGTCGCCAGCACAGCAGATGCGGCGCAAGGTTGAGGGATCGCGCGCCTGCAGCGAATTTGGCTGTCGAAATGCTCTATTCGATTGCCGCGTCGCGCTCATTTCGATTCAGTATCATGTCTCCTGAATTCCCGCCGAGTCGACGGGGGACTATTCGCACCGCCCGACCCCAGCATGCGGATGATTTTGAGATAGACGGCATTGGCGCGCGGAAAGACACAAAGTCGGATATCGAAACCGAGCCGCCTGCCCGAGACGAGCCTTTACGCGCCAGTGAAGGCCTTTCTCGAAGAGCAAGGCTACGTGGTCAAGGGCGAGATCGGCCGCTGCGATGTTCTTGCCGTGCGCGGGGACGAGAAGCCGGTCATTGTCGAACTCAAGATCCGCCTGACGCTGGAATTGCTGCTGCAGGGCGTCGAACGTCTGGCCCTGAGCGACGCCGTCTATCTGGCGGTGCCGGCGCCGCGCGGCGCCTCGCCGCTCTTCGATCGCCGCTTTCGCAAGCTTCTGCGGCGGGTCGGGCTGGGGCTGCTGGTCGTGCACGAATCACGCGCGGGCACGGCGAAGGTGGAGGCCGTCCTCGACCCGCTGCCCTATCGCCAGCGAATCGACCACCGCCGCGCCGGCCGCATGCTGGGCGAATTCGTCCGCCGTGAAGGCGACCCGAACGAGGGCGGCAGCACGCGCCGCGTGAAGCTGGTCACCGCCTATCGCCAGGAGGCGTTGCGCGTGGCCAGCGTGTTATCGGCACGCGGGCCGCAGAAGCCGGCGATGCTTCGCATTGATGCCGAGGCGCCGCACGCCGGCCGAATGCTGCTGCAGGACGTGTACGGGTGGTTCGCCCGTGTCGAGCGCGGCGTCTACGCGCTCACGCCGGCCGGGAGCGCCGGGCTCCAGGCTTTCCTCGGCCGTTTCGCCTTGCCCGCGTGCCTGCGCGAGGTAGCGACTGCCGAAATAGCAGCGAGACTCAGCTAGTCGCGACCGGCTTCGCCTGCGCCTCAAGCCTGGCGGTCGCTTCCTCGATCTGCCGTTCGAGCGTTTCCATGAACGTGGCGCGCGGCAGGCCGGGCGGAATCTCGGGCAGGACCTCGACGACGATCCGCCCGGGCCGCTTGAGAAAGCTGCGCCGTCCCCAGAACACGCCGGAATTGAGCGCGATCGGCACCACCGGCTGGCGGAGCTGGGCATAGAGCGCGGCGATGCCCGGCTGGTAGGGATGGGGCGTGCCGGGCGGCACGCGGGTGCCCTGCGGAAAGATGACGATCTGGCGGCCCTCGCCAAGCGCCGCCCGTGCGGCGCGCATCATGACGCGCAGCGCGGCGCCGCCGCCCTTGCGGTCGACCGGGATCGAGCCTTGCCGCCATGCCACCCAGCCATAGAACGGTATGGCCATCAGCTCGCGCTTCATCACATAGGTAGGATTGCGCGCAATGCGATGGAAGATGAACGTGTCCCAGGCCGATTGGTGCTTGGCCGCGATGATGCCGGGGCGCTGAAGCAGGCGCGCGTCGCCGCGGATCTCGTAGTCGAGGCCAACGACGCGTCGCAGCAGCCAAAGCGCGCCGGCCGCCCATAGGCGCCCCATCGCCATCACTGCCCCGCGTGGCAGGGCCATCAACGGTGTCGCGGCAAGCGCGACAAGCGCGGTCCACGCAAAGAACAGCAGATTGAACGCGGCCGAGCGCAGCGCCGTCATGACGCAGCGGGCTCGTGTGCCGTGTTCCACAGCGGGCGGGCGAGCGCCGCCAGGTATTTGTGATACTCGCTGACGATCAACGATAGCGTGCCCGGCCAGCGCCACCAGGCGTCGCGCATGAAGCCGTCGGGAAAGACCGGGTGCGGCACGATCCGCGCCGCCGGCATGACGCGGTGGAACTCGAGCAGGCTGCGCTGCATATGGTAGCTCGCGGTGACCAGGCGCAAGGACGTATAGCCCTGGCGCGCCATCCACTCGTGCGTCTCCATCGCGTTGCCGGCCGTATTGTCGGCCGCGTAGCCGAGCACGATGCAGCATTCCACCGAGTCCGGACGCTGGCGCGCCACGCGCAGCAGCTCGGCGACGTCGACGCCGCGATAGACGCCGGAGACGAACAGCTTCTTGGCCCGGCCCTCGGCCAGGATGGCGAGCGCAACCCTCAACCGGAGCGGCCCGCCGGTGAGAGCGACGACGGCGTCGGTCTCCTCGTCGGCCCGCTCGATCGTGCGCGGAATGCTCTCGGCGAACCAAGTGAGACCGACGAGATAGGCGATTGCGGGAACCGACAGCAGCGCGACGAGCCACGCCAGCCGCCGGCGCAGCGTGCGCCATCGGCTGCCCGGGTGGAAGGCGATCACGCCGGCGGCCCGAGCAGATGCGCGACCGCGGCCGCCAGGTCGTCATGGACCGTGACCGGCAGAACCGTCTCGGGCACTCCGGCGCCCTGCGTCCTGACGCCGAATCCGGTGCGCACGAGATGGCGCGGGCAGCCCAACGTCGCGGCGGCCTGCAGATCGGCCAGCGAATCGCCGATCATCGGCGTTTCCGGCGCCGCGGCGCCGAAGCGGCGCAGGGCCTCCGCCAACATGCCGGGGCCGGGCTTGCGCCGCGGGGTCGCCGCCCACGGCGGGTCGGTGCAGAAGAATAACGCATCGAGATGCGCGCCGGCGCGGGCCAACTGGTCGCGCAGATGGTCGTGGATGCGGTCGAGCATGTCCTGGCCGATGATGCCGCGGCCGACGACGGCCTGGTTGGTGCAGACGGCGACCTTGACCCCGGCGCGATTGAGGCGGGCGACGGCCGCGGCCGCGCCCGCGATCATGATGAGCTCACCGGGATGCTTGATGCGATCCGCGCTCTCCTCGTTGAGGACGCCGTCGCGGTCGATGAGGACGAGGCGCATGGTCAGATGACGCGGGCAAGCGCGCTGAGCACGGTGCGCCGCGCCGTCAGCATGGCGATCAGGCCGGCCAGCGGCGGCAGCAATAGCAGCGTTGCCGCCTGCCCTAGCGATAGCGTCGCCCGGGCACCGAGGGCCGGATCGACGGCACGCAGCACCAGCGCCATCGCCGCCAGGGCCGCCGCCGCGGCGAGCAGGCCGACGATGCCGCCCTGAATGCCCTGAACCAGGCCTTGGCGCGCGAAGTGGCCGGCGATGTAGTGGTCGTCGGCGCCCATCAGATGCAGCAGGTCGATGGCCTCGCGGTTGGCCGCCAGCTTGGCGCGGGTGACGAAGATCACCGCGCCGGCGGCGACGACGCCGACGATGGCGACGACGGCGAGAGCCAGACCGAAGGTGACGCGCGCCAATCCGATGACGCCGTCGAGCCATCGCCGATGATCATCGACGGCGGCACCCGGTGCGACGCCGGCGAGCCGCACCTCGAGCGCGGCCGTATCGACCCGCGCGCCGCTCGTCAGTGTCACGTCGATCAGCGTCGGCACCGGCAGGTGAACCAGCCGTTCGCCCTTGCCGAGCCAGGGTTCAAGCAGCGCGTCGATCCGCTCGCGGCTCATCGCCTCGGCCCGCGCAATGCCCGGCGTCGCCCGCAGCAAGGCGAGGGCGGCCGCCGTGCGGTCGCTGGCGGCCGGCGGGATTTCGACGGTCATCGTTCCGCTGAGCGCGTCTTGCCAGCGCGCGGCGGCGGCGGACAGCGCCAGTGCGCCGGCGAGCGCGACGGCGGCCAGGAAGATCATCGCGGCGACGATCGACGGCAGGTAGCGGCCGCTCGGATCGCGGCCAAGCGCGACTTCGGAGCGCGGCAGGCAGAGCGACGGCAACCTCAATGCTCGCATGTCAGGCGGCCGCGCCGCGCCGATCGCCGGTGAGCCGCCCGTCCTCGAGGTGCAGAGTCGGGTAGGCGAAGCGCGCGACGATGCTCGGATTGTGCGTGGCGACGACGACGGTGGTGCCGATCTTGTGCAGCTCGTCGAATAGATGCAGCAGACGAACGGCGATCTCATCGTCGACATTGCCGGTGGGCTCGTCGGCCAGCAGCAGGCGCGGCCGCGTGATCACCGCGCGGGCGATGGCGACGCGCTGTTGCTGCCCGCCCGACAGCGTGACCGGGCGATCTTCGAGGTGCCCGCCGAGTCCGACCCAGGTCAGCAGCTCTTCCACATGCGTCTTGATCCGCGCCTCGTCGACGCCGGCGACTCGCAGCGGCAGCGCGACATTGTCGAAGGCGGTCAGATGCTCGAGCAGGCGAAAGTCCTGGAACACCACGCCGATGCGGCGGCGCAGGGCCGGCAGCTCGTCGCGCGGCACGTTCGCGATGTCGCGCTCGAACATCGTCACCTTGCCGCACGAAGGCCTTTGGGCGAGGTACATGAGGCGCAGCAGCGACGTCTTACCGGCGCCGGACGGGCCGGTAAGGAAATGAAAGGTGCCGGGTCCGAGCGCGAACGTGATGTCGGACAGCACGTCGCGCCCCTCGCCGTAATGCAGGCCGACATTCTGGAAGCGAACCACCGTCGACTCAGTCTCCTATTCGAATCGACGTCCCACCTTAGCCTCAATTCGGCCGCCCTGTCGCCTCCCCCGTGGTCCGGCGCCGCGCGCGCGGCTTGTCAGGCGGACCCACGAACGCTTATAAGTCCTCGACGATTCTCCCGACGGCGAGTGGCCCGATGATTCTCGCTTGCCCAAGCTGCGCTGCAAAATTCCTGGTTGAAGACTCCGCCATCGGTGTCAGCGGCCGGCAGGTCCGGTGCGGGCGCTGCAAGCATGAGTGGTTTGCCACCTTGCCGGCGGACGCGGCAGTGGCCGCCGCATCCGCAGAGGCCGTCACCATCATGCCGCCGCCGCGCCGGCCGCGGCCAATCCCACCTGGATCGAATCTGCCGGCGGTCGTCAGCCCGCCGCGCCGCTCGGCGGCCGCCGTCGTCGGTTGGATTCTGCTCGTCCTGGTCGTCGCCGCCGTTGCTGGCCTGGTTCTCGCCCGCGAATCGTTGATGGCCGCGGTACCGGCGCTCAAGCCGCTGTACGATACGGTCGGCCTCGGCCCGCCGCTGCCCGGCGAGGGGCTGCAGCTCGAAGACGTCGGAACATCCTCCGCCGTTGTGGAGGGGGCCAGCGTCATCCTCGTCGAAGGCCGCATCCGCAACATATCGACGGCGCCACGACTGGTGCCCGCGCTGCGCGGCGCGTTGCGCGACGAGCAAAAGCGCGATCTGCAAAGCTGGACCTTCACGGTGCCGAGTCCGCGTCTGGCGCCAGGCGAAGCCGTGGCATTCCGCACCGAGGTGCGCCGGCCGTCGACGCCCGTCGCCGAGATGTCGATTACGTTCCAGGCGAACTAGCGGCCGCGCGCATGGCCCGCATCCTGGTTGCCGAGGACGAATTGGCGGTGCGCCAGTTCGTCACGCGCGCACTCGTCCATGCCGGCCATGAGGTGACCGCCGTCGCCGATGGCCAGCAGGCGATCGAAACGCTGGCCAAAGCCCGCTTCGATCTGCTGGTCACCGACATTGTCATGCCGGAGGTGGACGGCATCACGCTGGCGCTCAAATGCGCCAAGGAGTGGCCGGGGCTGCGGATCCTGATGATGACCGGCTACGCCGCCGAGCGGCAGCGCGCCCACAACCTCGACGCTCTGATTCACAAGGTGATCACCAAGCCATTCAGCCTGAGCGATTTCGTGGCCGCGGTCGAGGCGGCGCTCAAGGCACGGCATTGAACGACCGGAGGCGAGAGATCATGACGACGGCGACGCGCGGGCAGGGGTTGCGTCACCTTGCGCTCAAGACGCGCGATCTTACCGCGACCGAGCGATTCTACGTCGACGTATTGGGCCTGGAGCTTGCCTTCCCCCATCACGGGATGTTGTTTTTGCAAACGCCCGGCGGCGACGATCTGCTGAATTTCATCGCGGCGGCCAGAACCTTCGACCCGGAAGCCGGCGGCTTTGATCATTTTGGCCTCCGCGTGCCGTCGAGCGCGTGGGCCACGTTGCAGAAGCGGCTCAAGCGCCTCAGTGTGCGCATTCGCGGGCGCCGTGGCCGCGAGTCGATCTATATCCGGGATCCGAATGGCTACACGGTCGAGCTGTACCGCGATTGAGTTCCATGCTGCGCGCCGTGATGAAGTAGAGCGGAATCCGATCAGATGGAAACACGACGGAACTCTAATTCCTCCGTCATGCCCGGGCCGCCGCGTAGCGGCGAGACCCCTGGGCGGCCTTCGGCCGTCCCAGCCACGGACTCTTCTCCGGAAGAAAGACGTGGATCGCCGGGTCGAGCCCGGCGATGACGAAAAAAAGAAGAGCGATTCAACGTGATCGAATTCAGCTCTAGGTACTGGTCTCAAAACCGCCCCTACGAATTCACCGGCATAGGTTGTTCGCTCAGAACCGCTTGAGCAGCCGCTCTATGTAGTCGCGCTCGATCATCGGCCGGAAACGCTCGCCGGCGCGGCGCAGCAGCTCGTCGAGAATCTCGCGCGAGCGGGCGAGGTCGGCCTCGTCGGGAATGTTCACGTCGCGGCCATCGAGGCCACCGAGGCCGTTGAGCGGCCGGCCGGCCGGGTCGCGGTCGGCGTTCGCCTGGTTGTCCGCCTCGCCGGGATCATCGCCGTCGGGCCCCTGGCCGAAGCGGTCGGCGAGCTGTTGCATCATGTCGCGCGCTCCGGCGCGCAGCTGGTCGAGCGCATCCATCTGCGGGCGCAGAGCGCGGCCGGGCGCCTGCCGCTGCAGGGCGTCGAGGGCGTCGCGCATGGCGCGCTCGGCGCGGCCGAAGCCGTCGGGAATGTTGCCCATCATTTCGCTGAACTGCCGCATGAATTCGCCGAGCGAGCGGCGCAGTTCTTCCTGCTCCGCGGCATCGCCCTCGCCGTCGCCATCGCCGGGCTCGCCCATCTCGCCTTGCTGGCCCTGCTGTCCTTGCTGGCCGCGTTGGCCCTGTTGGCCGCGCTGGCCCTGTTGGCTACGCTGGCCTTGCTGCGCCCGGCGGAAGGTGCGGTCGATCAGCCCCTGCTGCCGCTGCATCAATTCCTGCAGCCCGCGCAGCATCTGCTGGCCTTCGCCGCCGCCGGGCTGCTGCCCGGCCTGCGACTGCATGACGCGCAGGTTCTCGAGCATCTCCTGCAGCCGCGAGAGGAGGTCGCGCGCCGCGTCGCGGGCGCCGGTCCGCGCCAGCTGCCGCGCCTGATCGAGCAGCTTTTGCAAATCCTGGCGTTCGAGGCGCGTGGCGTTGCGGTCGGCCGGCATCCGCTGCAGGTCTTCGGGCCGCCGCCGCGCATCCTCGAGCAAGGCCTGCAGGTAGCGGTCGATCGCCTGCTGCAATTCCTGCATCAAACGTTCGATCTCGGCGTCCGTGGCGTTGTTGGCGAGGGCGTCCTGCAGCTTCTGCTGCAGCGCGCGCAGCTCGCGTTCGGCGAGCGACATCTTGCCGTCCTCGATGCGCAGCGCCGTCTCCCACAACAGGGCCTGCACGGCATCGGTCGCCGTCTTGCTGGGGTCGCGCAGCAGGCGCGCCGACGCGGTCTTCAACCCGAGGAAGACCACGACGTCGTCGAAGTAGCGATTGGGAATCGCGGCGATCGCCATCAGCGCCCGACTGACCACCGCGCGCTGGGTGGGATCGCCGACCAGCGCCTTGCGCTGCTCGACGATGGCGCGCGCCACCGGATGCTGGAAAACCCGCTCGGGCAATACGGTCTGGAACTCTTCCGAGGTGCCGATCTGCCCGAGCGCATCGGTCGCGCGTAGCTGTATGACGACCGGCAGCCCGGCCCAGGGATGGGCGGTCAGGTCGTGATGGCTCGATGCCTTCGCTTCCTTCAGGCGTTGGCCGGGCAGCGGCAGCGGCAGCTCGATCGCCTCGGGCGGCGCGTCGCTCGGCGTCGTCGCGCGGCGGATCGCGGCGGTAACGGTGGCGAGGCCGTAGTCGTCCTCCGCCGCGTAGTCCAGCCGCAAGGTGGCGCGGCGCGTGCGCGTCGGCGCGGTCGAAAACTCGATTTTCGGAGCAAGATCGGGAATGACCCGCATGGTCCAGCTGCCGAGCGGGAGGCCGCCCTGCTCGACGGTCAGCCGGCCGCCGGTATCGATCGTTGCGGCAAGTCGATAGGACTTGCCGTCGCTGGCGTTGAATGCCGCCGGCTGATCGTCGATGAGCAGACGCGGCGCGGTGCGGCCGCCCGTCACTTGGGCAAGCAGCGCACTGCCGGTCGGCACCGCCAGCTCGGTGGCGGCGCCTGCCTCGATGCGGGGCAGAAGGGGCGGCAGCCCGGTATAGGCCGGCGGCGTGATCCACAAATCGAGCAGGCCCGGCGGCGGGGCCACGATCGCCGCGCCCGGCGTCAGCGCCCGCTTCAATCGATCGCCGGTCGTGGGACCGGCGAGGGCGATGCCGGCGACCAGCGCGAGCAGCAGCATGGCGCGGAGGGCGACCGGGTCACGGCGCGGCAGCCCGGGTGCCGGCCAGCCGACGCGGATCGCGCGGAGCGAGGCACGGACCCGCGCCAAGTGTGCCTGCCACAGGGTACGGGCCATGGCGTCGCTGGCGCCTCCGGTCAGGGCGTCGCGGAGGGTGGAAAGCGGCCGGTGAGCCATGCGGCTGGCCACTTCAAGGCGGCGGCGCCCTGCCTCGTGATCGGGGATGCGAAACCGCCAGAGGGCGCGACAAAGGGCGACAACCAGCCCGGCGGCAAAACCAGTCAAAACGACGGCATGCAGCCAAGCCGGCAGCAGCGGCAGCAGGTCCGCCAGGGCGATAACAGCAAACAGGCCAAGCACGGCCAAGGGTGGCCAGAGCTGCGGCCACAGCCGTTCCCATGCCAGCGCCGCCCGTGCTAGGGCCAAGCGCCGCGCCAACGGATCACGGGGTTGCCAGGACACTGCGTCGGATTCGCGCATCCTAAAATCCACTCTGCATGAGGACCGGAGTCCGGTCCAGAGTTATCTACCGCCGGACTCGGCGGACGGGGCCCGCCACCGTTTCCTCAAGCCATTGGGGAAGGCGGTCCAAGCCGATCAATTGGTCGTAGGTCTGCCGCGGCCGCACAATTTCGAAACGATCGTCCTTGACCATAATTTCCGGGGCCAGAGGCCGCGCATTATAGGTAGAGGACATCACACTACCATAGGCACCAGCCATGAAAATGGCGATAAGATCCCCGTCTTTGAGCGGGGGCAGTGTCCGATCGACGGCAATGACGTCGCCGGTTTCGCAGACCGGACCGACCACGTCTGTGAGCAGGGGTGCGGTATCCGGCTCCGGTTCGATGACTGGCCGGATCGGGTGGTAAGCCTCATAGAGGGCCGGCCGCAGCAGATCGTTCATCGCCGCGTCGACGATCGCGAAGCGCTTGGCGCGTCCGTCCTTCATGTAGATCACGCGGGCGAGCAGAATGCCGGCTTCTGCCACCAGGTAGCGGCCCGGCTCAAGCACGAGCTGGACGTCGAGGTCACGCAAAGCTGCCCGCACCGCGGCGACGTAGTCCGCGAGGCCAGGCGCCGCGTCCGCAACGTTGTTACCGCCGGTCAATGCCTCGCCGCGATAGGGCACGCCCAGCCCGCCGCCGAAATCGAGCCGGGCCAGGCGATGGCCCTGGGCGATGAGCCGGCGTGCGACGTCGGCTGCCCGGGCAAAGGCGTCGCGGAAGGGGTCGATTTCCGCCAATTGCGAGCCGATATGCACGGCAATGCCCTTGAGGTCGATGCCGGGCAGGCCAGCGGCGAGCCGCGCCACCTCTTCCGCCCGCGCGATATCGATGCCGAACTTGTTTTCGCTTTTGCCGGTCGTGATCTTGGCGTGCGTTCGCGCATCGACGTCCGGGTTGATGCGCAATGCCACCGGCGCCCGCCTGTCGCGCGACGCGGCGAGCGCCGATAGCTGCCTGAGCTCAGACTCGGACTCGACGTTGAACTGCAGGATGCCGGCGTCGAGCGCCGCCGCCATTTCGGCTGCCGTCTTGCCGACACCGGCGAACACGATCTTGGTCGCCGGCACGCCGGCGGCGAGCGCGCGCCGCAACTCGCCCTCGGAGACGATGTCGGCGCCGGCGCCGAGCCGTGCCAAAGTGGCGATCACGGCCTGGTTGCCGTTGGCCTTCAGCGCGTAGCAGATCGTCGCATTGAGGCCGGCGAACGCCGCCGCAAAGTCGAGGTAGCGACGCTCGAGCGCCGCGCTCGAATACACCCAGCAGGGTGTGCCGCACTCGGCCGCCAAACGGTCGAGCGGCACCGTCTCCGCGTGCAAAATGCCGCCGCGATAAGTGAATGCGCTCATTGGGCGGGATATTGGTGCGGCCGTTGCGCGTCGGGCGGCGGCTCGAGGCTGCTTTTCTTGCCGCAGGCGCCGAGCGTGGCGCCGCAGGCGGCCAACAGCACCAGCAGGAATGCGCGTCTCGTCACAGATACCTCGCCTTTGCCGCCTTCACCGCGCGGCGAACCTGGGCCGGCGCCGTGCCGCCGTGGCTCACGCGGCTCGCCACCGACCGGTCGACGCCGAGGACGGAGTAAACCCGCTTGTCGATGCGCTTGTCTACGGCCCGCATGGCGGCGAGCGGGAGCTGTTCGAGGCGGCAACCGCGCGCCTCGGCCAGGCGGACGATGCGGCCGGTCGCATGATGCGCCTCGCGGAACGGCAAGCCGGCGGCGCGCACCAGCCAGTCTGCCAGGTCGGTGGCCGTGGTATAGCCCTCGCCGGCGGCGCCGCGCATCGCCGACTCGTTCACCGTCAGATCGTCGATCATGCCGGTCATCGCCGCCAGGCACAGATCCAGCGTGTCGGCGGCGTCGAACAGCTTCTCCTTGTCCTCCTGCATGTCCTTGGCGTAGGTGAGCGGCAGTCCCTTCATGACGACGGCCAGCCCGACCAGCGCGCCGATCACGCGCCCTGCCTTGCCGCGCACCAGTTCGGCGGCGTCGGGGTTGCGCTTCTGCGGCATGATCGAGCTGCCCGTGGTGTAGGCGTCGGACAGCGCGACGAAGCGGAACTGCGGCGTCGTCCAGATCACCAGCTCCTCGGCCAGGCGCGACAGATGGACGCTGCCAATGGCCAGCGCAGCCAGGAATTCGAGCGCGAAGTCGCGCGCCGACACCGCGTCAAGCGAGTTGGCGCAGGGTTGCGCGAAGCCGAGCGCGCGCGCCGTCGCCTTGGGGTCGATCGGAAACGAGGTGCCGGCGAGCGCCGCCGCGCCCAGCGGCGATTCGTTGAGCCGCCGCCGGCAGTCGGCGAGTCGCCCGCGGTCGCGGCCGATCATCTCGACATAGGCAAGCAAATGGTGGCCGAAGGTGACCGGCTGGGCCGGCTGCAGATGGGTGAAGCCGGGCATCACCGTTGCCGCGTGAAGCTCGGCCTTGGCGATGAGCGCGCGCTGGAAGTCGCGCATGCGGCCGTCCAGCCGGTCGATCGCATCGCGTACCCACAGCCGAAAATCCGTCGCGATCTGGTCGTTGCGCGAGCGCGCCGTGTGCAGGCGGCC
Source organism: Pseudomonadota bacterium (assembly GCA_016201015.1). Taxonomy (GTDB): domain Bacteria; phylum Pseudomonadota; class Alphaproteobacteria; order CACIAM-22H2; family CACIAM-22H2; genus JACQDQ01. The sequence goes on along the minus strand of JACQDQ010000353.1, from coordinate 11,693 downwards.
GGCGGCCGGGCCGATCAGCGCGGCGAGCCGCGCCTCGACATTCATGTGGATGTCTTCCAGCGCCGTCTTGAAGGCGAAGCGGCCGGACTCGATCTCCTTGAGGACGCGGTCGAGGCCCCGTTGGATCGCCTTGCCGTCGCGCGGCGACAGGATCTTCTGCTTGGCCAGCATCGCCGCATGGGCCTTGGAACCGGCGATATCCTGCGCATATAACTTGCGGTCGACGTCGATCGAGGCGTTGATACGCGTCATCACGTCGGCGGCGCCGCCGGAGAAGCGGCCGCCCCAGAGCGGATTGGACTTGGCGGTCTTGGTCTTGGCGGTCATTGATGGCATCGCATGATCGGTAAGCGGCACATTGCGGCGATCGTCCTCGGGGCCGGCGTGGCGACCGCGATTGTCGCGATAAATGCGCTGCGATCAAGGGATTCCGGCAGCGTCCCGATGCCACAGGTGGCCGCGATGGCGCCGTCGCCGCCCGCCGCCGCGGCCGACGCGCCCTTCCGCGGCAGTTTCGCGGCGTTCGAGCTGCACGCGGAGCCGCGCCCGGTCCCTGCGGTGGCCTTCGTCGATCCGGCCGGCGGCGCGCATGCCCTGGCGGACTTCCACGGCCGGGTCGTGCTGCTCAATTTCTGGGCGACTTGGTGCGCGCCCTGCGTCGAGGAGATGCCGTCGCTCGATCGGCTGCAGGCCGAGCTCGGCGACCGCGATCTCGTCGTGCTGGCGCTCTCGGTGGACCGCGGCGGCTACGCGGAGGTCGGGCCGTTCCTCGACAGGCTGCAGGTGGCCCATCTGGCGCGCTATCTCGACGCCAAATCCGCGGCAATGCGCGCCTTCGGCGTGCGCGGCCTGCCGACCAGCGTTCTCATCGATCGCCAGGGGCGCGAGGTCGGACGCCTCGAAGGTCCGGCGGACTGGCACGCGGCGGCGATTCAGGCGTTCATCCGCAGCTATTTCGCGTCGTCCTCGTAGCCGCGGTTGTGGTATCCATGTCCGTCGCTGGCGGCGCGGGCCTGGCGCGGGGCGGCAACCGCACCGAGGGGAACAAAGACCTTTAAGGAGCGGAAAGGGGAACGCAGTGGCTATTACGGCGAATGTGGCAAAGCAGCGAATGCAGGCCGGCGAGCTGGCGATCGGCTTCGGGGTGCGGGTGTCGCGCACCGTGGATGTCGCCAAGATCGCCAAGGCCTGCGGCTTTGACTGGCTGTTCATCGATATGGAGCATGGCGCCTTCGATCTCGAAACGGCGGCGCAGATGTCGGTGGCGGCGCTCGATGCCGGAGTGACGCCGATCGTCCGCGTGCCCGGCCACGAGCACTATCACGCGACGCGGGTGCTTGATTCCGGCGGGATGGGCATCGTCGTACCGCATGTCGACACGCCGGAGCAGGCGCATCGCGTCGCCGAGAACTGCCGCTTCCCGCCGCTGGGCAGGCGCTCCGTCGCCGGCGTCCTGCCGCAGCTCGGCTACGAGTCGATGCCGACGGCGGAGATCATGCGACGGGCCAACGAGATCACGCTGCTCGTCGTCATGCTGGAGACGGAGGAGGCGATCGCCAACGCCGATGCCATCGCCGCGACGCCCGGCATCGACGTCGTGCTGATCGGCACCAGCGATCTGAGCGCGGAGATGGGCATCGCCGGGCAGTTCACCCATGCCAGGGTCGAGGCGGCCTATGCCAAAACCATCGCCGCCACGCGCAAGCACGGCAAGTTCGCCGGCATGGGCGGGATCTACGACCACGCAATCATGTCAAAATACATCGGCATGGGCGCGCAGTTCATTCTCGGCGGCGCCGACCTGTCGTTCCTCATGGCTGGCGCGCGCGACCGCGCGAAGTTCGTCCGCTCGCTCGACGCGGCGGCGGCCAAGAAGGGTGCCGCGGCGAGCTGAGGCGGCCGGAGTCAGAAGCGGCCGTTTCTCGCGCTCACAACCTGACCGTCGGTAATCGTGCCGCCATGGTGCGGTCCTTCGGCAGCCGGACTGTCACGGTCGTGCCGGTGCCGAGTTGACTCTCGATCCGGACGTCGCCGCCATGTCGCTTCACGATCACGCTGACGAGGGGAAGTCCCAACCCGGCGCCATCAAACTGGCGATTGAGGCCGGTGTCGACCTGGAAAAACGGTTCGAAGATTCGATGAAGGGCGTCCTGCGGAATGCCGATTCCGGTATCCCGCACAGATAGCACTAGGCCGTCGCGCTCGCCGAGCCGGGCGCCGACCGCGATGCGTCCACCGGGCTTAGTGAACTTTACCGCATTCGACAGCAAGTGAAGGACGACTTGCTGCAGTTTGCCGGCATCGCCCGAGATTCTTGGAAGCCCGCGCTCGACATCGACGGCAATCGACACGCCGCTCTGCTCTGCCGCCCCGGCGATGTCGCGGGCTGCGGCTGCTACAATGTCATCAAGCGAAACGATGTCCTCGCGCAGCTCGATACCGCCGGCTTCGACTTTCACCAGATCGAGAATGTTGCTGATGATTCCAAGCAGACGATGGCCTGCCTCGTTGATATCTTTTGCATAGTCAAGGTAGCGTGCGTCGCCCAACGAACCGAAGACCTCGCCGGTCATCATCTCCGAGAAACCGATGACAGCGTTAAGGGGAGTCCTCAATTCGTGGCTCATATTCGCCAAAAACTGAGTCTTGGCGATTGCGGCGGCTTCGGCGCGTTGCTTGGCGCTGCGCAGGTCCAATTCGGTCTTGACCGAGCGCAACAAGAATTTGACCCGGAAGCCCAGCAGCGTCCAATTTACCGGCTTGACGACGAAGTCATTGGCACCGGCGGCATAGGCACGTTCAATCGACGCATCGTCCTCGAGGCCGGTCACCATCAGCACGGGAATGTCACTCAACGCTGGATCCTGGCGAATAGCTGCGCACAGATCAAAACCATCGAGTGCCGGCATGATGGCGTCGGAGACGATGAGGTCGGGGCGTGCGCTCTTGATTCTGGCAAGGGCGATTTGACCATCTTCGGCTTCCTCGACGCGACATCCGGCCGCGAGCAAGCCTTCGCAAAACAACAAGCGCTGCGTGGGTTCGTCGTCGACGACGAGGACGAGCGGGCTATTGGCTGGCGGCTGGGGCATCGATCTGGTCCTGTGGCAGCAGCCGGGCAGCCGACTCGCGCTCGGCTTCAAGAGCCGTGCGGGCAGCGGCGAATGCCTGTTCAACAGCGACGACGGTCGCCTCGAGGTCGACAGGGTTGACGTCGCGCATCCGCGTTTCGAGTGTTTGACACAGATGCCGCAGTGCCGTTGCACCGATCGCGGCGCTGGCGGATTTCAGGGTGTGCGCGGCAAAGGCAACGGCCGTCGCATCTTGCACATTGGCTCCGGTCCGTATTTTCTCGACAAGGCCCGATGCCGACTCCAAATAGACGTCGATGAGCCTGATGAAAATACCGGGACCGCCACGGCGGCCTAGGCCCCGAATCTTGTTCAGGACGTCATTGCTTAGCGCCGCACCTGAATCGACAGGGCCGGCTTCCGGCGCCGCCGCCGGACCTGTGGCCAACCGCAGCCTGGGAATCCAGCGATTCAGCATGCTCTCGAGTTCATGCATCTGCACCGGCTTGCTCAGGTAGTCGTCCATGCCCGCCTGGAGGCACTTCTCGCGATCGCCGGGCGTGGCGTTGGCCGTTACCGCGATGATCGGAATCCGCTTCCGAGCGGTGGCCGTTTCCTCATCGCGAATTGCCTGGGTGGTGGCGAGACCATCGAGCCGCGGCATGAAGCCGTCCATCAAGATCGCGTCATATTGGTTCTTGCGCCATGCGGCGAGTGCTTCCAGGCCGTCGACGGCGATGTCCGCACGGATGCCAAGCTGCGCGAAGCTCTCTTGCATGACGGCCTGGTTGACTTCGTTGTCCTCGGCGACGAGAACCGACACGTCGGACCGCAGCGCCAGCGGCCGTTCGGCGCGGCGCGAATCGTCGTTGAGCACGAGGACACGTCTGCCTTCGATGCTCAATGGCGCTTTGCCGTCGCCGCAATCCGCGGAGCTCGGCGCTGTACCGAAGCAGACCGAGAATGAGAATGTGGAACCCGCGCCGACATCGCTTTGAACATCGATCCGCCCACCCATCAACTCGATGAGCTGTCTGCAGATCGCCAAACCGAGGCCGGTGCCGCCGTACTGACGCGTGGTTGACTGGTCCGCCTGCTCGAAGGCACCGAAAATGCGGTCGCGCTGAGCTTCCGAAATGCCGATGCCGGAATCGGCGACCGCAAAGCGGCAAGTCAGGCGATGGGATGTCTGGCTGACAAGAGTAAGGGACACCGAGATTGAACCCTTCTCGGTGAACTTGATCGCGTTCGATACGAGATTGATCAGGACCTGTTTCAGCCGGGCAGGATCGCCGCGCACGCGACGCGGCGCATCCGGCGCTATATCCAGAGATATTGCCAGCTTCTTTCGCTGCAAGGGTTCGGCAAAGATATCGATCGTCTCCTCGACGACGCTTACCAGCGAAAAATCGGTTTGTTCCAATGTGAGCTTGCCGGCCTCGATTTTTGAAAAGTCGAGAATATTGTTGATGATCCAGTGAAGATGCCGGGCCGAACCGTGAATCGTCGAGGCCATACGGCGTTGACGCGCGGACAGGTCGGTCTTCAGCAGGACATCGACCATGCCGACCACGCCGTTCATCGGGGTGCGAATTTCGTGGCTCATATTGGCAAGAAAGAGCGACTTCGCCTGATTGGCCGCTTCGGCCTCCTGCGCGGCCTTCTTGAGCTGTTCCTGCGTTCGCGCGAGAGCGACCGCATTGTCGCGAAATTTTGACACGGCCCGCGACATCTCCCCGATTTCGTCACTCGCATCGGCATCGCGGATCTCGACGGCGTAATTGCCGTTCGTCAGCTCCCGCATCGCGGTGGTCAGCCGCCGCAGCGGGTGTATTACCGACGGCAACATCAAGGCGCATGCTGCCGCAAGAGCGAGCAACACGATGCCGGCGAATGACAGTCTGATCCATTCGCTAGCCTGCGTTTCGTTGACTGTGCGCGCGAGCACCGTACTGACGTCCTGTGTCAATGCGTCGGTCATGCCGACGATTGCCGAGCCGAAGACAACGAAGCTCGCATTCGCCTCTGCTATCTCCAGCGTCGCCCGCTGCGCATCGACTTCGCTCATTTCGGCAGCCGCGACCAGAGAAGCGCGGTATCGAGGCAATTCGGATAGGATCCGTGTGCTTTCCGCCGTCTGGTTGCTGCGCCGCGCATAAACGGTGACGGCGGACGACAGTGCCGCCTCGGCGCGCTGGAGACGATCGATTAGGGGAGCTACGCGCCGGTAGATGTCTTCCTCGTCGGAGTTGATGTTCGCATTGGCGAGAATGGCAGTGATGGCCGTGTGAACCGCGGTAGCCTCGCTCAGCGCGTCGGCGACAGCGCCTGCATCCTGCAATTGCCCGTCACGGGCCGCTCGGAGTACGTCGAGTTGCGCCCGATTCGTGACAAAGCCAACGGCGGCGATCGCAGCCAAGAAGAGGATGCAGAGCAGCGGCAAGAACACAATCTTGCCGAATAGGCCGAGCCGTACTTTGTTTTGCCAATGTGCCATCGACGTTGGTGGCGTCACACGCCGCTTGCGAGAGCGCGCAGCGCGACGAAGGCGAGACGCTTCATTCGGCGGCGAGCAAGGGCCATTCGGATGGTTCGATCTTGCCGACCGTGACAAAGCGGCCATCGCCGCTCGGCTTGAAAACGATGGCCACGCCTTGCTCGGCGGGCCAGATATTTGCGGCCTCTTCCAGATTGGAGTTGTGCGAAACCAGGACAGTGTTCGTACCTGACGCGGGCCGCCGGCCGAGCAACTCGCGGGTGCCCGCGACAATCCCGGGCTTTATTGCAAGCGGCGCTCCCACGAAGTGACGGAGGCTGTCGGCGACCTCGAAGCGGCCGAACGCGATCTCGGCGGTGTCTTTGGTGCGGCAATATGGGCCGGCATAGACCGCGCCGATAGGGGTGCCGGCCGCCCGGAACGCCGCCCCGATCTGCCGCGCCTGGGTGCGGCCTTCTTCGCTCAGGTTGCGTTGTACCGTGCAGTCGTCGAGCTTGTCATGGTCACCATCCCTCAGGTCCATCCTGGTAGTCGAGTGACGCAGAAATATGACGTAGCCGCCTTCGCGGATCATGTTCATCACGTCGGCCGCGGGAGGGCTGGTGACGGCCGTTTCTTTTGCGGCGAGGGAGGCGCCGGCAAGGCCAACGATCAAGGTCGTTATGACGAGGACGATTCGACGCATTGAGCCTCATCGAAGGTTCGGGTTGATCAGGATGGGCGGTCGGTAGGCTCGTCGACGGCATGTTCCGTCCTTGGCGGGCTGATGCTCGACCGTTCTGGTCCTCGCCGGAGCTGGCGCATAAGGGCCCAATTTGTCGATCTGTGTTTGCGGCCGGCCGGTCATGGCGCGAGATTGGTCAGTGTTGGAGGAAACGCTGCGATGGCTGAGGCTAGCAATCGGTGGTTAACGACTCGTAAAGCTGTCGGATCCACGCACCGTCCCTGATGGTTGGCGGGATGCCCGGCGAAAGAGCGGCACGTGCGGCGGCGCCGACCTGTCGTTCCTTATAGCCGGCGTCTAGGTGTAGAGATCCTCGATGTCGAAGCGGATCATCGTCCCGGGCTTGTCGAGGGCGGAGGTGACCGCCTCGCCATCGATGAAATTGAACCCGGCGCCGATGGCGATGAGCGTGAGGCTCTTGCTGCGGATGCCGTGGGCCGCCGTCTTGAGCGACAGGCGTCCGGCGGCCTCGCACATCTTTTCCAGCGGGCGAATGAGATCCTTTTCCGGCAAGGTGATATCACCGAAATACACGCTGATCCCGGTGATGCCGAAATAGGCGGTCGCTCCGGCGCGAATGTCGCTGATCCACGACCGCATGAATATGGAACGCGAGAACGGCTTGAGCGCGCCAACCAGGCCGACGACTCGGCTTTCCGGGGCGCCGTAGGGCAGGCCGACGATCTCGAACACCATCAGCTTGCGGAGCTTCTCCGGGATCTTGTCGCACAGCGCGCGGTAGCGCTCGCGTGTCGCGAACGTCTCCAGCGTCCGCCAATGGACGGTTACGGCGAAGAACGCCTTGCCGCCCGCGGCCAAATATGCGGCGGCGTCGGCGGTTACCCGATCGAGCGCCTTGAGGTCGAGGTCCGGTACGAACGACGACGAGTACTCGCCCGGCAGCACGGCATAGTCGGTCAGCGGCACGCCGAGCCGCTGCGAGGAGCGCGGCATGCAGGCAAAGGTCGAAATAGCCTTGCGCTGCGCATCCCACATCGGCAGGTAGACGAAGTGTAGATCGGTGGGAAGAAGATTGACTGCCGGCGCCGTTTGGGTGTCCTCGAGCGCCGTGGTCCTATCGGATACCGCCGGCGCGTCTGCGGGCGCGGCAGCATCGTCGAGTCCCTCCGCGGCGCCAAGGGCGGCGTCGAGGATGGATTTCAGGTTGACGGACTCGAAGGATATCGAGCCATCGACGGCGGCGACGACGGTGCTGATGTTGATGTCGGTGAAGGAACGGTCCTCGCCCAGCAGATGCTTGTAGATTTCGTCGGCGATCAGGCCGCATTTGAGCCGTGCTTCGGGCTTCGACAGTCCGGCAAATATGATCACGAAGCTTTCATCGCCGACCTGGGAGAACATGTCGGTCGGGCCCATATGCGTCGCGATGATCCGCGACGCCGCATTGAAGACGCGCTCGCGCGCGGCCGGCCAGCGGTTGCCGAAGTTCTGGCGAATTACGTCGAGATTGACGAAATGAACCTTGCCCGAGACGACCGAGCCCCGGCTTCGCAGCAGCAGCGCGAGCTTGGAGAGCATCGGGTCTTCGCCGTCCGCCGGCACCGAAATGGCACGAGGGCGCGCGCGCCGCTCTCGCGCCGGCTCCTCGTGATCGGGCTCGGTCCGGCCGACGAGGCGAAGCAGGCTGTCGCGCAGCGCTTCGAAAGACAGATCCGCCATGGCACCCTACCGCGCGAGGGATGTCTGAACGGTGTTCAACAGCGCGTCCATCTCGAATGGCTTCTGCATGATCGCCGCCGCGCCGAACGTCTTCGCCACGCGCAGGAAGTCGACATTGCCGGTCCGCCCGCCGCCCGATATCGCGATGACCGGGGTCGACGGGTAGATCTTGCGGACCGCGCGGATGAGCTCGATGCCTTCCATCTCAGGCATGATGATGTCGGTCAGCACCAGGTCCGGCTTATAGCTTTCGACGATGCGCAGGGCCTCGGCGCCGTTGGTCGCGAGCCGGATGTCGTGTCCGACCGATTCCAGCACGACCCTGAGCGTTTCGCGCAGCAGCGCGTCGTCGTCGACGATGAGAATATTCGCCATGTGATGCTCCGTGTTATGCGCTGGCCAGGGTTGGTGAATCCACGGTCGCCGAGGACAAACCGGCGAGCCGGAGGAAGACGGTGAATGTCGTGCCGATGCCAGGGGCCGATTCGACGTAGATGTGGCCGTGATGGTTGGCGACGATCCCGTGCACCACGGCGAGGCCCAGTCCGGTGCCTTGGCCGACGGGCTTCGTCGTGAAGAATGGCTCGAAGATCCGGCTCTTGACCTCTTCCGTCATGCCGACGCCGTTATCCTCTATGGTGACGCAGGCGTAGCGCTCCGCGTCGCTGCGGAACCCACAATTCCGCACATAGGCGACGTCGACCTCGCGCAAGGTGACGGCGACTCGTCCCTTCTCACCAACGGCGTGAATGGCATTGGCCATGATGTTGGTGAACACCTGGACGATCTGCGTGCGATCGCCGTGCATCGCGAACGGGCCCTCGCCGTCGACGAGGGCGTCGACCGATACCAGCGCCGGCGTGCCCAGCCTGCAGAGCTCGACGCTCTCCTGAAAGCATTGGCGCAGGTCGACTTCCTGGAACACCGCCTCTTCGCGGCGGCTGAAGGCGAGAATCTTCGAAACCAGGGATTTGGCGTGCCGGGCGGCGGCGAGGATTGTTGTCAGTTTCTTCTCGCTGCTGCCGCTCTTGATGCAGAACTGCGTCATCAGCACGATGCTGGCCAGGCTGTTGTTGAAGTCGTGGGCGATGCCGCCGGCAAGCGTGCCGAGCGCCTCGAGCTTTTGCGAGTGGCGGAACTGCGATTCCGCATGGTCGCGCTGCTTTTCCGTCTGAATGCGCGCCGTGACGTCGTTCTGAATGATGACGAAGGCAGTCAACTTGCCGTCGCCGTCGAATACCGGGCCGACGTTGACCTCGGCCCAAAACGGCACGCCGTCCTTGCGTTTGGCGAGCAGGGTGACCTTCGCCGGTTTCATGTTCTCGAACGCGGCGAGAAGGGTGGCGAGGGCCTGGCGGTCCGTCTCGGCACTCCGGAGGAACCGTGTGTTGCGGCCGATCGCCTCGGCCGCGGTGTAGCCCGTGATCCGGGTGAAGGCGGCATTGACGAAGACGATGGGATTGTCGTTCTGCCGCGGATCGGTGATGATGATGCTATTGGTGGCGTGATCGATCGCCGCGGCGAGCAGCGCGGTGCGCTGCAGCAGCGCTTCGAGCGCGGCTTTCTGTTGCACTTGCCCGGTGACGACGCGGCCGGAGCCGCGATAGCCGAGAAAGCTGCCGGCCTCGTCATAGATCGGCTTGCCGCTGACCGAGACATAGCGTTCATGGTCGCGGGCCGTGGCGCTGCGAAACACGAAATCGCGGAACGGCTGCCGTGCCGCGAGATCGTCGAGATGCCGTTGCAGACCCGCCGGATCATATTGCGGATCGGCGATCTCCGCCCGCGTTCGCCCGAGGATCCGCTTGGGGTCGAGGGATGGCTGTCCGTCTTGGCTGTACCACAACTCGGTGAACCGGAGATCCGGTCCCGTCTCCCAGAACCAGTCGGACGAGGCATCCAGGGCATCGAGATAGCGCTGGAGCGCCGCCCGCTGCTTACCGGCCAGTCGTTGCTGGCGGTCGAGCAGTACGAAAATGTAGGCGGTGGCGCCGATCACCGCCATGACGACGGCGGCGAACGCCGCGAGGTACAGGCGCCAATACCCTCGCGCTTCCTGAAATGGACCGCCGCCGTCATCGCTGATGACCGGCGCAAGGGGGAGGTCGGCGATGTGCGCGTCCGTGTCGAACACGGTGTCGATGGCGTGAGCCTGCATGTCGCGCATTTGCTTGACGCCGAGCGCGGCCGGGGCCGCGACCAGCAGCGCGGCCAACAACGCGACAACCAACTTGATGCGTAGGAGCGAATCCATTGCCTGTCCCGCTGGCACCATTTGCATCGGCGCGGCTACGGCCGCGACCGTGCCAAGTCGTCCGGTCGGATGGCCGGATATTAGATTAGACTCTAAAATAAATGGTTAACAGTCACCCGTTTGACCGCGTGCAGGCGTTACCGTCGTTCAACCACTCGTGGTGATGGTGGGCCGGTTGTCGGGCGCGGGCCGATCTCTCGCGCGCAAAGGAGCGTCAGGCGGATGGATAACGTCGGGAACTAAAGATACCGCGCAGAAATATCGACCGACGAGCGCTGGCCGAGTGCCTCGAAATTCGCCTTCAGCCACGCGTCGGCGGTCGCGCGGCCAAGATCGCGCAGATAGGTGAGGAAGTCCCAGTCGTTGTTGAGCTTGCTCGTGGCACCAAGCTCGCGCAGCTTGTCCTCGGCCTCGATCGTGTGGACGTGAATGCGCTGGTAGTCCGTTTCGCTGATGTGCTCCTTGGCGAGCAGGCGCTGGACAAAGGCGATCGAGCGCATCTCCAGCATGAACGAGGAATTGAAGCTGATCTCATTGACGCGGTTGATGATGTCGCGCGACGTCGACAGCGGATCGGCGCGCTCGATGGGCGTGACCTGAACGATGACGACGTCGTTCGCCTCGGTGCGGCGGTAAAGCGGGAAGATACACGGGTTGCCGACGAAGCCGCCGTCCCAATAGCGTTCGCCGTCGATCTCGATCGCCTTGAACAGGAACGGCAGGCAGGCCGAGGCGAGCAGCGCCTCGCAAGTGAGATCCTCCGTCGCGAAGATGCGCACGCGGCAGGTGCGCACATTAGTCGCGCAGATGAACAGCTTGACCGGCGCGCGGCTGCGCAGCAGCTCGAAGTCGATCTGCGCGTGCAGGATCTGGCGAATCGGGTTGATGTCCAGGGGGTTCAACTGCTCCGGCGTCAACAGCCGGCCCATCAGATCGAACAGCACGAAGGCGGGCGAATGATCGAGCTCGTAGCTGGCGAGCGCGGCACCGGGGAGGTGCAGCCCGAATGTCGTCAGCCCCGGCCTAGCGGCGATCGCATGCCAGAACTCGGCAAGCGCGCGGCGCCCGCCGTCGCGGCCCGCCTTGGCCATCCCATGCGCCATGACCGCGGCATTCATGGCGCCGGCACTGGTGCCGGTGATGCCGTCGAATTCGAGGCGTTCGTCTTCCAGCAGGCGATCGAGGACGCCCCAGGTGAACGCGCCATGGGCGCCGCCGCCCTGCAGTGCGAGGTTGATCTTGCGTGTCGGGGCAGCGCCCATGATTTCCGCCGAGTCAGCGCGTGGGGACGGGCTTGTCGCTGCTGTAGTCGTAGAAGCCGCGCTTGGTCTTGCGCCCGAGCCAGCCGGCCTCGACATATTTAACCAGCAGCGGACAGGGCCGGTACTTCGAGTCGGCAAGCCCGTCATGCAGCACATGCATGACGGCAAGACAGGTATCGAGGCCAATGAAGTCGGCGAGCTCGAG
>JACQDQ010000357.1 GCA_016201015.1 Pseudomonadota bacterium | reverse complement strand
GCGTCTCGAAGGCTGGCGACGCCAAAGGCGTCGTCAGGCCCGCCCCTACATCTCGTCCTGCAACTCGGCGTCCTCTGCGCTTCTCAGCGCTCTCCGCGTTAAAATCGATCACCTCGGGACCGCCGCGTAAGGATTTGGAAACCATGTTTGTCGTAGAAAATCCGCAGGATCTTTGCCATTGGAGCCAATGCCCATGGACGACGGATTTCTTGCGGATTTCATCGCCATGACGCGGGTTCCGGCGCCGCTGCGGACCGCGATCGCCGCCTTCCCCGGCTCGCGCATCCGCGAGGTCTCGGAATCGGCCTTCGGCCGCCCCGGAATCATCCCGCTGTGGTTCGGCGAATCCGACCGCGAGACGCCTGGTTTCATCCGCGATGCGTGCGGCCGCGCGCTGGCCGAGGGCAAGACCTTCTATACCCCGGGACGCGGCATTCCCGAGCTGCGCCAGGCCCTTGCCGAGTATTTGACGAAGCTGCACGGGCCGCAAGTGGCGGTCGACCGCATCACCGTCGCCGCCTCGGGCGTCAGTGCCATCATGATGGTGATGGAGACGCTGGTCGATCCCGGCGACAACGTCGTGCTGGCGGTGCCGCTGTGGCCGAACTGTGCGGACAGCATCGCCATGCTCGGCGCCGAGCCGCGCCGCGTGGCGCTGCGCCCCAACCATGTCGGCTGGGTGCTCGATCTCGACCAGTTGTTCGATGCCTGCGACCACCGCACGCGGGCGCTCTTCCTCAATTCGCCGGGCAATCCGACCGGCTGGATGATGCCGGCGGAGCAGATCGCCGAGGTGCTGGCCTTCTGCCGGCGCAAGCAGATCTGGCTGATCACCGACGAGGTCTATGACCGCATCGTCTATGGCCGCAACACGGCGCCGTCGGTGCTCGATATCGCCGGGCCCGACGACCCGGTGATCGCCATCAACAGCTTCTCCAAATCCTGGTGCATGACCGGCTGGCGGCTCGGCTGGGTGGTGGCGCCGCCCGGCTACGGCGAGGCGCTGGCCAAGGTGCAGGAGTTCAACACCTCCGGCGCCAATACCATGGCGCAACACGCCGGCATCGCCGCGCTCAAGCAGGGCGAGCCGTTCATCAAGGAAATCGTCGAGCAGTACGGGCGCGCGCGCGACCTGGTCGTCCAGCGGCTCGGCGGCATGGCGCGCGTGCGGCTGGTGCGGCCGGAGGCGGCGTTCTACGCCTTCTTCCAGGTCGACGGCATGAACGACAGCTTGAGCTTCGCCAAGCGGCTGGTCGCCGAGACCAAGGTCGGCCTGGCGCCCGGCATCGCCTTCGGGCCCGAGGGCGAGGGCTGGCTGCGCCTGTGCTTCGCGGCGAGCCTCGGCAAGCTGTCGGAGGCGCTCGACCGCCTGGCGCCGAATCTGTCATAACGACGGCGTGCGGATACTTCTCCCCGACGCTCCATTCTCCGGCGAAGCTGAAATCGAACGCGCGGCGCTCGGCGCCGAGGCGATGATAGAAATCCACCGCGCGAAGTCGGCCGACGACATCCCCGCCGCGTCCTGGGCCGCCGCCGATGCGGCGATGCTGGCCGACAAGGTGTGGATCACCCCCGCGGTCATCGCGCGCATGGCGCGCTGCCGCATCGTCGTGCGTGTCGGCGTCGGCTACGACAAAATCGACGCGGCGGCGTGTGCCGCGCGCGGCATCGCCGTCTGCAACGTGCCCGATTACGGCACCGGCGAGGTCGCCGACCATGCGCTGGCGCTGGCCTTGGCCCTGCGCCGCGGCCTCTCCACCTACATGACCCTGCTCGCCGCCGATCCGGTGGCCGGCTGGAAGTTCAGCGCCGCGCCGCTGCTGCGCCGGCTCGACGGGCAGGTGTTCGGCGTGGTCGGCCTGGGTCGCATCGGCCGCGCCGCGGCGGCCAGGGCGCGCGGCTTCGGCATGCAGGTGATCTACTACGATCCCTACGTCTCAACCGGCGATCCCGGCGTCGCGCAGTGCCGACGCGTGGCGACGCTCGACGAGTTGGTGGAGACCGCCGACATCGTCAGCCTGCACGTGCCGCTGACGCCGGAAACGAAGGGCATGATCGGCGCGGCGCAGCTCGCGCGCATGCAGCCGCACGCGATCCTGATCAACACCGCGCGCGGACCGGTGGTCGACACGGCGGCGCTGGTCGAAGCGCTGCGCGCCGGCCGGCCGGGCGGGGCCGGGCTCGATGTCTTGCCGCAGGAGCCGCCGGCGCCGGACGATAAGCTGGTCTCGGCCTGGCGCGCGCAGCCCGACTGGCTCGCCGGGCGCCTGATCCTGACGCCGCACGCGGCCTTCTACAGCCCGCAAAGCTGGCGCGAGCTGCGGCGCAAGGGCGCCGAGACCGTGCGCGATTATCTCCTGAACGGGCGGCTGCGCAATTGCGTCAACGCGGAGCCTCTCCGCTCGTCGGCCTTGCAGGGCGTCCCCCAGAACCGTTAGTTTGACATGCAACAAGAGTGCATCCGTTTGACGCTGCAAACGGTCGGCACCTATAGTCGCAGCCAACTCAACGACGGCCCTGGGAGGAGCCCACCATGACGGATTTCTCAAGACGCGACGCTATCAAGATCGCCGCCGGCACCGCCCTCGCAGGCGGCGCAGCATTCAAGGCCCTGCTCGATTCGGCCGAAGCCTTCGCCCAGGAGTCGCAGTGGAAGCCGGAAAAGGGCGCCAAGTTGCGCGTGCTGCGCTGGTCGCCGTTCGTCAAGGCCGAGGGCGAGAACTTCACCGCCCTGGTTGCCGCGTTCGACAAGGTCAACGGCACGCAGACGCGCATCGACGCGCTGGGCTACGAGGACGTCCGGCTCAAGGCCCAAGTCGCCGCCAACTCCGGCGTCGGCCCCGATTTCGTCTGGAACATCCACGCCGACAACCATCTTTATCCCGAAAAGCTGATGGATGTGACCGATGTGGCCGACTGGATCGGCAAGCGCGGCGGCGGCTGGTATCCGATCGCCGAGCTTTATGGCAAGCGGCGCGGCCGCTGGAATTCGATTCCCGCCACCATCGGCGGCAACCTGCTGAACTATCGCATTTCGCATATCAAGAAGGCCGGCTTCGAGAAGGTGCCGGCCGACATGGCCGGCTTCCTGAAGTTGATGCAGGGGCTGAAAGCCAACGGCACGCCCGGCGGCTTCGCGATGGGCAAGGCCTCGGGCGACGGCAATGCGTGGTGCCTGTGGCTGCTGTGGGCGTTCAACGGCAAGGTGGTGGACGCCAAGGACAACGTGGCGCTCGACAGCCCCGAGACGGTCGCGGCGCTGGAGTATGCCAAGCAGCTGGCCCAAACCTTCGTGCCGGGCACGGCGTCCTGGCTCGATCCGTCGAACAACAAGGCGTTCCTCGACGGCCAGGTCAGCCTGACCAACAACGGCATCTCGATCTATGCGGCGGCCAAGGCGCAGAACATGCCGCAGATCTTCGACGACATGGACCACGCCTTTTACCCGATCGGGCCGGTGGGCAGGCCGACCGAGTTCCACTCGAACTATCCTTACTACGCCTACCGCTATACCAAATCGCCGCAGGCCTGTAAGGCGCTGATGGCCTATCTGATGGACACCGAGCAGTACAACAAGTTCCTCGCCGGGTCCGTCGGCTACCTGTCGCACGTCCTCAAGGCCTACGACAATCACCCGGTGTGGAAGGAAGACCCCAAGCGCCTGCCGTTCAAGGACGTCGCTGCGCGCACCCTGCCGTTCTCGTGGGCGGGGTCGCTTGGCTTCTCCTCGGCGCAGGTGTTCGCCGACTTCGTGGTCGTCGACATGTTCGCCGAGGTGGGCACCGGCAGCAAAACGCCGAAGCAGGCCGCGGCCGACGCGCAGAAGCGCGCGCAACGCTACTACAACACCTGATCGCGCGGCCGGCGCCGCGACAGTTGCGCGGCGCCGGCTGGCGATTCGATTGCCAGACATGTGATGGGCCCCGACGCGATGGCGGTTTCGGCGGCAGCGGTGCGCGGCGGTGCGAGGCCCGGCGGCTTCCTGTCCAGGCTCAATCACAGCCGCAACATGCTCGGGCTCATCTTCATGCTGCCCGCGGCGATATTCCTCGGCGGGTTCCTCGCCTATCCGCTGGGCCTGGGCCTGTGGCTCAGCATGACCAGCGCCAAGGTCGGCGATCCAGGCAAATTCATCGGCCTCGCCAATTTCATCTGGCTGACGGAAGACAATGTCTTCTGGCTGAGCGTCTTCAACACCTTCCTCTATACCGTCGTCGCCAGCGTCTGCAAATTCGCCCTCGGCCTGTGGCTGGCGATGGTGCTGAACAACCACTTTCCGTTCAAGGCGCTGATCCGCGCCATCGTGCTGATGCCGTTCATCGTGCCGACGGTGCTCTCGGCCATCGCCTTCTGGTGGCTCTACGACTCGCAGGACTCGATCATCAGCTGGGTCCTGCTCGGCCTCGGATTGATCGACCATCACATCGATTTCCTGGGCGACCCGTGGAATGCGCGCTGGGCGGTGATCATCGCCAATATCTGGCGCGGCATCCCGTTCGTCGCCATCACCTTGCTGGCAGGATTGCAAACCATCTCGCCGTCGCTCTACGAGGCGGCGACCATCGACGGCGCCTCCGGCTGGCAGCGCTTCCGCTTCATCACGCTGCCGCTGCTGACGCCGATCATCGCCGTGGTGATGACGTTCTCGGTGCTGTTCACCTTCACCGACTTCCAGCTGATCTGGGTGATGACCAAGGGCGGGCCGGTCAACTCGACGCATTTGATGGCGACGCTGTCGTTCCAGCGCGCCATCGTCGGCGGCTCGCTGGGCGAGGGGGCGGCGCTGTCGGTCGCCATGATCCCGTTCCTGCTCTCGGCGATCCTGTTCAGCTATTTCGGCTTGCAGCGCCGGCGCTGGCAACAGGGCAGCCGCGATGACTGACGCGCTGGCCCAGGCCGCCGCCGACAGCGACGCCAAGGCGGTCGCGGCCATCCGCGAGCGCGAGGGAATGTCGTATCTGCAGACCGTGCGCTACCGCGTCGCCGTCGTCTATCTGCCGCTCGGCCTGTTCCTGTTCATCCTCTTGTTTCCCTTCTATTGGATGACGCTGGCGACGTTCAAATCGAACCGCGAGCTGCATATGTATAAGGGCTGGTCGGCCATGCTGATTCACGAGCCGACACTGGATAACATCAAGAAGCTGCTGTTCGACACCGATTACCCGTCGTGGATCTGGAACACGATGGTCATCACCGTGTCGGCCACGGTGCTGTCGATCTTTTGCGCGGTGTGCGCCGCCTATGCGATCGAGCGCCTGCGCTATCGCGGCGCGCGCTATGTCGGTATGGCGATCTTCCTCGCCTATCTGGTGCCCCCCAGCATTCTGTTCATTCCGCTCTACACCATGCTGTCGACGCTGGAGCTGCTGGATTCGCCGCTGTCGCTGATCTTCACCTATCCGACCTTCCTGATCCCGTTTTGCACCTGGTTGTTCATGGGATATTTCCGCAGCATTCCCTACGAGCTCGAGGAATGCGCGCTGATCGACGGCGCGTCGCGCGTCCAGATCCTGCTGAAGGTCGTGCTGCCGCTCGCGGTGCCGGGATTGATTTCTGCAGCGATTTTCGCCTTCACGCTGTCGTGGAACGAATATCTCTACGCGCTCGTGTTCTTGAATTCATCCGAGGCCAAGACCGCGCCGGTCGGCGTGGTGACCGAGCTGATCGAGGCCGACGTCTACCATTGGGGCTCGCTGATGGCCGGCGCGCTGCTCGGCTCCCTGCCCGTCGCCATCCTCTACTCGTTCTTCGTCGAGCACTACGTCTCGAGCCTGACCGGCGCGGTCAAGGAATAGGCCTGAAGGCTCTGCCGGTGACGCGGCGCCGTCGAGGTGGAACGCGCCTTCCATGACCATGACGCATTGACCGCCGACATGCACTGTCACGGCACCCGCCTGCGGTTGCACCCGCGCCAGCAAGAGGCTTGGGCGCCCCATGTCGACGCCCTGGCCGACGCGCAAGGAGAGGTTCGCGACACCCTGGAGCTCGGCCAAGAGAGCTGTTGCCGCTGCCGTGGCGCTGCCCGTCGCCGGGTCCTCGGTCAGGCGTGACGTGAACATGCGCGCCTGCAGATCGCAATCGCTCTCGGGCGCCTCCCGGCCGACTTGGCGCGTGTAGGCGTAGATAGCCATCGCGCCGTCGAGCGGCAGAAATCCGCTCCAAGCCTCGCGGTTCGGATTGGCCCGACGCAGGGCGTCCCGCGAACCGAGCTCGACCACGAGAAACGGCAGACCGACGGAGACGACCTGCGGCGCATGCGCGTCCATGCGCACGTCGTCGGTCTGGAGCGAGAGGCAGGCCGCCGCGCGGTCGGGCGGCGCCTGCGCCCGGCGCGATAGAGGCTCGGGCGCGGTCAGCTCGCCGCCGATCACGGTTCCGCCCTCCCGCAATAAGCGCACCGGGACCAGACCGGCGGCCTCCTCGAACACGAGCTGGTCCGGCACCGGGACCTTGCCGGCCGAGGCCTGGTTC
>JACQDQ010000356.1 GCA_016201015.1 Pseudomonadota bacterium | reverse complement strand
TTATGCCACAGCCGGTCGCCGATGCGCTGCGTGAACGGAATGCCGCAATGGCCGGACAGCACGCCGTCGCAGCCGGTGGCATCGATCTCGGCCGCCTTTTCGCTGTCCGGCGTCGAGGCGAAGACGAAGCGATTGATCTGCGCCACCCCGCCATGGATCGCCGCCAGTCGGCGCCCTGCGAGAGTCAGCGTGATGCGGCGCGGCAAGCCGCCCATCCAAGCCTTAGCTTCGGCATCGAGGTCGCGGCGGGTGGCGGTGAACCACTGCGCCGACAGCGTGGCGCACGTGGAGCCCTGGGTGAAGCCGCAGCCGCAATCGGCCGCGTCGGCGGCCAGCGACTCCTCGCAATTGCCCATCACCACCGGGCAGCCCCAGTCGCGCACGAGATCGACCGTGGCCTGAGGATCGGCGCCATAGGCGACGACGTCGCCGGTGCAGATGGCGTGAGAGCCGGAAATGCCGAGCCGCGAAGCTGCGTCGCGCAATGCGCGCATCGCCTCGAGATTGCCGTAAGGCCCGCCATAAACCAGCAGCGGGCCATCGAGCATCCCGAGATCGGCGACGGCGACTCCTAGCTCTTGCTGCACGATCCGCCGCCCAGCACGCAGAATTTGGCGCAATGCGGGTGATTGAGCTTCACCGCGCCGGAGGCCTCGGCCAGGGTGTGCCCCATCTCGAACTGCGCGTCATAGGGCAGCAGCGTGCATGACAGCACCACCGGCCGCTCGGCGTCTTTGCGCTTCACCACCATGCGCGACGAGGCGCACATTATGGCGTCCGGTGACAGCTTGAGGATGTCCCAGCACGCCGTGGTGATCTCCGGCACGTCGACTGTCTCGTCCATTTCCGGAAACAGCACCAGACGCACCGGATCGAAGGCGTCGACCGGAACCTCGTTTTCCGAGAAAAGCCTGGCGAAGCCGCGGCGGATTTCGGCCTCGCCCTGGCCGGAAAAGGTGCGGCCGGCGACGTGGATGTTGAAGCCGTTCTGCGCCAGCCAGCGCAACCCGTCGAGCGTCGGCGCCCAGCTCCGCTTGCCGCGCTCCAGCTCGTGCAGATCCTTGGTGTAGTGGTCGACCGAGACGCGCAGAGTGAGCGCATCGCCATAGCGCGCCTTGAGCGCCAGCAGCCCGTCCTTGACCTTCATCATCGGCCGCATGGCGTTGGTCAGGACCAGCACGCTGAGACCACGCGACAGGCAATCCTCGATCATCGCCGGCAGCTCGCGATTCATGAACGGCTCGCCGCCGGTGAAGCCGATCTCGCGCGTCGGCAAGCCGTCGCGATTGATTTCGTCGAGATATTCGCGGACCTCGGCGGCGGTCAGATAGACCAGCCGATCGTTGGTCGGCGAGGACTCGATATAGCAATTGCGGCACGTCAGGTTGCACAAGGTGCCGGTGTTGAACCACAGCGTGCGTAGCCCCTTGAGCGCTACCGTCGCGCGCCGGTCGCCTTTCGCCGTCCAATCCGGATCGTGGAACTTGCGCGGGTCAAGCCGCGCCCGGGCCGCCAGTGCTGACTCAGTCATCGTTACTAAATTCCAGTACGCAACGCTCCCCAGCGCCCTAGGATGACATTTCCCCGCGTGGGCGCGAAATAAATATTTCGTGACATGGGTATAGGGCGGCCAGGACGGCGGCCCGCCGCGGCTATGCCGCCGCTCCCGGATAGACGACACTGGTTCCGTTGGTCCGGGCGGCGGCCGTCAAGCGGTGCGGCCGTCGCGGGCCGCCGTCGACGATGTGCTCGACCCTTACCCCGTTGGCGGTAAGCGCGTCGGCGACGAGCGAGCGGTGGCAGTTTTCCGGCAGCGCCTCGGCGCACATGACGGCGACGCGGCGGCCGGCGGCCAGGCCGATCAACCGCCCCAGCGCGTCGGCAAACGCCGCCGTCTGCATGTAATCCGCATAGCCACGCAGCCAGGCGCTGCGCAGCCCGAGATTCGGCGAATTCAGCCGCGGCTGGCGGAAGCCGCCAAGCTCGCCTTCATGGCGATAGGCGATCCCGCAAGCGGCGAGCGCAGTAGCCAGCGCCGGCTGATTGAACTGCGGATTGCGCTTGGAGCCCGGCCGCGTGCGCACGTCGACCAGCAGCCCGACACCATGGCTGCGCAGAAAGCCGATAAAGGCGTCTACCGGATGCGTCGAGTGGCCGATGGTGAGCACAAGCGGGGCGTCCGGCCCCAGGTCATCTTCCCTGGGATCGGCCAGCGCCAATTCGCCCTGGGCCGCGCCTTTGCGGGCCGCCGTCACGGGCCGTTTCGGTCCGGTCATCGGGCGCGCGAACTCCTTTGCTGCCAAGGTCGAACAGGCGTTCCAGCGATGGCGAGCGCCAGGATCATACGAGATGGCTCGCGGTATCGGCCATACCCTCAAGTTATCGAATTGAAACTCACTCGGCATTTCCATCCGCAAGCCTGTTCCCCGATCCTCCATGCCGACGCTTCGGCCGTTCCGGTCGTGGCGAATGTGCAATCAAGGAGACAGAAGTCATGTTCAACAGTCTTAGCAATCGCCCCTTCAGCCTACGGGGTCTTTCGCTGGCGGCCGTCGTCGCCGGCGCGATGTCGATCGTCGCGACGGGCGCCGTGGCGGGTGAATGCCCCGCCGATAAGATGGGCGCCAATCTCACCAAGCCGAGCACGATGGCCGCCAAGGACGTCACCGACGTGGTCCTCGCCTCGGTTGACGTGGCGAAGGAGCCGGCGGGAATCCAGGGCCGCCAATTCCGGCTGCGCAAGCTCGAGATCAAGCCGGGCGGCGTCGTTCCCTGGCACAGCCATGGCGACCGGCCGGCCATCATCTACATCATCGAAGGCGAGATCCTCGAATACGCCAGCAACTGCGCCGTGCCGATCCTGCACAAGGCCGGCGATGTGGCGCGCGAGACCAGCGTCACCTCGCATTGGTGGCAGAACACGGGCAGCAAGACCGTCGTGCTGCTCTCGGCCGACCTGCTGCACGACACGATGGATCACAGCATGTAATGGCCGCCTTTCCGGGCCATCGGTTTGCGAGTGTGGCGCCCAAGACATGGCAGCGGGCGTCACACTCCGATCCGCCTCATTCCGGTATGGAGCTCGATCACCAAGAAGACGACGACCCAAAAGCCGGCGATGCCGCAGACGCCGGATGGCCACCACCCCGGCGCCGCGCTCTTGCGCACGTTCGTGATCGGTCTCACCGCCTTCCTCACCGTCGTCGACCTGTTCGCGACACAAGCCATTCTTCCGTCGCTGGCGCGCGCCTATCATGTGACGCCCGCTGCCATGGGCTTCGCGGTCAATGCCAGTACCATGGGCATGGCGATCGCCGGCCTGGCCGTCGCCTTCTTCAGCCGCCGCATCAATCGCCGGCGCGGCATCTTGCTGAGCCTGGCTCTGCTGTCGATCCCCACGGCGCTGCTCGCCATCGCACCCGACCTCACCAGCTTCACCTTGCTGCGCGTCGTTCAGGGCATCTTCATGGCGACCGCTTTCACGTTGACTCTGGCCTATCTCGGCGAGCAATGCAGCGCCACCGACGCCGCCGGCGCCTTCGCCGCCTATATCACCGGCAACGTCGCCAGCAACCTGTTCGGCCGCCTGTTCTCCGCCGCGCTGGCCGACCATCTCGGCCTCGCCGCCAATTTCTACGTCTTCGCCCTGCTCAATCTCAGCGGCGCTCTGCTGGTCTATTTCAGCCTGACGCAGACGACACCGATGGCGGCGACCGGCCCGGCCGCGCGTTCGCCCTTCGCCACCTGGGCCGAGCACCTGCGCAACCCGCCGCTGCGCGCCGCCTTCGGCATCGGCTTCTGCATCCTGTTCGCCTTCATCGGCGCCTTCACCTACGTCAATTTCGTGCTGGTGCGTCCGCCCATCGGCATCGGCATGATGGCGCTCGGCTTCGCCTATTTCGTCTTCCTGCCGTCGATCGTCACGACGCCCTTGGCCGGAAGCGCGGTGAAGCGCTTTGGCACGCAGGCGACCTTCTGGGGCTCGCTGGCAACCGCGGGGGCCGGCCTGGCCATAGCTGGCGTCGGTCTGCCGCTGCTCGTTGCGCCTGCCCTGCCGGCGGTGCTCGTCGGCATGGTCCTCATCGGCGTCGGCACGTTCTTCGCCCAGGCGACCGCAACGGGCTTCGTGAGCCGCACGGCGACGGTCGACCGCGGCGCGGCGAGCGGCATCTATC
>JACQDQ010000059.1 GCA_016201015.1 Pseudomonadota bacterium | reverse complement strand
GGAATGTCGGCGACGCGGTAGCCGGAAGCGGCAAGCGCGCGCAGGACCGTGATGACCGAGGCCGGCGTGTCGAGGCCGACGCCGTTGCCGATGCGGCCGTCTCGATTGGGGTAGTTGGCGAGCACGATGGCGATGCGTCGCTCGGCCGGCTGCGTGCGCCGCAGACGGGCCCAGGCGGCGGCGAGCGCGGCGACGAAGGCGACGCGATCGGCACGTGGCCGGTAACCGATCACATCGACCTCGCTCGCCGTGTCGCGGGCGATCACGTCCTTGAAGGCGACCGCGCGGCTCAGCACGCGGCCGTCGAGCTCCGGCAGTGCCACAGACATGGCAACATCGCGGCTGGCGAGGCCGCGTGTGCCGGCGCGCCATCCGGCTTCGTCGCCGCCCGCCAGCACGACCTGCAGCACCGGGCAGTCGGCCGTCGCCAGTGGGTCGCCGTCGCCGACGGCGAAGCCGGTCAGATTGAGAATGACGTCCGGCGGCGCGGCGGCCAGTGTCGCACGCACCAGCGCGGCGACCGCCTGGTCCTTGAGCGTCGCGACGTATAGCGGCAGCGGGTTGAGGCCCGCTTCCTGCAAGCCGGCGATCAAGGCGTCGATCACCGCCGTATCGGCCGCCTGCACCAGCGCGCGATAGAAGACGATCGTGGCGAGCGGCGCGCCGTCGCGCCATCGCCGCTTGACGTCGCTTAGCGCGGGCTCCGCGATACCTGGCCAATAGAGCCCGGCTTGGGCAAATGGCATCGGCTCACGCGTCGGCATCGCATAGCCGGTCGCCGCCGCCGCGCTGTTGAGGAACTGCGTCGCATTGCCTGGCCCGCCATGCAGCAAATATTGCCACCAGCGCTGCGCGGTGGCAGCGGCGACGGTCGAGAAGGCGGCGAGTTCGGAGTCCGGCCGCGCATCGCCGGGCAGCAGCGCCAGCGGGATGCCGCGCGCGCGGCAAGCCGTGACGATCTGATCGACGCCGTAGGGCCAGTAGCTGCGGCCGCCGAGCAGCCGCACGACGACGAGCCGCGCCGGCGCGATCACGCGCTCGACATAGAGGTCGACCGACAGATTGTGCGAGAGCTGCAGCAGATTGGCCAGACGCAGCGTCGGGAAAGCGGGATGCTCGGCGACGATCTCGCGGCGCGCCTGCGACAACAGCGCGATCTCGCTGTCGGCGGCGGTGAGCACGACGATGTCGCCCGGGCTCTGGCCGAGATCCACGGCGCTCGTTCCATCGACGATGGCGCCCGGCTGTGCGGCAAGCAGGTGCATGGCCTCACGCGCCGACAGTCGCGGCGATGGCCGCGCGGTCGAGTCCCTTGCAGCCGATGACGACGAGCGCGCTTGTCCGCGTCTCGTCCGCGCGCCACGGGCGGTCGAAATACGAGTCGAGCCGCGCGCCGACGCCCTGCAGGGCAAGCCGCAGCGGGCGGCCGGGCACGTCGAGGAATCCCTTGATGCGCAGGATGTCGTGCGCGGTGACCGCGGCCTTGAGCCGGGCGATCAGCTCGTTCGGTTCGGCGACGGCGCCGAGGCGCAGCACGAAGCTCTCGAAATCGTCATGGTCGTGGCCGGCCGCGCCATCGTGCAGCGACGGCCGTGCCGCAAGATCGTCCTCGGCGGCGGCGCCGAGACCAAGCAACACGTTTGGGTCGACCTCGCCGAAACGCACCGGCACCAGCTTCGCGCCGGGCCGCAGACGAGCCCGCAGGGCGGCTGCCAGCGTCGCGGCGTCGGCGGCGGCGAGAAGGTCGACCTTGCTCAAGATGACGAGGTCGGCGCAGGCGAGTTGATCGGTGAAGACCTCCGCGAGCGGGTTGTCGTGATCGAGGGCCGGATCGGCGGCGCGCTGTGCCGCGACCTTGGCCGGGTCGTCGGCGAAGCGGCCGGCGGCGACCGCCACCGCATCGACGACGGCGATCACCCCATCGACGGTGACGCGGGCGCGCACCTCCGGCCAGGCGAAGGCCTTGACCAGCGGTTTGGGCAGCGCCAGGCCCGAGGTCTCGATGACGATGTGGTCGGGCGGATCGGCGCGATCGAGCAGCGTTTCGATCGTCGGCAGGAAGTCGTCGGCGACGGTGCAGCAGATGCAGCCATTGGCCAGCTCGATGACGTCGCGCTCGTCGCACTCCGCGATGCCGCAGCCGAGCAGGAATTCGCGGTCGACGCCGCATTCGCCGAACTCGTTGATGACGAGGGCAAGCCGCCGCCCGTTCGCGCGCGTCACGAGGTGGCGCAGCAGCGTCGTCTTGCCGGCGCCGAGAAAGCCGGTGACGACGGTCGCCGGGATGCGCGGGCGTAGCGTCATGGCCGGTTCTTGAGGACGAGCGGCAGCCCGGCGGCCACGAAGACGACGCAATCGGCGGCGGCGGCGAGCGCCTGATTGAGGCGGCCGGCGTGGTCGCGGAATTCGCGCGCGAGCCGGTTGTCGGGGACGATGCCGAGGCCGACCTCGTTGGCGACGAAGACGACCGGACCGGCGAGGCGCGGCAGCGCGGCGATCAGGCGATCGGCCGCCGCCGCCACATCGGCGCCGTCGGCCATCAGGTTGCTCACCCACAGCGTGAGGCAATCGACGAGGGCCGGCCGCTCGACGCGCGTCTCGCGCATCAGCAGTTCGGCGAGCGCGCGCGGCTCCTCGATGGTCTGCCACCGCGCGCCGCGGCGGTCGCGGTGGGCGCGAATGCGCGCGGTCATCTCGGTGTCCAGCGCTTCGGCAGTGGCGACGTAGAGGACCCGGGCCTGCGGCTCCACCGCGCCGAGCAGCAGACGCTCGGCATAGGCGCTTTTGCCGGAGCGCGCGCCGCCCAGAATCAGGGTGACGGGGGGTAGAGGTGAAGCCGTCGTCGCCGCCCGCAGGACGGCGTCAGTCGGTTGCAAGGCGCTAATCCTCCCTCCGAGGACGTATGTAGCCTGAGGCGGCAGCCGCCTCGCGTGCGCGGGAGGTCTCCTGGCTGGCGGATCGTCGACGCTGCGGCCGCCTTCCCGACCCGCGCTGGGGTCAGTGGCGAGGATGGCCGCGGTCTAGCCGCTTACAGTTGCGGGGGCAGCGCCGGATTGGCGGCTCGGCCGCATCACCGGTCTTCCCTGTCCGCACACGCGAGCGGACACTACCACGCGGCGGCGGCGGCGCAACAGCGCGGAACGTGTCGGATCGATGTTCCACGTGGAACATTGGCGCGATGCCTGTCGGATCAAGGGGCTATGCGTCGCCATGGGCGGCGGCCGGGCGGCGCGGTCAGCCGATATTCTTGCGGAACATCTCGAAATGGCCGACGCAATAGTCCTCGTGCGGGCCGCCGCCGGAGCCGAAATGAAAGGTGACGCGGTCCATGCGGCCGCCGAGCCTGATCGGCCAGCGCGAAAGCGGGGTGGGCTCCACCAGCCGGCCGTCGGCATCGACCAACGACACGAATTCCACGGTGTAGCCCTGCGGCAGGATGATCGTGCCGCGCGCTCGATCGCCGACGGCGGTGAGATCGATGCTCATCGCCTTGCAGTCGGACGGGCTGTAGCCGCTCCAGGCTTCGGGCTTGGCCGGCCCGCTCCAACCGCGGACCAGCGGCACGGTGAGGGGGGGCGCCGCCGTGATCGGTTGCTTTGGCCCCTGACGCGATGCGGCCGGGGCGTTTGCCGTCGATCCGGCCGCTGCCGATCGCCGGGCGGGCTTCGATACGGGTATCGCTCTTGATGGCGAGGCCGCCGGCTCCGCCGCGACGAGTGGCGCCGTGGCAGCGGCCGGCGGCGGCACCGTTGCCGCCGCCACTGCGGGCGCTGCGGGGGTAGCCGGCGCGGCGGCCGTGGCGGAGAGCGGCATCGAACGCGGCGTCAACCGATTCCGCGCGATCGCCGCGAAGGTGCCGCTCGGGAACTGATCGAGATAGGCCTGAAAATCGCGCGGATCGGCGCTTCCCCTGATCGCGTCCCAGAACAGCGCCTCGCGGTCGGCCACTACCGGCAGCGATACCGTCGCTGGCGGTGGCGCGGCAGCCGGCGCCACCGCCGGCGCGGCCGGCGGGGCCACGTCTTGCGCCGCCGTCGGCGTCGCCGCTGTCGGCGCCGCTCCAGCCGGCGTATCGAAATAGAAATCGCCGACCAGCGACGACGCCTCCCACGGGATCTGTCCGCCGTTGGACTTGCGGGACACGGCGACGCGCACGCGCTTGAAGACGTCCTCGACGCGGATGCCGGGCTCGGCCATCGCTCGCAACAGCTCGGCCGTGTAAAGGCCATTGGCGCCATCGCCGTCGCCGGCCACCTTGCCGGGCGAGGTCGCGTAGCCGATCAGCGTGCCCTCGGGCGCCGCGAGCTGGGCCAGTCCGCCCGCCGCGCTGCGGAAGCGGCGCTCGAAGGGATTGTTGCGGCAGGCGTCGAGAATGACCATGCTGACGCGCGCATGCGCCGCCTGCATTTGATCGAGCACGACGTCCATATCGATGGTTTCCAACTTGACGCGCTGCTCGGAGCCGAGCTTCGCGTCGACCGGAATGAGGTAGTTATGTCCGTTGAGCTGCATGCCGTGCCCGGCATAGAAGAACAGCGCGATCGAGCCCTCGCCGAGCCGCTCGCCGAATTCGGCGATGGCGTCGGTCAACTGACTGCGCGTCGCGTCGACATGCAGGATTACGCCGAAGCCCTTGCTGCGCAGAACCTGCGCCATGGCCCGCGCGTCGTTGGCGGGATTGCGCAGCGGCGATTCCCCGTAAGCGGAATTGCCGATGACGAGCGCGAGCCGCTTCTCACTCGTCGCCCCTCCGGCATTCGCCGCTTGTTGCGCGAACGAAGGAGTGGCCAATAAAACTACGGCCAGCATGACGGCGAGACACGGATGCAGATGCATTATTCGCTTGGTTAGGATAACTACGACGCAGTATCGACAAACTCGTCGAGTCGGACAAGCACCGATTCGTGTCGGATCGATGTCTGCGGCGTCGTTCACAATGTTGCCACAATTCGCCCACGGCGATATGGCAGATTTCCCTTTGCCGCATGCTGGGCGCGTCATGTTGCTCGCTCCACCGGACTAAGTTCAGCGCGTTGCGACAACCGAGGAATTCACCGACATGACGCCGTCACGCGAACTTGGTATCGGCATCGCCGGGCTCGGGGCGATCGGGCTGCCGCTCGCCCGGCGGCTGGACGACGGCGTGCCCGGTCTCGCGTTGCGCGCCGTGTCCGGCCGCGATCCGGCGAAGACCGCGGCCGCCATCGCCGAGCTCAAATGCCGGCCGCGCCTGGTGCCCGCGGTCGAGCTGGCGCAGCATGTCGACATCGTCGTCGACTGCGCGCCGACGGCGGCGTTTCGCGAGATCGCCGAGGCGACGATCGCCGCCGGCCGGACGCTGGTCACGGTCAACGCGGCGGCGCTGCTCGATCATTTCGATCTGACCGAGCGCGTCAAGGCGACCGGCGGGCGCATCATCGTGCCTACGGGCGCGCTGCTCGGGCTCGATGCGGTCGCCGCGGCGGCGGAAGGCAGGATCGAGCGCGTGACGATGGTGACGCGCAAGCCGCCGGCGGGGCTCAAGGGCGCGCCGTATCTGGTCGAGCGCGGCATCACGCTCGACGACGTCAGGGAGCCGCTCAAGGTGTTCGACGGCAATGCGCGCGACGCCGCCCGCGGCTTCCCGGCCAACGTCAACGTTGCCGCTGCGCTAAGTATGGCCGGCATTGGTCCGCTCAAGACGCAGATCCAGATTTGGGCCGATCCGACGGTCACCCGCAACACGCACCGCATCGAGGTCGAGGCCGACAGCGCGCGCTTCGCCATGACCATCGAGGGCGTGCCGTCGCCGGAGAATCCGCGCACCGGCAAGCTGACGCCGCTGAGCGTGCTGGCCACGCTGCGCCGCCTCGTCGCGCCGTTCCGCGTCGGGACGTGAGGCGTATTGCTCCCAATACCGGCTGATCGGTCCTCTCCCCGCCACTCGGCGCGGGACCGCTTGTCAAACTGCGCCTTCTATGACATTGCGTCTTACCATTGTCTTACGGTCGGGACGCGCGCATGGACACCACAAGATTGTCGAGCAAGGGGCAGGTCGTCCTGCCGAGTGCGGTGCGGGCGAGCCGAAAATGGGCGCCCGGCACCAGGTTCGAGGTGGTTGAGACGGCGGAGGGCGTGTTGCTCCGGCCGCTCAAACCGGTTCCGCCGACAAGCGTCGACGAGGTGTTCGGCATGGCACGCTACCGCGGCCCGAAGCGCTCGCTCGCCGACATGGATGCGGCGGTTCGGACCGAGGCTAGGCGCCGCCGTCGGTGATTGCGCTCGACACCGACGTCGTCGTCCGCTTCCTGGTTGACGACGATCACGCACAAGGCCGCCGCGCGCGCGACCTCATTGCGCGCGGCGGGGTTGTCGTCGGGCCGACCGTGTTGCTTGAGGCCGAGTGGGTCTTGCGCTC
>JACQDQ010000058.1 GCA_016201015.1 Pseudomonadota bacterium | reverse complement strand
GACGAGGACCGGCGGTTGTGGTCGCGCCAACGCCGGCATTTCATGGAGTTGCCCTCGAATTATCCGGCCGAGCTGCATTCATTGAAGCAAGCCGGCTAATTCCAGTCGGTGCACAACTTCGCCATCGATTCCGCCGGCAATATCTTCACCACCGAGGTCGACAACGCCAAGCGCGTGCAGAAATTCCGGCCGGTGAACGGCATGCCGTGAAGGGAGCGCGCCCCTTCCCCATTTTATGTCACCCGCGGGCTTGACCCGCGGGTCCATGTTCACGGCAGAATTCAGCGCGTTATATCGTCGTAGAGGTCGCGCCACTCAGGATTCGATTTTTCGATCAACGCGATCTTCCAATCGCGGCGCCAATGCTTCAGCGTCCTTTCTCTCTGAATGGCGGGGCGCGCCTGATCGTATGCCTCGAAATAGACGAGCCGATGCACCCCATATTTCTTGGTGAAACTTTCGGCGACCGCTTGCCTGTGCTCCCAGGCACGGCGCATAAGATCGTTTGTGGCGCCGATGTACAGCGTTCCATTTCGTCGGCTAGCCAAGATATAGACGTAGTACGCCACATCGGTAACCGCATCCGATCTGGATGCGCGGGTCAAGCCCGCGCATGACGACATAAATAAATAACGTCTTTCACACGCGGGAATTGCTCCGAAGCAGGCGAAAAGGGGTACCGCCACTCTGTTCCACTCTCATATCACCCGCGGACTCGACTCGTACGGCGGCCCCGCGTACGCCTTGCGATCTCGGCGCGGCAGGCCCGCTCCAACGTGCCGAGTCGATCGCGCAACGTCTTCCAGATGAGCGCGATATCGACCTGATCGTAGTCGTGGCGCAGCACGCTGCCGAGACGGCGGAGCTTGGGAAATTCCACGTCGGGATATCTCTCATCGAGCGCCGGACCGATCTTTCGTGCCGCCTCCGACATGCGTTCGAGGCAGCGCTGGACGGCATCCTGCGTCTTCTCGTCGGCGGCATAGGCGCCTTCGTCCATGCCGCGGACGTAGCGGCGAATCCGCGCCACCTCGCCGAGGATCTCCTTGAGCCGTCGGACCGGATCGCTAGAAGACACGGATTTCATCGCGCAGCGCCGACGGCGCGACATGCGGACGCAGCAAATGACGCTGCGCCACGTCGACCTTGGCGCCGGCCGCGTCCTCGATCGCCGCGACGACGCCGGCATAGTCCAGCAGATCGCCGACCTTTCCGCGGTCGAGTTCGACCAGGATGTCTATATCGCTCTGCGGGTCCGCTTCGCCGCGCGCCAGCGAGCCGAATAGCGAGAGATGGTCGACGCCGCGCGCGCGTAGGCTCATCACGTTGCGCTGCAGGCGCCGAATCGTCTCCGCCAGGCGGCGCTCGCCGGCCGCCGTTACGCCCCGACCAAGACCGATCTCCCTGCGCAAACAGCGCAGCACCAGCCCGAGATTGCGCGCTTGCGGATTGCCGCGCGGTCCGAACATGCGAATTAGGCTCTTCGGCGGCATGTCGATGGCCGCGCCAAGTCTTTCGAATCCGACCGACTCCTTGATGCATCGGCGCAGGCCCGCCTTGCCGGCCTCGATGTCGCCGTCGAGCAGCGCGGAGACAGCAGCGCGTAGCGATGCGGCCGCCGCGTCGGCGCGGGCCGCCCTCGACGCTCTCCCCGGTCCTTTCCGGTCCATCATGACGCCTTAAAGTAACATAAACGTTACCTTGCCTCAAGCCCGAATGGCCGTGGCCGAACAATCAATCAATCAGTTGACTCTCAACTATTCGTTTGATAATCGGAAGCCATGGCAACGACCCAGGCATTGCTGCGCGTGGTCGAGACGGTGGAGGACGCCGAAATGGCGCAACTCGACCATGTCTTCTTCGCGCTCAGCGACCCGGTGCGCCGACGCATCCTGGAGCGCCTGGATGAGGCACCACGCCTCGTCTCCGAGCTGGCGGCGCCGTTCGACATCTCGCTGCAGGCGGTTTCGCGCCATATCCAGGTGCTGGTCCGCGCCGGGCTGGTGCAGCAGGAGCGCACGGGGCGCATCAGCCGCTGCAGCCTGCTCGCCGGGCCGATCTTTCCGGCGGCGGTGTGGATCAACCGCTACAGCAAATACTGGCAGGAGCAGTTCGACCTGCTGGCCGCCGCGCTAGGCGGCATCAAGCGGCGGCGCCCCGCCAAACGCAAGCGGCGGCGTTCGTCTCGCCGGTCCTGAAGAGCAATCGCATATCCAACGGAGACCTCAGATATGGAGAAGCACAAGGTCGTCTCGCAAGCGGAGTGGCTCGCCGCCCGCAAGCAGCTCTTGGCCAAGGAAAAGGAATTCACCAAAGCCCGCGACCAGCTGAGCCAGCTGCGCCGCGATTTGCCGTGGGAGCGCGTCGAGAAAACCTACGTTTTCGACGGGCCGAACGGCAAGCAGAGCCTAGCCGATCTGTTCGCCGGACGAAATCAACTGATCGTCTATCATTTCATGCTCGGTCCGGATTGGGAGGCGGGTTGCCAGAGCTGCTCGTTCTGGGCCGACAATTTCAACGGCTTCTTCGTGCATCTGGCGCAGCGCGACGTGACCTTCACCGCCATCTCGCGCGCGCCCTGCAAGCAGCTCGCCGCGTTCAAGCAGCGCATGGGCTGGAGCTTTCCCTGGTTGTCGTCGTCCGGCACCGACTTCAATTACGACTACCGCGTGTCGTTCAGGCCCGAAGAGCTGGCAGCGGGCGTGGTCGAGTACAACTACGCCCGGCGCGAGACGTCGATGACCGAGCTTCCCGGCATCAGCGTCTTCTACAAGGCCGACGACGGCCCGGTGTTCCACACCTATTCCTGCTACGCGCGCGGGCTCGACATGATGAACGCCGCCTATCACTATCTCGACCTGGTGCCCAAAGGGCGCGACGAAGCGGGCCTGGAATTCACTCAGGCCTGGGTGCGCCATCACGACAAATACGGCGCCTGAGCGGCGCATGGAGGAACGATGAGCTACAAGGACACCGCCAAAAAACTGGCCGGCTACCGCCGGCAGATCGCCGCGCTGCGTCAGAGGATGCGCAAGGCGCAGGCCGCGGTCTCGCCGGAAGAAGTGCAGGACTACGAACTCGCCACGCCCAAGGGCAGCGTGCGCCTCTCGGCGCTGTTCGGCGACAAGGACGATCTCATCGTCATCCACAACATGGGCACATCCTGCCCGTATTGCATGCTGTGGGCCGACGGCTATAACGGCGTCTACCATCATCTGGCGGACCGCGCCGCCTTCGTCGTCGCCAGCCCCGACACGCCGGCGGTGCAGCAGAAATTCGCCTCCGGCCGCGGCTGGCGCTTCCCGATGGTGAGCCATAAGGGCACCAGCTTCGCCGAGGACATGGGGTATCGCTCCAAAAACGGCTGGCTGCCCGGCATCTCGGTGTTCAAGCGGGAGAAGGGCCGCATCCTGCGCGTCTCCGACGCGCCGTTCAGCCCGGGCGACGATTTCTGCGCGCTGTGGCACATCCTCGATCTGTTCCCCGAGGGCGCAGCCGCGTGGTCGCCGAAATTCCGCTACGGCTGACGGGCGGTCAGCGCCTAGTCCCGCGCGCCGCCCGTCCCCCAGACCGGGTTCTTGAGTCGGGCGAGAAGGGCGCGGTGCGCGTCTTCTTCCGCCGGCGTCGGCGCATGCGGCCGCGGCGGCCGCACCGGTCGCGCGGCCGCGGCGGCGGGCGACACGTCGCTGTCGCCGGCGACCAGTTCCATGCGCGCCTGGCGGCCGCCGATCAGCTCGAGATAGACCGCGCTCAACAGCTCCGCATCGAGCAGCGCGCCGTGGACCTGGCGCGTCGAGTTGTCGATGGCGAAGCGCTGGCACAGCGCGTCGAGCGAGGCCGGCTGACCGGGAAACTTGCGCCGCGCCAACTGCACCGTGTCGATCGCACGGCGCGACGCGAGCGGCGCGGAACCGAGGCGCGCCAGCTCGGCGTTGACGAATTTCAAATCGAACTCGGCGTTGTGGATGATCAGGCGCGCGTCGCCGATGAAGGCCAGGAAGTCCTCGACGATCTCGGCGAACAGCTTCTGCTGCGCCAGAAATTCCTCCGTCAGGCCGTGCACCGCCAGCGCATCGGCCGGCATGTCGCGCTCGGGATTGAGATAGCGCTGGAAGCTCTTGCCGGTCGGCAGATGGTTTTGCAGCTCGAGGCAGGCGATCTCGACGATGCGATGCCCAGCCTCGGGATCGAGCCCGGTGGTTTCGGTGTCGAGCACGACTTCGCGCATGGCTTTCCCTCTAGATGACGATCCGCCCCGGCCGCCAGGCGCGGGCAGGGCGGCGCAGAATCTGTCTAACCGCACGCGCGAGCCGGCGCAAGCTCGGCCTATACCCCAGGCCGCTCGGCACGACGAAGTCGGCGCGCCGGCGCTTTTGCGCATCCGGCATCTGGCGGGCGAGGATCTGCGCGAATTTCACCGGGGTCATGCCGGGCCGCCGCAGCACGCGCTGGCGCTGCAGCAGCTTCGCCGCGCTGACCACGACCACCGCGTCGAAGGCGCGCCGGCTGCCTCCCTCGAGCAGCAGCGGAATGTCGAGGGCGACGATCCGCGCGCGGCGGCGGGCGGCGGCGGCGAGGAAGCGATCGGACGAGGCGCGGGCGAGGGGATGGACGATCCGCTCGAGCCGCCTGAGCGCCGCGCCGTCGCCGAACACGCGCGCGCCGAGCTTGCGGCGATCGACCGCGCCTGCGTCGACGACGCCGGGAAATTCGCGGGCGACCGCGGTAACGGCCGCGCCACCCTTGCCCAGCGCCCGATGCACGGCGGCATCGGCGTCATGCACCGGCACGCCGAGCCGGCGCAGCAACCGCGCGGCGGTCGTCTTGCCCATGCCGATCGAGCCGGTGAGACCGAGTATGCGCATTGCCGCAATCAACCATCCGCCCGGAGCCCTGTCCAGGCATTCACGGCGAAAAATAGTGAAACAGGCAGGACGATGTACGACATTGCCGTCGTAGGGGCGGGCCTGCCGACGCCGTTGGCGTCGA
The DNA here is from genome assembly GCA_016201015.1 of Pseudomonadota bacterium. GTDB lineage: Bacteria > Pseudomonadota > Alphaproteobacteria > CACIAM-22H2 > CACIAM-22H2 > JACQDQ01. The sequence goes on along the minus strand of JACQDQ010000058.1, from coordinate 3,140 downwards.
CAGCCTGAGCCGCAGACCTGGCGACGCCTTCGGCGTCACCAGGTCTGCGAGTCGAAGGGTCAAACCCGCCCCTACATGATGCAATACGCGGCTCAATCGGCCGGCATTCAGAATCAGGAGACCAAAAGCACATGCAGTTCGATTTCACGGGAAAGCGCGTGGTGGTCGGCGGCGGCAGCCGCGGCATCGGCCGCTCGATCGCGCTGGGCTTCGCCGAGCACGGCGCCGACATCTCGATCTGCGCCCGCGGCGCCGAGGCGCTCGCCGCCACCAAGGCCGAGATCGCGCGCCTCGGTCATAAGACGCACGCGGCGCAATGCGATGTCGCCGATAGCGCCGCCGTTGCGCGCTACATCGCCGAGGCGGCGGCGGCGCTCGGCGGCATCGACGTCCTGGTCAACAATGCGTCCGCTTTGGCCCGCGGCGACGACGAGGCGTCGTGGGAGTCCAGCCTCGATATCGATCTCCTGGCGCCGGTGCGCGCCTCGCGCGCGGCGCAGCCCTTTCTCGAGCAGTCGCGCGGCAGCATCGTCAACATCGCCTCGATTTCCGGCTACCGGCCGAGCAAGCGCACGCCGGCCTACGGCACGGTCAAGGCCGCGCTCATGTACTACACCGGCGTCCAGGCCGGGCTGCTCGGGCGCAAGGGCATCCGCGTCAATTGCATCGCGCCGGGCTCGATCGAGTTTTCCGGCGGCACCTGGGAGCGGCGCAAGACCGAGGACCCGGGGCTCTATCAAGCGGTCCACAAAAGCATCCTGTTCGGCCGGCTCGGGCGGCCGGAGGAGGTGGCGAATGTCGTGCTGTTCCTGGCCTCGCCGCTCGGCGGCTGGGTGACCGGCCAGACCATCGCCGTCGATGGCGGGCAGATGCTGGGGGGATAGCGCGGCGGGCGGCGCGGCCGCGGTGTCCGGCCCGACCTTCACGGTTCGGTGCCCGTCGAAGCATCGTCACGCGACAAGCAGATAGAGTGACCGGCATCGCAGCGCCATGCCGGAGGCTTCGCATGACCGTTACCTGCTGTATCCGCTACGTCATCGACCCGTTCAAGCGCGACGCCTTCGAAGCCTATGCCCGCAACTGGCTGACGATCATTCCGGCCTGCGGCGGCGACCTCGTCGGCTACTTCATGCCGCACGAGGGTACGAACAACATCGCGCTTGCCCTCATATCGTTCGATAGTTTGGCGGCTTACGAATCCTATCGCGCGCGCATCAAAGCGGACGCAGCCGGCACGGCCAATTTCAAATTCGCCGAAGCGGAACGCATCATTTTGAGCGAGGAGCGCAGCTTCCTGCGCCCGGTGAAGAAGGCGACGTAAGCGTCAAATTCTCTCTGGCTCAGTTGCCGCGCCGGCAGATGGCCGCTACCATCCTTGCCGCTTGCTACGGTCATCGATAACAAAGGGGAGGATCGATGCGCGCGCGGTTATGGATCGTTCTGGGCGCGGCGCTTGCGCTCGCCAACGGCGCGTTGGCGCAGGATTTCCCGACCAAACCCATCCGTCTGGTCGTGCCCTTCCCGCCCGGCGGGCCCAATGACATCATCGCCCGCGTCGTCGCCAAGCCGGTCTCCGAGGCGATCCATCAGCCGGTGATCGTCGACAACCGCTCGGGCGCCGGCGGCGTGGTCGGCACCGACGTCGTCGCCAAGGCAGCGCCCGACGGCTACACCCTCGGGCTGAGCAGCGCCGGCGCGCTGGCGATCAGCGTCAGCTTGCAGAAAATGCCCTACGATCCGCTCAAGGACCTGGCGCCGATCACATTGGTGGTCACCGTCCCCGAGATTCTCGTGGTCCATCCCGGCGTGCCGGCGCGCAATCTGGCCGAGCTGGTGGCGCTGGCCAAGGGCCAGCCCGGCAAGCTGAACTTCGCCTCGGCCGGCAACGGCAGCATGACCCAGCTCGCCGGCGAGATGCTCAAGTTCACCGCCAATGTCGATATCGTGCACGTGCCCTATCGCGGCGCGGCGCCGGCGGTGACCGATCTCCTCGCCGGGCAGGTGCAGATGATGTTCGCCGACATCCCCGTCCTCCTGCCACATGTGCAATCGGGTGCGTTGCGCGCCATCGCCATCGGCAGCAAGGGCCGCGCCCCGGCGGTGCCCGACGTGCCGACCACCACGGAAGCCGGCTTCGCGCCGGTTGAGGCCAACAACTGGTACGGCCTGGTCGCGCCGGCGGGAACGCCGGCGCCGATCATCGCCAAGCTGCACCGCGAGTTCACCGCGGCGATGCGCCTGCGCGAAGTGAGCGATCAGCTCGGCCCGCAGGGCGCGACGCTGGTCGGCAACTCCCCGGCGGAGTTCGCCGATTTCATCCGCAACGAAACCGCCAAATGGGCCAAGATCGTCCAGATCTCCGGCGCCAAGGCCGACTGATGCGCTACAGTGAAATTCCGCCCGAGGCGATGACCGACGCGCAACGCGAAGTCTGCGCGGCGATTACCGCCGGCAAGCGCGGTCGCGTGCCGCTGCCGTTTCAGGTGCTGCTGAAAAGCCCGACGCTGTGCGCCCGTGCCCAGGCCCTCGGCGAGTTCGTGCGCTACGACACCTCGCTCGCGCCGCGCCTGTCGGAACTGGCGATCCTGGTCACCGCCCGCTACTGGACCGCGCAATATGAATGGCACGCCCACGACAAGATCGCCCGCGAGAGCGAGCTCGGCCCCGCGATCATCGATGCCGTCGCCGCGCGGCGCGATCCGACGCCGCTGATGCGGCCGGATGAGCTCGCGGTCTATGCCTTCGCCAAGGCATTGCACGAGACACATCGCGTCGACGATGTCATTTACGCCGAGGCGACGCTGCGTCTCGGCGCGCAGGGCGTCGTCGATTTGATCGGGGTGCTCGGCTACTACACGCTGATCAGCATGACGCTGAACACCTTCGAGGTGCCGGTGCCCGGCGGTACTTACCCCCTCACCCCTTGAGGGGGAGGGCAATCGCATTTGGGGAAAGACGGCCTCATGGTTCGCTCCTCACCATGAGGCCTTTTTCTGTTTTCCTCGTCCTTATATGGGCGATTTGCAGTCAAGGGGTGTGATTGGCTGTGTCGACATCGCTGCGAGTAGCAGGTGAGGCGCGTGGCATGGGACGCTGGGCCGTTGTTGCGAGAGAGCGGGGTTAGCCGCATCACCTTATAT
>JACQDQ010000332.1 GCA_016201015.1 Pseudomonadota bacterium | reverse complement strand
TGCCGACCTTCGAGTACGGCCTGATGGCATGGGCTGACGTCGTGGGCGCCAAGGAGCTGCGGCCCAAAGGCGCGGTCTACTCCAAGCTGTCCTGAAATCCAACCGGCCTCAGCGCCCGAACAGACGCTTCGAGGCGATCGCGGCGCCTTCGCTGAGTGACTTTAGCTTGCCCCATGCGACATCCGGCGCCACGCGGCTATTGCCGGCCGAAGTGTCGAAGCCGCAATCGGTGCCGGCAATCAGCCGGCATGGGTCGCCGATCGCGCCCGCGATGCGCTCCAAGCGATCGGCGACCGTCTCGGGATGCTCGATCACGTTCGTGAGAGTGTCGATGACCCCAGCGATCAGGATCTGGTCGTCGTCGAGGCGCAACTTTTCGAGCACGCGGAATTCATGCGCATGGCGCGCATTGCCGAACGGCAGAACGAAGCCGCCCACCTTGGCGCACTTGACGATCGGCAGCACCTCGGCGAGCGGCACATCCTGGTCATGCGGCCCCTCGTAATTGCCCCAGCACAGATGCAGGCGGACCCGCTCACGCGGCAGGTTCGTTAGCGCGGTGTTGATCGTGTCGACCACGAGTTCGACGAAGGCAAGATATTCCGACAGCGGCCGATAGCGAAACGCCATATGGCGCTCCATCGCCAGATCGGGGCAATCGAGCTGCAGCACGAAGCCGTGCCCAACGATCGTCTCGTACTCGATCCGCAGTGCGGCGCCGATGGCGGCCAGATAGGATTCCTGCGTGTCGTAATACTCGTTGTTCATGATCGTGGCGACAATGCCGGGCGACGCCGCCGTAAAGAAGGCCTCAGCGTAGCGACCGCGGTTGTCCGCGAGCGCCGCGCCAAAGCCGGTGCACTCTTCCTCGACGAGCGGCCGATTTGCGTAGCGGATCGCGCCGATCACTTTCGACGTATGGGCGAAATTGCTGACCGAGAAGCGCACGGCGGCCTGTTCCTGCCGCTCGCGCTTGAACATCGGGTAGTTGTCCACGTCGGCCGGTTCAAGCCGCGATCCGGTGCCGCCGAGCCCGCTCAGGCGCTGCCGCACATACAGGACGAAGGAGTCTCGCGGCTGCTCGCCGTTGTTGATGATGTCGATGCCTGCTTCGATCTGCCGGGGCACGACCCAGCGGACGGCATCCCGGCCGGCCGCCGCGAGCGCGACCTCGTCGACCGTCTGCCCGCGGACGCGCATCGCGTACAGGCGCGTCAGCTCGGGCGGCCGCGGCAGGCTGCCGGTGTGTGTAGTGAGAATCCGGGTTTCGCTCCGCTGCATGAGCGCTCCTACTCTACGGAAAGGCCAAACTCACAGGAATCCGATCGATATCCAAGGCACGGCCGCAACGACGATCACGGCGATCAGCAGCGCGCCAAGGTAGGGCCAGATCCGCGACATCGCTTCATCCGGATCGACATTGCTGATCGCACACGCCGTGAAAAAACCCACCCCGAAGGGTGGCGCGAACAGTCCGATGCCCATCGCGAGGATGACAACCATCGAATAGTGCACCTCGTGAATTCCCATAATGCGCGCGATCGGGAAGAGCATCGGCGCCAGCAATACAAGTGCCGGAACCCCCTCCAGAACGCTGCCAAGTATCACGAACACGAGGATCGTCAGCGCGAGGAAGCCTGCCGCACCTCCCGGAACGTCGGCCATGGCCACCGCGAGGGTACGGGAAAATCCCGACTGCGTAAGCGCCCAAGCCATTGCCGTCGCCGTACCGACAATGAACAGGATCGACCCCGACAGCGACACCGTATCGACGAGCATCGGCCACAACCGGCGCCAGTCGAATTGACGGTAAATGAAAAGGCCGGCGGCAACAGTATAGGCAATGCCGATCGTCGATACTTCGACCGCCGTTGCCACGCCCTCGACCACGGCCATGCGGATGAGAAATGGCAGCATGAGCGCAGGAATGGCTATGATGAACGTTCGTCCGATTTGCCGCGGACTCGCGCGCCCGGCGGCCGGACGTGCGTCATCGCCGGACCTAAAATAAGCGACCACGGCCAGCGCCAGCGCCAGCACGGCGGCGGGCAGCAGGCCGCCGGTGAACAGCGCGGTGATCGACACGCTCGCCACCGAACCGATCACGATAAGAACGACGCTCGGCGGTATGGTCTCAGCCATCGCACCGGAGGCCGCCAGCAGCGACACGAGTTCACCCGGCTTGATCCCGCGCGCCCGCATTTCGGGAAACAGAACGGGCGCCACCGCTGCCATGTCTGCAGCCTTCGCGCCGGATATCCCCGACACCAGGTACATCGCGCCGAGCAGCACGTAGGACAGGCCGCCGCGAATGTGGCCGAGCAGCGATGCCAGGAATGCCACCATCGCCCGCGCCATGCCGGTCATGTCGATCAAAAAACCAAGCAGGACAAACAAGGGGATCGACAGCAGCAGCAGGTGCGACATGCCTTCATCCATCCGGCTGACAATGACGGTCAGCGGCGCCCGCGTCGCGAGCGCCACGTATCCGGCAGTCATGATACCGAAGGCGAAGGCGATCGGGACGCCCGCAGCCACCGCAACGGCCACGCCGATAACAAAGAAGATCACAAGATTGTAGTTGCCGAACCCCATGAAGAACGGACGCGCGAACCATAGAACCGCGCATCCGAGAACGGCGACTGCCGCGCAGGCAGCCAGGAACCTGGTGCTCGGAGAGATGGCGAGAAGACGCAGGATCGAGAGGACCGCGATGAGCGCTGCACCCACCGCAACGGCCGAGGCCCGCCAGGAATTGCTAATGCCGAGACCCGGCGTTAGGACAATCGTCTCGTCGATGCTGTATTCGACGGCGGGAAGCGCGATGATGATCACGAATGCCGCGACCACCAGCAGAACGACAACTTCGATTTTCTGTCGGAGCATTGGCCCGGCGCGGCCGATGACTGCCGTGAGCCGCATATGCGTGTCGCGGCGCATCGCCAGGACGGCACCGAGCGTCGCCAGCCACACGAACAGCGTGGACGCCAGCTCGTCTGCCCAAATCAATGGGCTGTGAAAGACGTAGCGCGCAAGCACGCCGACGAATAGCAGCACTACTTCAATAAGGAGGATGGAGGAAGCGACGAGCGCGACCGCAAACCCCAGCAGCGCCTCGACCTTCTCCATCCAACCTTTCGACGCCGCCGGACCTATGGCGGCGTCGGACGCGTGCGACACGAAGGAGCGCCGGCTTCAGGCTAGAGACCCACTGTATTTCTCGAGGATCTTCCACGCATCCTCGCCGAATTTGCCGCGCCACTCGCTGTAGAAACCGGCGGCGCGTAGCGTTTCCTGGAAGGGCTTCTTGTTCACCGTGTTGAAGATCAGCCCTTTCTCCTTAAGCTGGGTCTCGAGCGTGGCATTGAGCCTTGCCATGTCCTCGCGCTGCTTCACGGCGCCCTCGTTCAAGAGGCGGGCGGTCGTGCTGCGAAGGTCCTGCGGAATCTGCTCCCAGCTTCGGGGATTCGCCACCATCCAGAAGCCTTCCCACATGTGGCCGGTTAGCGAGCAGTATTTCTGGACCTCGTAGAATTTCGCGGCCTCGATCAGCGCCAACGGATTTTCCTGCCCATCGACGATCTTGGTCTGCAGCGCCGTATAGACCTCGATGAAGTTGATCGCCGTGGGCGACGTGCCGAGCGCTCGAAACATCGAGGTAAAGAGGGGGCTGACCGGCACTCGCAGCTTGAGACCCTTCAGATCGTTCGGCTCGTTGATCGGCTTGTTGCTGGTCGTGATCTGACGAAAGCCGTTGTCCCATATCTTGTCGAAGGCGACCAAGCCGATCGTGCCGATCTGCTGGCGAATATGCGCGCCCAGGTCACCGTCCACGGCGGCCCATACGCCGTCGAAGTTGGGGAAGGCGAAGGCAATGCTGGGGATGGCCGACACCGGGACGAGATTCGCCAAAGGCGAGCCGACGGTGAAGATGTCGATCGCCCCAGATCGAACCTGGCTCAACATATCCGTGCTGCCGCCAAGCTGGCTGTTCGGAAAGATCTGGATATCGACGCGCCCATTAGTGGCGGCGCGGATCGCGTCGGCGGCCTCGCCGGCTCGCTTATTAATCGGATGGGTGATCGGCAAATCATTGCCATATTTCAGGTTGAACTCGGCCGCGCGCGCGCGGCCGCCGAGGGCCTGAGTTCCGATGATCACCGCGGCGCCTGACAGCACCATACGCCTGTTGACCTTGTTCATTCCCGGATCCCCCCGAATTTTTGTGGTGCAGCTGAAATCTACAAGCTGTTGGCGTTTACGTTAGTTAGGTGACTTTGTCGCCGCAAGCTCTATCGTGATCGCGCGGTTCAACCACAGCGTCGGCGGATCAATTTATTCGGTCTCTCGCGCCGGCGTTCGGCCGCGCCCAGACGCGGCGACAGCTAGACC
>JACQDQ010000331.1 GCA_016201015.1 Pseudomonadota bacterium | reverse complement strand
CTTCGACTGATCGGCCAGGATCACCCCGTACATCAGTCCGGGATCGAAACGCGGCGAGTAGCCGAACGACTGCACCTGGAAGCTGTGCTTGAGGTAGTTGTCGAGTTGCGTCGCCCAGTCGAGCACTTCGAGGTCGGCGCGGAAGCCGGCGGCCGACAACATCGCGTGAATCATCACCGAGTTTTCGTACATGCCGGTGTAGCGTTTGTTTGTCTGGATCCTGATCGGCTGGCCGGCATAGCCCGCCTCTTTCAGCAGCGCGGCTGCCTTCTTCGGGTCATAGGCTGGCCAGGCGCGGAACGAGTTGTCGAAATAGGCGGTCGACAGGCTCACCGCCGAGGGATTGGCCTTGGTCAGGCCGGCAGTGCGCTGCTCGGCAATCTGGTCGAGATTGATGGCATGTGCCATGGCCTGGCGGATTTTGAGATTGGACAGCAATGGGTCGTTCGTGTTGACCAAGAACGCGGTCCAACCAAGGCCGGGCGAGGTCAGCACGCTCATTCCGCGTTGCTTCATCTCGGCGATCTGGCGCGGCTCGACTTCCGTGATGACGTCGACGGCGCCCGTCTGCAGGGCAGCGTCGCGCGAGCTAGCGTCCGGGATCACGCGGAATTGCACCTGGTCGACATAGACGTTCCGTGCGCCGGAAAAGCCGCTCGCCGGTGCGCCGCTCGGCCGATAATCCGCGAAGCGCTCGAACAACACGTACTCGTCGCGCTTCCATTCCTTTAGCTTCAGCGGACCGCTGCCGATCGGCATCTTCCATTTGCCGGCGGCGTCGACGCTGTCGGGATGGTAGACGAGGACGGCGCATTGGATATTCGCCAGCTGCTTCAGGAACAGGGCGCTGGGGGCTTCGAGCCGGTAGACGACGGTGCGCGCATCGACCGCCTCGACCGCCAGGACCTTGGCGCCTGCCGAGCCGTCGAAGGCGCCGCGACAATTCCAGGCCGGCTGCTTGGACAGCCGATCCCACGCCCACTTGACCTCCGCGGCGGTGAGCGGCGCACCGTTGTGGAACCTGACGCCGTCGCGCAGCACAAAGCGATAGGTCCTGCCTTCGTCGGCGACCGACCAGGCGTCGGCCAGCGCCGGGCCGACGCTGAGGTCAGTGCGGTAGGCGACCAGTCCCTCGAACATCTGATGAATCGCGGTGTCGGTATTGGCATCGCGGTTGATGCCCGGCTCCACGCTGCGGATGTCGGCGTTGAGGGCGATGACCAGCGTCCCACCCTTCCTGGGAGAGTCCTGGGCAACCGCCGCGCCCGCGAGCAGCGCCCCGGCGATCGCAAGCGACAACGACTTCCTCATGGCACTGGCTCCCTGTTCTTCGGTTGCCGTGGCGCGATCAGCCGCGCCGTGAAGGCATCGGCCATAGAGGACTCGATAGCGGGCACCAGGCCGTCCAGCCGGTGGCCGACCCCTGGGACAACATCGAGGCGCACCATCAGCCGGCTCAGAGCACGATCAGTTCCACCGGACCGCACCGTTTCCACGGCTGACCAAGCGCGTTCACGCTCGCAGGTCGATGGGCGTCGGCATCGGCAAATGCGTCTCGACGACCTCGGCTGCGTCGAAGCACAAATCCTCGCGGTAGAGACCGGCGACGATCTGGACACCGACCGGCATCCCTTGATGGAGCCCCGTCGGCACCGAGATCGCCGGCAGGCCGAGCACCGAGACGGCCAGCATCGAACCCTGCGCCGCGATGATCTGCGCAGTGGTTGCCTCGTCCCGCAGGTCGGCATCTACCTCGAACGGCAGCTCGGTCGAAGTTGGCATGATGATGACGGGATATCGCTCGAAGAAATGCTGCCATTGGCGCAGCAGGCGAATGCGCTCGCCGAGGGCAGTCAGGCAGGCCGCGGGACTTCCGCTCGGCCACACGCCCCGCCACAGCGCGACCGCGCGCTTGATTGCGGCGTCGCCGTTCTGGGCGATGAGCGGCTCGATCTGGGCGATGACGTCGCCCATCGCCAGTTTCGGCCACAACTCGGCCGCTTCGATGAGTCCCGGCGGCTCGATCTCGGTGACCGCGTACCCTGCTTGCGACAGGCGGTCGCCGACCCGCGTCAGCGCTTCGGCGACCGCGCGGTGAATGCCACGGCCCCCGGGGTTGGCGACCAACGCGACCCGGATCGGGCGCGGTGGGGCGGTCGGCGTCACCACCTCGACGCAGCGGGGGTCGCGGATATCGGCCACCGCCATGGCAGCGAAGGCTAGCCGCAGATCGCGAACCGAGCGCGCCAGGGGTCCCTGTACGGCCATCAACTGCGACGAGATCGGATTTGGTCCCTTGGCCGTGCCGTTGAACGAGGGCACGCGACCGAACGATGGACGCAGGCCAAAGATGCCGCAGCAATAAGCCGGGTAACGAATCGACCCGCCGATGTCGTTGCCGTGAGCAATGGGGCCGATGCCGGAGGCAACTGAAGCGGCGGCGCCGCCGCTTGATCCGCCCGGCGTCCGTCCGGCATCCCACGGATTCAGAGTCCGGCCATGCAACTCATTGTCGGTGAACCAGCGCATCGAGTATGCTGGTGTATTGGTGCGACCGATGAGGACAGCGCCGGCCCGGCGCAAATTGGCGACGACCGGATTGTCTTCCGACGCCACAATGTCTCTGTAGGCGACGACGCCGTTGTCGGTCGGACAGCCGCGCTGATCACAGTTGACCTTTATGGTAACAGGCACGCCATGCAAGGGGCCGATGGCCCTACCGCGCCGCAGCGCTTGGTCCGCGTGGCTCGCAGCGGCGCGCGCCTCATCGGCGAGCGTCAGCACCACGGCATTGAGCCGCGGGTTGACCTCGGCCAGTCGTCCCAGACAGGAGTCGACGGTCTCGCGGCTGGAGACTTTGCCGCAGCGGATCAAGCCGGCCAGTGCGGTGGCGTCCAGACGCCAAAGTTCGCTCGCGAGGTCTGTCGCCGCCGGAATCGGGTCAGGCTTTCGGTCGAGACGACGGCGGGCAGGTGCCCGCTGGACGGAGGGAGGCGGTGACAATGGATCGGCCGGCGCTTGTGCGGCGATACTCCCCGGACGACCTTCGACCATCCCAGCGTTCTCCTGGTGAGCCACATGAGCTTATTGTATTTTGGTTGCCGATGAAACAAGAAACCCATCTGCGGGCAAATGGCCCCACCCGTCTTCAGCGCGACCTGTTGCCGCGCATCATCGGCCTGATTCGCAGCGACGGGCTCGAACGCGGCGCCCATCTGCGGGAAGTCGCGCTCGCGCGCCGTCTGCAGGTGTCGCGGACGCCGGTCCGAGCCGCGCTGGAGTTTCTGGCGAAACGGGGCGTCCTCGATTGGCGGCCGCGGCGGGGATTCGTGCTGTCGCAGCCCGGCGACAGCATCGCCGCCGATGGGTTGCCGCCGGCGCCGGCGGAGATCGATCAACTCTGCCTAAAAATCGCCGGCGATCGCATGGCCGGCCGGCTGCCGATCGAGGTCACGCAGGCGGAGCTGTTGCGGCGCTACGCGATGCCGCGCCCATTGCTGCTGCGGGTGCTCGACAAGCTGGCCGAGGTGGCGCTGATCGAGCGCAAGCCCGGCCATGGCTGGTTGTTCTCCCCGGCGATCGACGATGCGCAGGCCCGCATGGAGAGCTACGAGTTCCGCCGCCTGATCGAACCCGCCAGCGTCCTGGCGCCAAGCTTCAAGCTCGATCCTTTGTGGATCTCCGAGATGCGCCACCGGCACGAGGCGATGCTGGCGGCGCCGTGGCGCGAGACCTCCAGCATCGAGTTGTTCGAGATGAACGCGGCATTTCACGAGGGATTGGTCGCGGCGGCGCGCAATCGCTTCATGCTGATCGCCGTGCAGCAGCAGACGCGGCTGCGCCGCTTCGCCAACTACAACTGGACTTACGGCTACGAGCGGGTCGTGGCTTCCTGCACCGAGCATCTCGAGATCCTCGATCGGCTCGCGCACAATGACCGCGAGGTCGCCGCGGCCCTGCTGCGCCGCCATCTCGACAACGCGAGCAAGCTCCGCCGGCCCACCGAACCGTACTGACAAGCGCCGTCGACGTTCCGCGTCCGATGCGGTTCAATCGGCATCAGGCGGGAAGACCATTCTCGAAGCAGTAATAGAGCTGCCGAAAGCCGGATCGCAGCGCGAGCGCGTCGTTCTTCACGGTTTCCGGGCGTTCGCGACGGACGACGACCCGCGCGATCATGTCGGCGATCGCCTCCATCTCGCGCTCCTTCATCCCGTTGCGCGTCACCTCGATCGTGCCGATGCGGAGGCCGCCCGGGGTGTTCCAGTCGGCCGGCGCGTCGCTCGGCAGGAGGTTCTTGTTGACGATGATATTGGCCCGCTCGAGGGTCTGCGCGCAGGCGAGACCGCGGCCATATCGGCGGACATCGGCGATCGCCTGATGCGTCGTCGTGAAGCCCTTGTGACGACCGAGCATCGGCAGGCCGCGCGCGTCGAGCGCCGCAGCCAGCGCCCGCGCATTCTTGACGATCTGCGCCATGAACGCCTCGCCGAAGGCGATGGCCTCGGCCGTGGCGAGCGCCAAGGCGGCGACGCGGTTCACCTGATGGGTCGCCGCCCACACGGGAAAGACCGCGGTGGTGACCGCCTCGGTGATCTCCGGATCGTCCCAGACGATGATGCCGGATTGCGGGCCGGAAAACGTCTTGCCCGCCGAGCCGGTCATGATGTCGGCGCCCTCTTTCAGTGGGTCCTGGAACTGCTTGCCGCCGATCAGCCCCAATTGATGCGCGGCGTCGAAGAACAGGCGTCCGCCCCAGTCGCTGATGATGGCCTTCATCTCGCTGACCGGCTGCGGAAACAGCGTCATCGACAGGCCGAGCGCGACGAGCCGTGGCCGCACCAGCGGCGCCGCCTTGCGGAAGGTCTCGATATCGACGACCAGCTCATGCGGATCGAAGGGGATGTCGACGATCTTGCGGCCCATGGCTCCGGCCGGGCCGTCGAGGCGGTTCGATGAGTGGCCGCCGACCGGCTGTGCCGCCGTCATGATCACGTCGCCGGGCGACGACAGCGCCGTGTAGACAACCGCGTTGCCGATCATGCTGGCGCACATGCGATGGTCGGCATAGTTGCAGCGGAAGTAGCGCTTCAACAGCTCGATGCACAGCGCCTCGACCTCGTCGATGTGGCGCGTGCCGGCGAACCAGCGATTGACCGGGCCGATATGGCCCTCGGCCGCCCGCGTGCCGATCTCAGCCGACAGCAGCGCGCGCACTGCGGGGCTGGTCGGCGCTTCGGGGGCCAGCAGGTTGATGCATTCCTCGCCGCGCCAGCGCGCGTTGCGCGCGACCGCGGCCGTGATCGCCGCGCCCATCGCCTGGGGATTGGCGCAGCTATCGAGCAGCGCCCGCGCCGTCGCGAGGGCAGCGCGGTCGTGGACCTCGATAAGGTTGTCGGCTTTGGCGGTTGCGGTCATCGAGTCGTCTCGCTTCAGTGGCGCGCGGCCAGACGCTACCACGCAATCCGTGGTATGAAATTTCCTTTTTGCATTTCATTATTTTCATGTTGAAATGGATATTCTGTACATTCTTGAAATGAATGAAAAGATGAAGACGCCGAAGCAGCCGCTGCGGGTCGACCTCGATCGGATCGATCTGAAGATCCTCGACGTCCTGCAGGACGACAACCAGATCACCAATCTCGAGCTGGCCGAGCGGGTCGGGCTATCGCCGCCGCCATGCCTGCGCCGCGTGCGCCGGCTGCGGGAGCTCGGGGTCATCACCCGGGACGTCGCGCTCGTCGAACCTGCCAAGGTCGGGCGAACGATCATCGCCTTCGTCGGCGTCGAGCTCGACCGCCAGCGCGAGGACGTGCTGGCCAGCTTCGAGCGCAAGATCGTCGCCGAGCCGGAAGTGCAGCAATGCTACTTCGTCTCCGGCGAGGTCGACTATCTGCTCGTCGTCACCTGCGTCGACATGCCGAGCTACAACGCCTTTGCCCGGCGCGTTCTGGCCAACGAGCACAACATCAAGCGCTTCCGCACCAGCTTCAATCTCGCGCGCATCAAATATGAGACGAAGCTGCCGTTGACCGAAGCGATGACGGCTTAGTCGGCGCTGTCGGCCGCAGCCGGCGTTGAGTCCGGCGCCCGCACGCGGCGCTGTCCCTGCCAATCGCGCACCGCACCGTCTTCGAGATAGCTCGGGCCCACCGGCACCTTGCCGTGGCCGCCGGGGATGTCAACCACGTAAGTCGGTTGGCACAAACCGGAGACGCGGCCGCGCAAGCCGCGCATGAGGTCCTGACCACGCGCGAGTTTCACGCGGAACCGGCCGGTGCCGGGCGCAGGATCGAGCTGGTGCAGGTAGTACGGCTTGATGCGCCGGCGCACCAGCGCGCGGAACAAGGCTTCGAGCGTCGCCGGATCATCGTTGACGCCGGCGAGCAGCACGCTCTGGCTCAGCATCGGTATTCCCGCATCGACGATGCGGCGGCAAGCGGTAGTCGCCGCTGGCGACAGTTCGCGCGGATGATTGCAATGGACGACGACGTAGACCGCCTTCTCCGCGTCGAGCACGGCGACGAGCTCGGCCGTGACGCGTGCCGGATCGGCGATCGGCACGCGGCTATGGATGCGGATGACTCCAAGATGCGGGATGGCGTCGAGTGCCTGCACGATCTCGGCCAGGCGGCGCGGCGACAGCACCAGCGGATCGCCGCCGGAGAGGATCACCTCCCAGAT
>JACQDQ010000330.1 GCA_016201015.1 Pseudomonadota bacterium | reverse complement strand
GGCGGCGTGATCATCGCCGTCTCCATCAGCAGCACGATCAGGATGCCGAACCACACCGGATCGAAGCCGAGCTGGAACATCACCGGCGCGATGATCGGCACCGTCGCCACCATCATCGACAGCGTCTCCATGAACATGCCGAGGATGACGTAAAACACGATGACGACGATCAGCGTCTGCATCGGCGTGAGGCCGAGGCCGAGCACGAAGTTGTTGACCTGGCGCGTCAGCCCGATCGAGGTGATGACAAAATTGAGGAAATAGGCGGCGAGCAGAATCGCCATGGTCATGGCGGTGGTGCGGATCGTGCCTTCCACCGCCTGGCGCAGCATCTCCCAGGTGAGCCGCCTGTTCCACCAGGCGACGGCGAGTGCGCAGAGCACGCCGAGCGCCGAGGACTCGGTCGGCGTGGCGAGACCGACATAGATCGAGCCGATGGCGACCAGAAAGATGATGATCGGCGCGATGAGGTCGGGCAGGCTGCGGATGCGCGCGTTCCAGTCGGTCTCGATCGGCCGCCCGCCCCAGATCGGCCGGAACAGGCAGGCGATGAGCACCGTCACGCTGAACAGCCCGGCGAGCACGAAGCCGGGGATGAACCCGGCGAGGTAAAGCTGCGGGATCGAGGTGTCGGTGAGCACGCCGTAGACGATCATGTTGATCGACGGCGGGATGAGGATGCCGAGCGTGCCGCCGGCGGCGAGCGTGCCGAGGAACAGCCGCTCGTTGTAGGCGTGCTTCTTCACCTCACCGAGCGCGACGGTGCCGATGGTGGCGGCGGTGGCGACGCTCGAGCCCGAGGTCGCGGCGAACATGGCGCAGGCGGCGACATTCGAGTGCATGAGGCCGCCGGGCAGCCACGACATCCATTGGATCATCGCGTTGTACATGCGCTCGGCCACGCCCGAGCGCAGCAGGATCTCGCCGAGCAGGATGAAGAACGGGATGGCGACGAGGATAAAGTTGGTCGAGGTCGACCACGACACCTCGCCGACGGCCAGGCTCAGCGGCAGTTTCGAATAGATGCCCGACAGGATCATGCCGAGCACGCCGAGCGACGCCGCGACCGGCACCGAGAGGGCCAACAGTGCAATGAGGATGGCGATGGTGGTGTAGATCATGGCTTGTCGCAGGTCCGCGTCGCCGCTACGTCGGCGATCTCCTGCTCGACCTCCTCCTGGGCCGAGCGCGAGCCGATCAGGCGCAGCGCGGCGCCGACATCACCCGTGGCGAGCGCGAATGCGGCGCGCAGCAGCAGGAGCGTGCCGACCAGCAGGAAGACGACGAAGCCGGCGACCCACAGGAATTGCGGCAGCATCAGCGGCGTCTCCAGCGCCGACACCGAATGGGTGTTGGAGATGATGGACTGCTTGAGCACGCCCGAGGCGTGCCAGGCGACCAGCCCGATGAAGGCGAGAAAGGCGCCGAGGCCGAGCAGGTCGAGCAGCGCGGCGATGCGCACCGGCAGCATCATATAGAGCGTGTCGATGCGGATATGGGCGCGCTGCACCAGCGCGAAGCTCAGGCCCCAGGCGGTGGCGATGGCGAGACTGAAGCCGGCCAGCTCATCGGCGCCGCCGATCGATAGGCTGAACAACTTACGGATGGCGACATCGATGCCGATGATCGTCGCGGCGAGCAGCAGCAGCGCGCCGCTGAACCACGCTCCGGCCCGCGACACGGCGTTGGCGATGTTGAGAAGGCGGTCCATGCGTCAGGTAGGGGACCACACGTAACCGTAGGGGCGGGTTTCAAACCCGCCCCTACAGACCCGTTGCCAAACGCGAGCTTGAATGGGGACGACCGCTCAGCTCCCCGATGCCGTGAGGCCGAGCACCTTGCCGACCGAGTCGGACCACTCCTTGGCGCAGGCGTCGCCGCAGCGCTTCGCCCAGTTCTTGAGCACGGTGCCCTCGAGCAGTCTCTTGTGCTCGTCCATGTCGGAGGCCTTGACCGGAACCAGCGTCATCTTCGCCATCTTGCCCATCTTGCAGGGTTGCTTGTCGAAGTTGCAGTTCTCGGCATCGGCGAGCGCGGCGGCGCCCGTCGCCCACATCTTGTCCTCGAACCTGGCGTACTGCTCGGTGAAGAACTTCTGCACCTCGGGCCCCATGCGTTTCCACGAATCGAGGTTGACCGCCTGCACGTTGATGCTCCAGCCGAGATACATCGGATAGAGATGCGTCGCCACCTCCGGCCAGCCGGCGGTATTGCCGCTGAGCGTACCGGTGACCGCGCAGTCGACGACGCCGCGCTGCAGCGCGGGCACCACTTCGGCGAAGGCCATGTTGACCGCGGTGGCGCCGACGCCGCCGAGGAAATCGATCATCGTGCGATTGAACACCCGCACCTTCTTGCCCTTGAGGTCGGCGAGGCCGCCGATCGCCATGCGGCACCAGAAGACCTGCGGTGGATTGGTGCCGAAGGCGAGCAGCTTGACGTTCCACTGCGACTGCATCTGGCGGTCGATCACGCCGCGATAGGCGTTGCAGGCGGCGCGCGCCTTCTGGATTTCGAGGCTCATGCCGGCAAGGTCGCAGCCCTCGAAGCGCGGATCGTCGCCGGCCATCTTGCTGATGTCCATGCCGGCGAAATCCATGACCCCGAGCTTGAGCAGCCGCAGCATCGTCTTATCGTCGATGCCCATGAGATCGACCGGCGTGTAGTCGCCGGTGATCGCCCCGCCTGACGCCTGCGGAATCGTCTGCTTCCAGAACGGTCCCTCGTCGACGGTCGAGGCGACGGTTGGGCTGTTGAGCCCGATGATCTTGACCTGCGTGCGCGGTAGAGTCTGCGCGCCAGCGCTTGCGGCGATGGCGAAACCGCCGAGCGCGGCGGCAACGGCGAACAGCATGCTACGCATCATGAAAAACTCCCCTCTGTTCCGACCACGGCTTCCGCCGGCACGCTTGCGGCACTGGCGGTGCCCCGCGTTTCCTCTTGCCGACCATGATAGCAAGGTTCCGCCGCTCTCGCCACGGCGATGCGGCTCTCCGCCTAGAACACGCGGTATTTCTCGAACAGCTCGCGAATGTTGCCGCCGCTTTGCAGCTTGCCGCGCACGATCGTCTCCTTGTCGCGCACCGCGGAGGCGGTCTCCACCACCTGCGCGACGATGGCGGCGGGAATGACCAGCACGCCGTCGATGTCGCCGAGCACGTAGTCGCCGGGGCTGATCGCCACGCCGCCGATGGCGATCGGCACGTTGAAATCGGTGATCTCGTAGCGATAGACCGCGGTGAGCGGCGAGTGGAACTTGCGGAATACCGGAAAGCCGATGTCCAATATCTGCATCGAGTCGCGCAGGCCGCCATTGATGACGCAGCCGGAGGCACCCTTCTGCCGCGCCGTGTTGCTCATCAGCTCGCCCCAATGCGCCGCGCGCGTCTCGTCGCCCGGCTCGATGACGACGACGGCGCCGGGGAAGATGCCGTCGAGCATGTCCATCTGGCGGTAGCGCGGGTCGGGCCGCTCGCCGGGCGGCTTGGCGCGGCCGCGCACCGTATAGACCGGTCCCGCCACCTTCATCTTCGGCTCGAGCGGGCGGATATCGGCGGGCAGGCATTGGTCGCGATGGCCGAGATCGTCCATGATGTCGGCCACCGCCCCGGTATAGAGCCCGTGCAGGCGATGGCTGAGCTCGGCGGTGGAATTCGTGGGCGGCGGCGTCATGGCGCGCATCCTCGTCGCGGTTTGTTCGGGCAATTACCCTCGGCGCGCGCGCGGCGCGCGTCAAGTCTGCGCCGACAGGCTTGACCGCGGGCCGCTTTCGCCCGAAGTTCGGACCGGGCGCGTCAACCAGGAAACTCGAGCATGCAACTCTCCGCCAAGAATCTCCGTGTCGTGGTCACCGCCGGCGCTGCCGGCATCGGCCGCGTCATCGCCAAGACGTTTCTCGACGCCGGCGCGCGCGTCGAGGTCTGCGACGCGGCCGAGGCGGCGTTGGCCGAGTGCCGCAAGGTCTTGCCCGCGGTCGGCACGACGCTCGCCGACGTGGCGGACGCGGCGCAGGTCGACCGCTTCTTCGCCGCGGCCAAAGCCAGGCTCGGCGGGCTCGACGTACTGGTCAACAATGCCGGCATTTCCGGCCCGACGGCCGCGGTCGAGGACATCAAGCCGGCCGAATGGGACCGCACCATCGCCATCAACCTGAGCGGCATGTTCTATGCCGCGCGCGCCGCGGTGCCGATGCTCAAGCAGGCCGGCGGCGGCTCGATGATCAACATCTCGTCGGTCGCCGGACGCATCGGCTATCCGCTGCGGTTGCCTTATGCCTCGACGAAATTCGCCATCGTCGGTTTCACCGAGAGCCTGGCCCGCGAACTGGGTCCGTCCAACATCCGCGTCAATTGCATCCAGCCTGGCGTCGTGGAGGGCCCGCGCATCGACCGCGTGATCGCCGCCAAGGCGGAGGCGCTGGGCATCAGCTTCGACGAGCAGAAGGCGCGGCTGCTGGCAAACGTCTCGCTGCGGCGCATGGTGAGCGCGCAGGACATCGCCAACATGGCGCTGTTCCTTGCCACCGATGCCGGCAAGAACATTTCCGGCCAGTCGCTCAGCGTCTGCGGCAACGTCGAGACGTTGGCGTGAGGCCGCCCATGGCCGCCGCCAAGGGCAAGGTTGCAGTGATCGGCGCCGGTCTCATCGGCCGCGCCTGGGCCATCGTCTTCGCCCGCGGCGGCCATCCGGTCGCGCTGTTCGATGCCGATCCGGCCGCTTCGCGGCGCGCGATCGACGTCATCGCCGGCGGTCTGCGCGACCTTGCGGCGCATGACCTGCTCGCCGAGGCGCCGGCGGCCGTGCTGGCCCGCATCGCGGTGGCGACGCGCATCGAGGCGGCGATCGCCGACGCCGCGTTGGTGCAGGAGAACGGGCCGGAGGCGATTGCGACCAAGCAGGAGCTGTTCGCGACACTCGATCGGATGGCGCCGGCAGCGACGATTCTCGCCAGCTCGACTTCGACCATCCCGGCATCGGTCTTCACCGAATCGCTCGCCGGCCGCTCGCGCTGCCTGGTCGCCCATCCGGTCAATCCGCCCTATCTCGTGCCGCTGGTGGAGCTGGCGCCGGCGCCGTGGACGGCCGCCGAAGTCGTCGCGCGGGCCCGCGCGCTCTATGCCGGCCTCGGCCAGACGCCGATTCTGGTCAAGCGGGAGATTCCCGGCTTCATCCTCAATCGGCTGCAAGCCGCGCTGCTGGCCGAGGCGTTTCGCCTGGTCGAGGACGATTTTGTCTCGATCGACGACCTCGACAAGACGCTGTCCGACGGCCTCGGCCTGCGCTGGTCGTTCATGGGGCCGTTCGAGACGATCGAGCTCAACGCCCCCGGCGGCGTCCGCGACTATGTCGCGCGCTACGGGCAGGCGATCTACGAATTGGCGAAGACGCAGGCCGATCCGCGGCCGTGGAACGCCGCGCTGGTCGACCGCATCGAGCGCGAGCGCCGCGCGGTGCTGCCGGCCGCCGGCCTCGCGGCGCGCCAAGCTTGGCGCGACCGCCGCCTGATGGCCCTTGCCGCGCACAAGCGCGACGCGGCCAAACACGAACAAGAGAGCTGACGAAGGGAGAGAATTCCATGCCCGCCAAACGCGAGAAGGTCATCATCACCTGCGCCGTCACCGGCTCGATCCACACGCCGACGATGTCGCCGTATCTGCCGCTGACGCCGGACGAGATCGCGCGCGACTCGATCGCCGCGGCCGAGGCGGGCGCGTCGATCCTGCACCTGCACGCGCGCGACCCCAAGGACGGGCGGCCGACGCCGGACCCCGAAGTGTTCATGCAGTTCCTGCCCAGGATCAAGCAGCAGACCGACGCAGTGGTTAACATCACCACGGGCGGCGGTCACGGCATGACGGTCCAGGAGCGGCTGGCGGCGGCGTTCCGCGCCTCGCCGGAGATGACGTCGCTCAACATGGGCTCGATGAATTTCGGCCTCTATCCGGCAGCGGAGAAGTTCAAGAACTGGAAGCACGAGTGGGAGCCGAAATTTCTCGAGGCCTCGCGCGACTTCATCTTCCGCAACACGTTCAAGGATATCGAATACGTGCTGAAGGAGCTGGGTGAGGGGCACGGCGTGCGCTTCGAGTACGAATGCTACGACGTCGGCCACCTATACAATCTGGCGCATTTCCTCGAGCGCAAGCTGGTCAAGCCGCCTCTATTCGTGCAGACGATCTTCGGCATTCTCGGCGGCATCGGCGCCGACCATGAGAACCTGATGCACATGAAGCGCATGGCGGACAAGCTGTTCGGCAGCGACTACCAATGGTCGATCCTCGCCGCCGGGCGGCACCAGCTGAGCTTCGTCAGCATGGGCGCGATCATGGGCGGCAATGTCCGCGTCGGGCTCGAGGACAGTCTCTATGCCGGCAAGGGCAAGCTGGCCAAGAGCAATGCCGAGCAGGTGACGATCGTGCGCGACATTCTCAAGAACCTGTCGCTCGAAGTGGCCAGCCCGCAGGAGGCGCGCGCCATGCTGCAGCTCAAAGGCGGCGACCGCGTGGCGTTTTGAACACTGCATCGATCGTCGTCTAGTGTAGGGGCGGGTTTCAAACCCGCCCCTACGTGAGATGCAGCGGTCAAGCTCAACCACGCATGCGCCAAATTCATCTTCCGGTCTGGCTCTCCGCCGTCGCCAAGCCGCACGCCGCGGCTTTCATCGCGTTGTTCTCGCTCGAGTCGTTCTCGCGGGCGACGCTGATCGCCGTGCTGCCGCTCGACGGGCTCGCCCTGCTCGGCGATGCGCAGCAGGTGAGCGTGCTGTATTTCGCGGTCAGCGTTTTCGGTCTGGCGTCGAGCCTGTCGATGCCCGCCTTCGTGCGGCTGATCCGCCGCCGCTGGATGATCACCCTGGCAGCGGCGTGTACCGTCGCGTCGATGGCGCTGTTTTCGACCCAGACCGCCTGGGGCTTCATTCTTGGTCTGGCTCTGCGCGCCTTTTCCAGCGTCGCCAACGACGTGACGCTGAACCTCTATCTGCTCGATCACATCCCGCGGCGCCAGCTCAACTTCTTCGAGCCCAGACGCATCTTCATCGGCGGCTCGGCCTACATCGTCGGGCCGTGGCTCGGCATCTTCCTGCAAGGCAAGTTGGGAACGGCGGCGCCCTTCGTCGTCGCGGCCGGCGCCGCGGCAAGCCTGCTTGCCTATTTCTGGTTCCTGCGCATCACCGAAAGCCCGGTGGTCCCGCCAATGACCCGGCCGCCGCCGCCGCCGCTGCGCTATCTCAGGCGCTTTGCCGGGCAGCCGCGGCTGGTGCTGGGCTATCTCCTGGTCGTCGGGCGCTCCGGCTGGTGGGCGATGTTTTTCGTCTACGCGCCGATCTACCTGGTCACCGCCGGCTTCGATGCGCAGACCGCCGGCCTCCTGGTCTCGGTGGGGATGCTCGGCATGCTGTTGGTGCCGGTTTGGGGCCGCTTGGGGCGGCGGTTCGGCTTGCGCCGCCTGCTGATCGTCGCTTTCACGCTGACCGGGCTGTTGACGCTCGTGCTGTCGCTGGTCGCCGGGCTTCCGGGATTTGGCGCGGCAATGCTGATCGTCACGCCGATCGCCGGCGCGATCATCGACGGCGCCGGCAACGTGCCGTTCCTGCGCGCCGTGCGGCCGCTCGAACGCGCCGAGATGACCTCTGTCTTCGCCACCTATCGCGACGTGGCGCAGCTCGTGCCGATGGGCATCTTCTCCGTGGTGCTCAAGCTGGCCCAGCTCCCTGCCGTGTTCGCGGTGGGCGGCGCGTCGATGCTGGTGCTGGCGTATTACTGCCGCTACCTTCCACGGCGGATGTAGATCGGGGGATAGCATGACGACACGCCCGCCGGCCGAGATCGGCATGAAGCTCGAAGACGTCGACACGCCGGCGCTGCTGATCGAGCTCGACGCCTTCGAGCGCAACCTCGCGCGGCTGCCGCAGGCGATCGCCGGCAAGGGCGTCGCCCTGCGGCCGCACGCCAAGACGCATAAATGCCCGATGATCGCGCTGCAGCAGATCGCCCGCGGCGCGGTCGGCGTGTGCTGCCAGAAGGTGAGCGAGGCGGAGGCGATGGTGCAGGGCGGCGTCGCCGATGTGCTGGTCTCCAACGAGATCGTCGGGCGCACCAAGCTGCAGCGCCTCGCCGCCCTGGCGCGTCTGGCGCGCATCGCGGTCTGCGTCGACAATGCCGGGCAGGTGGCGGCCCTCGACGCGGCGGCGCGCGACTTCGGCGCGACGCTGTCGGTGCTGATCGAGATCGATGTCGGCGCCGCGCGCTGCGGCGTCGCTGCGGGCGAGCCGGCGCTGCGCCTCGCCACAGCCATCGCCAAATCGGCGAATCTGCGCTTCGGCGGGTTGCAGGCCTATCACGGCAGCGCGCAGCACATCCGCAAGTTCGAGGAGCGGCAGGCGGCGATTCGCGGTGCGGCGGAGAAGGCGGGCGCGACCAAGGCGCTGATCGAGCGCAATGGCATTTCCTGCCCGACGGTGACCGGGGCGGGCACCGGCAGCTTCGCCTTCGAGGCGGCGAGCGGCGTCTATACCGAGCTGCAATGCGGCTCCTACGTGTTCATGGACGCCGATTACGCGCGCAACCTCGACAGCAACGGCACGCCGCGGCCGACCTTCGAAAACAGCCTGTTCGTGTGGGCGACGGTGATGAGCCGGCCGACCGAGGACCGCGCCGTGGTCGATGCCGGGCTCAAGGCGTTGAGCACGGATTCCGGCAACCCGACGGTGCCCGGCTTCGACGGCGTCGAATATGTGCGTGCCGCCGACGAGCACGGCAAGCTGGCGATCAGCCGGCCGACCAATGCCTTGCGCGTCGGCGACAAGATCAGGCTGATCCCCGGCCATTGCGACCCGACGGTCAATCTCTACGACTGGTATGTCGGCATCCGCCGGGGGCGCGTCGAGGCGCTGTGGCCGATAACCGCGCGCGGCGCGGTGGTGTAGCCCGCGCCACGTCGTTTCGACGGCCTAGAGCTCCGGCTGAATCGACTGGCCGATGCGCTCGAAGGCGCGGCTCCACACGATGAATGTCGGCTTGTGGCGGATCGACTCGCGCGGAACGTAGCCGACGAAACTCAGCTCGCGACTGTCGCGCGAGTTGTCGCGATTGTCGCCGAGCACGAAGTAGCGATCATTGGGCACCACGTATACGCCCGTGGTGTCGAAGGATTCGTCGTCGGACCATTCGAAGATTTCGTACTGCCGACCCTCCGGCGACGTTTCGATGAAGCGACGGAACGGCGCGTGGCCGGCCCGACGATCCTTTGCCGACGCCCAAGCCGGATCGATTTCGATCCGCGGGGCGACCGCGCCATTGATGTAAAGCCGTCCCTTGCGCAGCTGAATCTGGTCGCCGGGCACGCCGACGACCCGCCTGACGTAAGGCGTCGTCCCGCCGTCGCGCCGATCGCCGAAATCGGCAATGACGACGTCGCCGCGCCGCGGCGCATGACTCGCGTAGTAGTCGGACCAGGCGACGATGTAGTCCCCGGCAACGATGGTCGGGGCGCTGCTGGCGTAGATCGTTGTGAACACCTGCCAGGCTCCCGGGCGCGCGTCATTGGACCTGGCAAACGCGATAAACGCGAGGTTCAACGATGCGCTGATCGCCAGACCAAGCCCGATGATGCTGCCGTTGGCGAGCCAGCGTCCACGCCGGTGCGCGCCGCGCCCGGATTGATGATCGATGGCGGTCACGGCATCGGCGATCGAGAAGGCACGCACGGCGAACACGAAGCCCAGCAGCAAGACGACGCCGAGTATGACCGCAAGATCGAAGGGCGGGACGGCGAGATAGACGCCGACCAGGCCGCTGCACGCCAGCGCAAAGAGACCGAATTGCCAGCGGGCCCGATTCTTCTGGCCGGCATAGATCTGCCCCAGTCCGGGTATCACCGCGGACAGCAGGCCGCCGAGGAGCCGGCTGCGGTGCCTCGCGTCATAGCGGGCCGATCGGGGAATTCGGCGTTCGCTTCGATGCAGCGCGATGCGCATGGGTGCCGCCTTTCCAGAATCGGGTTTGATCGAAATGGAACGCAGTCCGAAGCGCCAGGCAGGCAAATGCTCTGAAACACGAACGCGAGTGCCTTATTCTAAATGGTCATGCGCGGCCATCGCACAAGCGCCGGACCCTGAGACAATTTTGCGACGTATGCAGCGCGCCACCACGACCGAGTCCAAATATGGTACCCGGACACGATGTCGCTACAAAAAGTCACGAATGTGGCGGCCTTATGATGCGGGCGCTCACAAATTCGTGACGTCGCTGCGTCGCAGGCGTACGCGCGGCGACCGCAGGATTTCGGGCTTGAGCTCCGTGCCGAGCCCCGGCCCCGACAGCGGCAGAATCCATCCGTTCTCGACCTGCGGCACGACCGTGACAAAGTCGCGATACCAGGTCGTGTAATAGGCACGTACCGATTCCTGGAAGACCGCGTTCGGCAGATTGAGCGACAGGTGGACCGAAGCGGCGAACACGACCGGCCCGGTGCAATCATGCGGCGCGACCGGACGCTGGAAGGCCTCGGCCATGGTGGCGATCTTCTTTGCCTCGCTGAGGCCGCCGCACCACGAGACGTCGAGCATCACGTAGTCGACGGCCTGGCGGCGCAGCAGGTCGAGGAAATGCGCCCGAGTGGCGATGGTCTCGCTGGCGCAGACCGGGATGCCGGCGCGCGCCGCATAGGTGGCCAGCGCGTCGGGGTCCTCCATCTTGATCGGATCTTCCGCCCAGAACGGCCGGAATTCGCGCAGGGCGCGCGCGATCGCCAGCGCCGAAGGCAGGTCCCACAGCGAGTGCAGCTCGACCATGATCTCCATGCGGTCGCCGACCGCCTGGCGGATCTGGCGGAACGGGATCAGCGCCGTGTCGATGTCCGCGGCATGGATGAAATTGCCGCCGCTCGGGCCGGCGAAGGGATCGAACGGCCAGATCTTCATGGCCGAGATGCCTTCGCCGAGCAGGCTCTGGGCGAGAGCGCCGGCATCCTTATTGAAGGCGATCTGGTCGTCGTAGGGGCCCTCCGCGGCGGCGCTGGTCACGTCGCGCCGCCCGCCGGATTTGTTGTAGCTGTAGCCGGCGCAGGTGTTGTAGGTGCGGATGCGTTCGCGGGCGAGGCCGCCGAGCAGCCGATGCACCGGCTGGCCGACCGCCTTGCCGAATAGATCCCACAGCGCGATATCGACGGCCGAGGCGGCGCGCATCTCCACGCCGGACGAGCGGAAGCCGATATACGGCGCGGTCAGCAGCTTCGAAATCGCATCGATGCGCGACGCATCCTGGCCGATCAGGCGCGGCGCGACCTCGGCGTGCAGATAGGTGGCGACCGCATCGGCGCCGCGGAAGGTCTCGCCGAGACCGACGAGGCCGTCATCGGTATGCAGGCGAAGCCAGAGGATGTTCTCGTAGCCGGCAAGCTGCACGGTCTCGAGCGCGGCGATGCGCATCCGTTTCAGCCCCCGCCCGCCGGGCGCTTGAACCGCGCCTGCGGGATCTCGGCGATGGCGGTGATTTCGATCATGAGATCGGCATGATACAGCGCCGCGACTTGCACCGTCGTCGTCACCGGATAAGGCGCGGCAAAGAACTCGCGGCGGATATCGCCGGTCTGCATGAACTTGGCGATGTCGGTGACGTAGTGGGTGAGGGAGACGATATCGCCCATGGCGCCGCCGACATGGGCGAGCACCGCCTGGATGTTTTCCAGCGTCTTGCGGGTTTGCGCCCGCATATCGCCCATGCCGACCACCTGGCCGGCGCGGTCGAGCGCGACCTGGCCTTTGAGATAAACCACCTGGCCGGCGCCCTGAATGACGCCCAGCGAGAAGGCGCCGAACGGCGACCACATATTCGGCGGATTGAAGCTGTCGATCACGTCCGGTCTCCCTGGATTTGGCCGGCCGCAACATAGCCGGGCCGCCGCGCGCATCCCACCACCATCCTCGCTATGGTGGGACGTATCCCAATCACACGCCCACTGATATAGTGGGACGTATTGTGGTTGAGGGCGACGTGGGACGGTGCTGCGATGGTCCCGGCGCCCGCATCAGGAGGCGCACGGGATGAACGCCGAGACGCTGCTGCAAGAGATTGCCGAATACTGCCGCAAGGCCGGCGTGGCCGAATCGACCTTCGGCCGCCGCGCGGTCAATGACGGCAAGTTCGTCAGCCGCCTGCGCTATGGCGGTCGCCTCACCACCGTGACCTTGGACCGCGTGCGCGCCTACATGGCGGCGAACGTGCCGGCGGCCGACGGCCGCTCGAAGCCGCTGCTGATGCCGCGCGCGGCGGCCGGCGGTCGCGGCACTGGCACCGCGGTCGCCACCGCGCCTGTAGCGGACGCGGTGGCGCCGGCCCGCAATTTCCGCTTCTACGACAACCGCCAGAAATATCTGCTGTTCGTCAACACCTGCAGCGAGAAATGGGTGGTGGCGCAGCGGGTGTCGCTCGAGCTCGCCAACATCCATCCGCGCCCGCCGGCGATCCGCGTGTTCGACGCCGGGGTCGGCGACGGCAGCGTGCTGGCGCGCGTCATGCGCGCGCTGCACCGGCGTTTCCCGACCATGCCGCTTTACGTGGTCGGCAAGGAGATCAGCCTCGAGGACGTGCGGCTGGCGCTGGAGAAGATGCCCGACCGCTTCTTCGAGCATCCGGCGACCGTGCTGGTGATGACCAATCTTTACTATGCCGAATCGCCGTGGCTGGTGCCCGGCTCGGTGACCGCGGCGACCAGCATGGTGTGGCACGAGGTGGCGCTGACCGGCACCACGGCGCACGACTTCGAGGAGCAGATCACTTCGCTCGGCCCGCTGCTGGCCGAGAACTGGCGCGCGCATGTGAGCCAGAAAAGCGGCAACCCGGTCTATGAGCGCCCGACCGTGCTGGTGATCTATCGCGAGGATCACCGCTTCCTGCTCGATCCGGTCATCCCGCACCGCGGCGCGGCCCGCGCCGACTTCGACCTGGTGATCGCCTCGCAGCCCTATCGCGCGCGTGCCTCGGCCGAGTTCAAGGCGCGGCGCATCCTGGCGCCCTTGGCGCGCAGCCTCGGACCCGGCGGCAGGCTGCTCGCCATGCATTCCTATGGCGGCGATCCCGGGCTCGAGATCATCCAGAAGATCTGGCCCGGCGAGAATCCCTTCCAGACCAACCGCCATCTGCTGCTCAAGGCGGTCAAGACCGAGCTCGGGTCGGCCGGCCGCCACCTCAACTTCAACGCCTATGCCGACGCGCGCTCGCTGTTCCGCTACGACATGCACACCCTGCCGAGCGAGATCGGCGAGACGATCGGCACCTCGACCCTGTTCGCCGCCTGGAACGCCGCGATCTACGTCGCCCAGATCGAGGATCATCGGCTCGAGGCGGTGATCTCCGATCGCCGCTACCTCGACGCCACGCGCGACGTGCTGCAGCAGCATGGCGGGTTGTGGTTCTGGGACGAATCCTACGTCATCTCGCGTCGGCGGGACTGACGCTTCTCACCCACATCATCGGATCATATCGAGCCCAAGAGGAATGAGTTAATGCGCGCGTCTTACCTGTTCACGAGTGAATCGGTCTCCGAAGGCCACCCGGACAAGGTGTGCGACCAGATCTCCGACGCGATCCTGGACGCGTTCCTGGAGAACGATGTCAAGCTCGGCATCGAGGACGACAGCCAGATCAACACGCGGCTTGGCTGCGAGACGCTCACCACCACGAACAAGATCGTGATTGCCGGCGAGTGC
>JACQDQ010000057.1 GCA_016201015.1 Pseudomonadota bacterium | reverse complement strand
CACCCCACAAAAATACTTGAGAAGCCATTTTTCTAATCGCCCATCCGTTAATGACGGTTGCGTAACAAATCGGTCCAGAGTGGATTTTCGTCGTTCTTGCCGACGGGATGGTAGCAACCCAGTCTAAATAGAGAACGCAGAAAATATCCTTGTGATTGTGAGTGGGGTAATCTTGACCGTGCAGAATTTATTCAAAAAAATGTAATAATCATTGGATGTATCGTAAATAGTTTCAATTCTAGAATACTTATTCATACCATACGATTGTGAAAGTTTTTCCGGAGACATAATAACTCCAGAGCAAAGAACGAGAATCAACAGATTGGAATGACTAAATACCATCTCTTCGACATTTGTGATTAGCTCTTCACGATTCTTTATGTTCCAAAGTAAGTTGTCTGCCTGAATGACAAGAAGATTCGGCAGATCAATGGGCAGTTGCTGAACTTTTTTGGCGAACTTGGCTTTGAGCCTTCCAAGCTCGTTGACGTATTCGTGCGGTGCAGAGAATTGGTTCGGGGTCAATGAGCGCTGCTCTGCCCAAAGAGAAAGGATCGTTGAGTCATGCGGTGGGGCCACCGCAAGCTCTATCACTCCGGGACGAATGAGTTCTTGAAAGCAGTTGCGACTTTGAACGACCGATATGAGCTGTTCGACGTCATTCACTACTTCTGACAGAGACTCCTCGGATAAAGTTCTCAACAAGCGCCCACAAGATAATAGGTTCTGGCCGGGTCGGGAAAAAATCGAAGTGACCTTGTGAAACCTTTCCCACATTGTTGCCTCAGGCTTGCTTTGGCCTAGTACTGACACCTCGCCATAGAATATTTCATCCACGTCGGCGTTTGATATTCTGAGGTCAGGTATCTTTTTTGTCCCTTCGATCGTGACAGGCTCGTCGAACTCAATGCTAAACTTCGCCCTGGCTAGTCGATCGGCAACGTCAAGTACCGATAACCCTTCGTCAAAGCGCCTGGAATCGCATAGGCGTTCCAAGATCTTCGAAAAGCCTTTAGCCGATTCTGCGCGTTCGATCGCTTCGGAAAACCAAATGCACCATTTGCGAGTCCACGGCGCTTGATTCGCGATGCGCCACCCAATCATGGGATGATTGTTGTCGTATGACTCCTTGAGGAAGTCGTTGCCAAATACTTTTCGCAATTGTGCGAACGCCCGTTTTGCCTTTTCCCGTTCGAGCGGTGAGAGTCCTTCGATCCCGTCGCAATGTGCAATCAGATAGTCCCAACTGGTGAAATTGGGCGGTGGCGGCGCTGGCCCCGGATTTGACATTACGTTTTCTTACTTCCGCCCGTAGCTGTCCTCGAGGCGGACGATGTCGTCCTCGCCGAGATAGCCGCCGGACTGCACCTCGATCACGTCGAGCGGCTCGCTGCCCGGGTTCTCGAGCCGGTGCACGGCGCCGAGCGGAATATAGGTCGAGGCATTCGCCTGGAGCGTGAACAGCTTGTCGTCGCAGGTGACGCACGCGGTGCCGCTGACCACCACCCAGTGCTCGGCGCGGTGCGCGTGCTTCTGCAGCGACAGCTTGGCGCCGGGCTTGACGGTGATGCGCTTGACCTGGAAGCGCGGACCGAGGTCGATCGTCTGGTAGCTGCCCCACGGGCGGTAGACGACGGGATGCGACACCGCCTCGCTGCGTTTCTGGAGCTTCAGCTTCTCGACGATCTTCCGCACGTCCTGCACGCGGTCCTTGGCCGCGGCGAGCACCACGTCCTGCGTCGCCACGACGACGACGTCGTCGAGCCCGACGGCCGCGAGCAGGCCGCGATCGCTGCGCAGGTAGGAATTGCGCGTGTCCTCGGCCATCACGTCGCCGATGACGACATTGCCGGCCGCGTCCTTGGCGCCGATCTCCCACAACGCCGACCACGCGCCGACGTCGCTCCAGCCGAGGTTGGCCGGCACCACCGCCGCTTTTTTCGTGCGCTCCATGACCGCGACGTCGATTGATTTGGCCGGCGCGCCGGCGAAGGCGTCGCGGGAGAGGCGCACGAAATCGAGA
This sequence comes from Pseudomonadota bacterium, assembly GCA_016201015.1. GTDB lineage: Bacteria > Pseudomonadota > Alphaproteobacteria > CACIAM-22H2 > CACIAM-22H2 > JACQDQ01. The sequence goes on along the minus strand of JACQDQ010000057.1, from coordinate 6,044 downwards.
TCGCGCGTCGCCGCGCCGACCGCAATGCGGGCCGCGCCGACCATGCTCAATTCCAAACGAATGAGTTCGTCGAGGAAGAGGGCGGCGGGAAACAGGAACATGCCGCTGTTCCACGACCATTTGCCCTCGGCGAGGTAGCCTTGGGCGGTCTTGAGATCGGGCTTCTCGACGAAGCGGTCGACGGCGAAAACGCCGGGGAGGCCGTCCAGCGCCGCGCCGCGCCGGATATAGCCGTAGCCGGTCTCCGGCAAGGTCGACGTGATGCCGAAGGTGACGAGGCGCCCTTGGCGCGCGGCGGCGGCGGCCGCGGCAACGGCCCGATCGAAGGCGGCCGTATCGGCGATCACGTGGTCGGAAGGCAGCACCAGCATCAAGGCCTGCGGATCGGCCTCGGCCAGCATCACCGCCGCCGCGGCGGCGGCCGGCGCCGTGTTGCGGGCGATCGGCTCGAGCACGATGGCGCGCGGCTTGATAGCGAGCTGGCGGAGCTGCTCGGCGATGATGAAGCGATGCTCTTCATTGCAGACGATCAGCGGGGCCGCATAAGGCGCCTTGGCCACGCGCCGCGCCGTCTCCTGCAGCAGGCTATGGGGCGAAACGAGCGGCAGCAGCTGCTTGGGATAAAGCTCGCGCGACAGCGGCCAGAGGCGGGTGCCTGCGCCCCCCGACAGGATGACCGGATAGATCTGGCCGTTCGCCATACGCGATTCTCCGCCGCTCGACATGTTGTTCCTTGCCGGCACACGAATTTGCGAGTCTGGTACTAGACCAAAAGCGCCGGCGCGCCAACCGCCGGCTGCGCGGCAGCGATGGGTTGATCTGCATCAACGCGGATTGGTAACATTTCGGCTGGGGTGGGAATTGTCGATCTCGAAATCGAAGGACCCCGATGTCGCTCAAGGATATTCTGGTTTACGCGGACACGGCCGCCTGTGCCGCCAGCCGCCTGGATGTCGCCGCCGGCCTCGCCGCGAAATTCCAGGCCCATCTCACGGCGCTGCACGTCGCTGCGCATATCTACCTGCCCGGCTACGTCGTCGCCGAGCTGCCGCCGAGCGTATTGGAGCTGCACCGCTTCCATCTCAAGGAAGCCGCCGAGCGGGCCGAAAAATTGGCGCGCGAGCGCGCCAAGCGCGCCGGCGTGGAGCTGGAATGGCGCAGGGTCGACGCCCCTGCCGCCGACGCGGCGGCGCGCGCGCGCCTGCACGCCCACCACGCCGATCTGATCGTGGTGAGTCAGGCGCCGGAGGGCGGGGTCGGGGGCCTGGCCGGTGGGCCCGATCTGGTCGAGGCGCTGGTGTTGGGCAGCGGCCGGCCGGTGCTCGCGGTGCCGCGCTACGGCACATTCGCGACGGTCGGCGAGCGCGTGCTGATCGCCTGGACCGCGACGCGCGAGGCGGCCCGCAGCGTCAACGATTCCCTGCCGCTGCTCAAGCGGGCGAAAGAGGTGACCGTGTTGTCGGTCAATCCGCCGAATAGTGAGGCGGCGCGCATTCCCGGCGCCGACATCGCGCTGCACCTCGCGCGCCACGGCGTCAAGGCGACGGCCGCGACGACGCAAGCCGAAGACCTCGACATCGGCGACGCCCTGCTCTCCCGCGCCGCCGATCTCGGAACGGATCTTCTCGTCATGGGCGCCTACGGCCATTCGCGCACGCGCGAAATCGTGCTGGGAGGGGCGACCCGCCACCTGCTACAACACATGACGATTCCGGTTCTGATGTCCCACTGACCGCTGGATGATCGTCGTCTTCGGCTCGATCAACGTCGATCTCGTCTTCGCGCTGGCGGCATTGCCGCGGCCGGGCGAAACGGTGCTGGGCGACAGCTACCGCGTGGTCCCGGGCGGCAAGGGCGCGAACCAGGCGGTGGCCGCCGCGCGCGACGGTGCCGAGGTGCGGATGATCGGCCGCGTCGGCGAGGACGGGTTTGGCCAGATCGCGCTCGACAGCCTGGCGCGGGCCGATGTCGACGTGTCGGGCGTCGCCAAGGATGCCGGGCCGACCGGCTGTGCCGCGGTTTGCGTCGACGGCGACGGCCGCAACCTCATCGCGGTCGCCTCCGGCGCCAATCGGAACGCGGCGGCAAAGCAGGTCGGCGACGATCTCCTGACCAGGGCGACGACCCTGCTGCTGCAGATGGAGGTGCCGGCCGCCGAGACGGCGGTGCTGATCCGCCGCGCCCGCGCGCGGGGCTGCCGCATCGTCCTCAATCTCGCGCCGGCCTTGCCGCTGGCCGATGAGGCGCTGCGCGCCGTCGATGTGCTCGTCGTCAACGAAACGGAGGCGGCGTCGCTGGTGCAGGCGCGCGGCATCGCCACAACCGAGCCCCTGATGACCGCTCGCGCGCTGGCCGAGATGCTCGGCACGACCGCCGTTCTCACGCTCGGCGCGGCGGGAGCGATTGCGGCGGGCCGCGACGGAACTTGGGCGGTCGACGCCCTGGCGATCACGCCGGTCGACACGACGGCGGCCGGCGACGCCTTCGTCGGCGTACTCGGCGCGGCGCTCGATCGCGGCGCGACGTTGCCGCAGGCGCTGCATCGAGCGAGCGTGGCGGCGGGGCTCGCCTGCCAGGTCGCCGGCGCGCAGCCCAGCCTGCCCCTGCGCACGGCGATCGATGCGCGCCGCTTGGCGCTGGCGCCGCCGCGAAGAATGCCGGGCTGATCTGCGCAATTCGCGGGACTGCCAGGCGCGCGCCCACGCTAGGCTGCGGTCCTCACCGCAGTTTTGGATGGCATGCCGACCTCCCGCCGCAATCTCGTCCTCGGCTCGTGTTTCGGCCTCGGCGCCGCGCTGATGTGGGGCGGTTGGGCGGCCGTCTCGCGGCTTGCCGTCGTCTCCACCATGGACGCCTTCGATCTGACCGCCCTGCGCTTCCTCGTCGCCGGCATCATCATGGCGCCGCTGCTGGGGCGCGGCGGCCCGTCGCGCGACGGCATCGGCGGCTTCGGCTGGCCGCGAGCGCTGGTTCTGTCCGCCACCGCCGGCGTGCCTTACACCCTGCTCGCCTATGCCGGCTACATGTTCGCGCCGGCCGGGCACGGCGGCGTCATCATTCCGAGCGTGGTCTTCGTGGTGACGACGGTGCTCGGCATCTTCCTGCTCGGCGAGCGGCTCGACCGGCGCCAGCTCGCCGGCACCGCGGCGATCGTGGCCGGCATCGGGCTGATCGCCTGGCAGGGAGCGGCGCATGGCGACGATGGGGCGTGGCGCGGCCACGCGCTGTTTGTCGCCTCCGGCATCGTGTGGGCGGCCTACACGATCGCCGCCCGCGCCTGGGGCGGCGGCGCCGTGCGCATTGTCGCCGTCGTCTCCGTCGTGTCGCTCGCCGCGTACCTGCCGCCCTATCTGGCGATTACCGGCGGCCGCATCCTGGCGGTGCCGGCGGCGGATCTGCTGCTGCAAGGTCTCTATCAGGGCGTGATCGCCGGCGTCGTCGCCCTGATTCCCGGCGCGATCTTGATCGGAGCGGCCTGGCGAGCACTGCCGCACGGGAGTCGATATGAGCGAAGAATCGCCGCTGGAGCGCTGGAACAGCCGCTTCGCCATCGACGATTATCTGTTCGGCAAGGCGCCCAACGCCTTCCTCGCGGCGCAACGCCATCTGTTGCAGCCGGGCCAGGCCTGCCTGGCGGTCGCCGACGGCGAGGGGCGCAACGGCGCCTGGCTGGCGAAGCAGGGGCTCGACGTGCTTTCGATCGATTTCTCGCCGGTGGCGCAGGCCAAGGCGAAGAAGCTGGCGGCGGAGAGCGGCGCCGCGTTGCGCTTCGAGCTGGCCGACCTGCATCGCTGGGCCTGGGGGAAATCGCGCTTCGACGTGATCGCCGCGATCTTCGTGCAGTTCGCCGATCCGGTGCAGCGCGCGGCGATGTTCGCCAATATCAAGCGGGCGCTCAAGCCGGGCGGGTTGCTGCTGCTGCAGGGCTACACGCCGAAGCAGCTCGACTACAAGACCGGCGGCCCGCCCTGGGCCGACCATATGTACACGCCGGAGCTGCTGCGCGCCGCCTTCGCCGACATGACGATCCTGCATCTGGCCGCGCACGACGAGGTGATCCGCGAGGGCACGGGGCATAGCGGCATGTCGGCGCTGATCGACCTCGTCGCGCGCAAGCCCTAGCGCCGGTTCTCGGCCCGCGGATCGAGCGCGTCCTGCAGCGCGTCGCCGAGCAGGTTGCAGGCGACGACGATGAGCAGGATGAGCAGCCCGGGATAGACGGCGAGCATCGGCGCCTGCCAGATCACCTCCTGCGCGTTGGTCAGCATGTTGCCCCAGCTCGGCAACGGCGGCTGCACGCCGAGGCCGAGGAAGCTCAGCACTGATTCGAACAGGATGATGTTGCCGACGGCGAGCGTCGTGGCGACGATGATCGGCGAGACGGCGTTGGGCAGAATATGGCGCAGCATGACGCGCAGCGGCCCGGATGACGCCATCGGTGAACCGCATGAGCAGCGCGTCGAAGCGCCCGCCGAAGAAGCCGGCGACGACGCCGACCGCGGTGCCGATCGCCGCCGCCAGCAGCGCGGCGACGATGCCGACGCTCAGCGACACCCGTCCGCCATAGAGCAGGCGCAGCGCCACGTCGCGGCCGATATCGTCGGTGCCGAGCGGGTGATCCAGGGACGGCGGCTGATAGCGGCTGAGCAGGTCCGTGGTGGTGGCGTCCTGGCCGATGGCGACGGCGACGAGCGGCGCGCCGATCGACAGCACGACGAGCAGCAGCAGGACGGCGAGCGCGCAGCCGGCAATGACGCGCGGCGGAACGGTCATGCGCCGCGTCCGGAGCCGGGCGCGCCGGCGGCGAAGCTGATGCGCGGGTCGAGCGCCACATAGGCGAGATCGGCGGCGAGATTGCCGAGCAGGGTCAGCAACGTCGCGAACAGCAGGCAGACCAAAGCGAGGTTGTAGTCGTTGCCGTTGATCGCATCGAAGATCAGCTTGCCCATGCCGGGATAGGCAAACATCTGCTCGGTGATGAGCGCGCCGGAGAACAATGTGCCGAAGCCCAGCGCCATGATCGTCACCACCGGGATCATCGCGTTGCGCAGCGCGTGGCCGAGCACGACGCGCCGCCCGCTCGCGCCCTTGGCGCGCGCCGTGCGGATCCAGTCCTGGCGCAACGCCTCGCGCATCGCCGCGCGGGCATAGCGGGCATAGCCGCCGGCCTCGACGAAGGCGAGGGTGAAGACCGGCAGGATCAGGTGGCGGATGGCGTCGAAGACGCCGGTTTGGCCCGGCGTGCCGACGCCGCTGGCCGGCAGCCAGCCGAGCAGCACGGCGAACACGATGATCAGCATCAGGGCCAGCCAGAAGGTCGGCACCGACACCGAAAGGAAGCACAGCAGGTTGATCGCGGCGTCGGCCGGCGAGTTGGGCCGCGTCGCGGCGTAGATGCCGGCGGGCAGGCCGACGGCGAGCGCCAGCAGGAAGGCGCCGATCATCAATGCCGCGGTGTTGGCGAGGCGCGGTCCGAGCACTTCGAGCGTCGGCCGCGAGAAGCTGCGGCTATAGCCGAAATCGCCCTGCAGCGCCGCCGTCGCCCAGGCGGCATAGCGCTCGAGGACCGGCCGGTCGAGGCCGTAGACCTGCTTCAGGCGCTCGGCATCGGCCGAGGTGAATTTGGTATTCGAGCTGATCATCAGGTCGATCGGGTCGCCCGGCATCAGGCCGATCAGGCCATAGATGACGAAGGACATGAGCGCGATGACGATCATCGCCTGGACGATCCGATCGACGAGATAGCGGATCATCGGTTCAACCGCCGCGCGTCTCGGGAGACCCGAATGTTACTGTCGCAACTCGCTTCATCACCGCAGGGCATTCGCATTTGAAGCAAGACGGCCTCGTGGTTCGAGACGGCCGCTGGCGCGGCCTCCTCACCATGAGGCCCTCTTTTATCGTCCTCGTCCTTATATGGGCGATTTGCAGTCAAGGGGTGTGATTGGCTGTGTCGACATCGCTGCGAGTAGCAGGTGAGGCGCGTGGCATGGGACGCTGGGCCGTTGTTGCGAGAGAGCGGGGTTAGCCGCATCACCTTATAT
>JACQDQ010000349.1 GCA_016201015.1 Pseudomonadota bacterium | reverse complement strand
GCCCTGCGCCACCGCCCAGGTGCGTGCAGCGAGGAAATCCGGAGCGACGCCGTGGATGCGTGTGGTCCAATTGCGGTCCGCATAGACCGCCTGGCCGCCGGCCCACCAGGTGACGCCGGACAGCCTCACGCCGGGAATCTCCGCGCGGATCGCCACCGCATCCTGCTGCGTGAGATTCATCCGCGAGCCCTGGCCAAGCCGCGCGCCGTGCGTATTGGCCCAGCCCGGCAGCACCATGACGAGGTTGGAGCCGAGCGTCTCGAGCTGCTGCGCGACCCGCGCGCGCGAGCCGGCGCCGATCGCCACCATGACGATGACGGCGCCGACGCCGATGATGATGCCGAGCATGGTGAGCGCGCTGCGCAGCTTGTTGGCGCGCAGCGCATCGAGGGCGATCCTAAAGCCGGCGAGCGGGTTCATGAGAGGCTGCGCGCGTCATAAGCGAAACCGCAGGAACCGCCGCTGCGCCGCCTTCGGCGGGCCGCGGTAGCCGGCGATCACGGTGTCGCCGGCGGCGAGCGCGCCGCTCGTCACCTGCGTGAAGCGGCCGTCGCTGAGGCCGGGCTCGACCGCGACCGGCCGCAACTCGCCGCCGCTCTTCATGACGTAAACCTGCGCCGCGGGCGCCGCCGGATCGGCCGGCGTCGCCGCCGCGCCGGCGCCCTCGCCTTCGCCGCGCAGCGGCCGAAAGCGCAACGCCGCATTCGGCACGCGCAGCGCGTCGGCCACCCGGTCGGTGACGATCTGCACGGTGGCGGTCATGCCCGGAAACAGCCGCTGCGTCTCGTTGCGCGCCGAGAGGACGACGATGTAGGTGACGACGTTCTGGATCACCTGCGCCGCCTTGCGGATCTGCACGACCTCGCCGGGAAACGACTCGCCGGGATAGGCGCTCACCGTGAACGTCGCCGTCTGGCCGAGCGCGACGCGGCCGATATCGGTCTCGTCGATGTAGCATTCGACCTGCAGCCGCGCCAGATCCTGGGCGATGGTGAACAGCGTCGGCGCCTGCAGGCTCGCCGCCACCGTCTGGCCGACATCGACATTGCGCTCGACGACGACGCCGTCGATCGGCGCGGTGATCCGGGTCCGCGCCAGATCGACCTCGGCCTGGCGCAGCATGGCCTCCTTCTGCTGCACATTCGCCTCGGCGACGGTGACCTGCACCTCGGCGGCGCGGATTGCGGCCTCGGACGCGGCGATGGCGGCCGCCTGGGCGGCCTCCTGCGCCCGCGCCGCGGCGTGAATGGCGACCGCGTGGTCAAAGTCGGCCTGCGCCCGCTCGCGCTCGCTTGCCGCGACGAATTCCGAGCGGCCGGGACCGATCTTGCGCGCCAGCTCGCGTTGCGCCTGATCGGCGGCGATCTGCGCGCCGGTGGTCTGCGCCCGCAGCATGACGAGCTGGGCGCGGCTGTTTTGCGCATCGGCGCCGGCGCGCTCGGCCTGCACCGCCGCCGCGCGGATGTTGGCCTGCGCGCTTGCCAGCTCGGCCCGCGCCTGGTCGACGCGCGCCGCGAAGATTTCCGGCGAGATCAGCGCCAGCTTGTCGCCGCGGCGCACCGTCGCGTTGTAATCGGCGTAGAGCTCGCGGATCTGGCCGGAGATTTCCGAGCCGACCTGCACCAGCATCACCGCGTTGACCGTGCCGGTCGCCGAGACGGCGGCGGTGATCGGCCCGCGCTCGACCGTGGCGAGGAGATAGGCCGGCGCATCGCGCGACTCGTCGGCGATATAGGCGTAGCCGGCCACGCCCAGGCCGAGCAGCACAACGACCGCGATGATCATCCGCATGCGCCGCAATCCGCACCCATTTGATGAAGGCGCGCCCCGCGCCGAGCCCGATTGAACACCAATCGCGGCGGACGCGGAACAGTTAAATCGCCGCCGCGCCGCGGCTGGCCTTGCCGTCGGCGATGCTCTAGGCTTGCAGCATTCGCCAGCAAGAGGAACACCGACTCATGCCGAAGTCCGATCAGCCCAACAAATCCGACCACGACCGCGCCGTCCGCTTCATCGCCGCCAGCCGCTTCCCGTTCCCCGGCCAGAAGGACTGGCCGGCCGACAATCTGACGATCACCAACGAGACGGTGCCGCAGCGCGGCATCAGGACGCCGGACGGCACGCATTATCCCGATATCGTCATCGTCACCGGCGCCGGCGAGCTGCGCGAGGTGGCCGAGATCGAGACCGAGATCGGCGAGCTTCAGGCGAAAACCTGGGCCTGGGGCTCGGCCGCGGCCGACGACAAGACCAAGACCGGCGTCCGCCATTTCTTCGTCTACGTGCCCGACGGGCTGGAGGCCAAGGCGCGCGAAGTGCTCGAGCGCAACGCCATCTCCTATGCCGGCGTGCACAGCTGGTCGGTCGACGCCGGCGGCAAGATCCGCATCGTGCCGGTCTTCACCACGGGCGATCCCAAGGATCATGTGGAGTCCGTCTCCGCGTGAGCGACGACATCTTCGCGGCGGGCTTCAAGACGCGGCCCTATTGGTGGGAGGCGGCGGCGCCCTCGGCCGACGGGCTCGACCCGCTGCCCGACGCGGTCGACGTCGCCATCGTCGGCGGCGGCTATTGCGGCCTGTCGGCGGGGCTCGAGCTCGCCCGCGGCGGCGCCGAGGTCGCCGTGCTCGACCGCGAGGCGCCGGGCTTCGGCGCCAGCTCGCGCAACGGCGGCATGGTCGGCGGCGCGCTCAAGATTCCGTCCGACGCGCTCGCCCGCGCCGTCGGGCCGGAGCAGGCCCGCGCGCTGATCGAGGAAGGCGACCGCAGCTTCGATTTCATCGAGACGCTGATCGCCCGCGAAAAAATCGCATGCCACTACCGCCGCAGCGGCCGCTTCACCGCCGCCCATTCGCCCGGCCACTACGCTGCGCTGGCCCGCCGCATCGAGGGCAGCGAGGCGGCGAAGGCCGGCCTCGTCGCCATGGTGCCGCGCGCGCGCCAGCGCGAGGAGATCGGCAGCGACTTCTATCACGGCGGCATGCGCGGCGAGCGCGGCGGCGGCCTCCACCCCGCGCTCTACCATCAGGGCCTCGCCCAGGCCGCGCGCCGGGCCGGGGCGAAGATCTGCGCCCCCGCCGATGTCACGGGAATCACGCGCCAACAAGGAATGTTCCACGTGGAACATTCCGCCGGAAAAATTGTCGCGCGCGAGGTGATGATCGCCACCAACGGCTACACCACCGCCGCCTTCCCCTGGCATCGCCGGCGCGTCATCCCGGTGGCGAGCTACATCATCGCCACCGAGGAGCTGGCGCCCGAGCTGGCGCGGGGCTTGAGCCCGAAGGGCCGCATGCTCGGCGATACCAAGCGCGTGCTGTTCTATTTTCGCCTGTCGCCCGACGGCAAGCGCCTGCTGTTCGGCGGCCGCGTCGGCTTCAAGACCATCGACGAGGTGGCCGCGGCCAAGCGCCTTCACCGCTGTATGCGCGGCGTCTATCCGCAGCTCAACGGCGTCAGGCTCACCCATTCCTGGCGCGGCAATGTCGCCTTCACCTTCGACATCCTGCCGCATATGGGCCGGCACGAGGGCATGCACTACGCCATGGGCTGCAACGGCAGCGGCGTCGCCATGGCGACCTATCTCGGCTACCAGACCGCGCTCAAGATCGCCTGTCGTGCCAACCGCGCCTGCGCCTTCGACGAGCGGCCGTTCCCGACCTCGGTGGTCTACCGCGGCACGCCGTGGTTCCTGCCGCTGGTCGGCGGCTATTACCGCGCGCGCGACGCGGTGGAGCGCGCCTTGGCGCGGTAGCCGCACACCCGGCTGTGCCAGGTCACCCAACACTACACCCCCTCCACACGCACCCCCCTGTTCCGTTTCGTCCGATTGCTCCGTTTGGTCCGATAGGTCCGTTTCGCCCGCTTCGTCCGATCGGAAGCAGGGTCTTTGCGGCCACGCATCCGGGTGTGGTCCCGAGCCGGGTCGCCGCGTGCCAAGTCCCCGGGCCGCCGGGGCACCCGAAGATGTCATTGCGAACAGGGCCAGATGAGCCGTCAGCGTCCATGAGATTACCATAGGTTCACTTTGGGCCTATTATGCCCGTTTTGTTCTCAAATTGCAAGACATATCTTCGTGGGTCGCCCTGCGGCGGGCGCCGG